>NZ_JAKLTE010000005.1:0-283892 GCF_022014395.1 Photobacterium sp. WH77 | reverse complement strand
GGGTGTTACCAATTGGTCACTCAGTTCACTGATAAATCTTTTATGACTGTATCATTGTCGAGTGCCCACACAGATTGCATGGTCAAATTGTTAAAGAGCGTCTGACATGGTCTTGGCTGTAAGCGCCGTTCTCCGTGTCAGTGAGGCGGCATTATAGAGAGTTCGCGCACCTTGGCAAGCATAAAATCACAAATAAATTTCAACAGGTCATATTTCGAACAAACCCTGCACTTAAGAGCAAAAAACAGCCAACACAAGCCAAAAAATACAGAAAAGCCTGCAATCGAGCAGGCTTTTCTTACTTTAGTCTCACGATTTTATTGGCTGGCAGAGATATGCTCATCCTTGGCGGCCAGCACAATTGGCTTATCAACCGTTAATTGCCCGGAAAGGATATCCTGCGCCAATGGGTTTTCAATGTATTGCTGGATTGCTCGTTTCAGCGGGCGAGCACCATATACAGGATCGAAACCTGCGCTTGCAATCAAATCCAACGCAGAATCTTCTACTTTCAGTTCAAAGCCTTTTTCTTCCAGTCGATCACTCAGGCGACCAATCTGAATTCGGGCGATATCTTTGATGTGCTTATCACCCAGAGGATGGAACACAACGGTTTCATCGACACGGTTAATGAACTCAGGGCGGAAGTGATGGCCCACGACGTCCATAACCAGATGTTTGATACCGGCATAATCAAGCTCACCAAAATGCTCCTGAATACGATCAGAACCCAGATTCGATGTCATGATGATGACGCTGTTACGGAAGTCGACCGTTCTGCCCTGCCCATCAGTTAGGCGACCATCATCGAGCACTTGCAGCAGAATGTTAAACACGTCCGGATGCGCCTTTTCTACTTCATCCAGCAGAATGACGGAATAAGGACGCCGGCGAACCGCTTCAGTCAGGTATCCGCCCTCTTCATAGCCAACATAACCCGGAGGTGCTCCAACAAGCCGGGCGACGGAGTGTTTCTCCATGAACTCTGACATATCAATACGCACCATGGCGTCATCACTGTCAAACATGAAGTTGGCCAGCGCTTTGCACAGTTCTGTTTTACCGACCCCTGTCGGGCCCAGGAACAGGAATGAACCGATAGGCCGGTTGGGATCAGATAAACCTGCCCGGCTGCGACGAATAGCATTCGCCACTGAATTAACAGCTTCGTCCTGGCCTATGACCCGCTGATGCAGCGCTTCTTCCATCCGCAGCAGCTTATCGCGTTCGCCTTCCAGCATCCGGGATACCGGAATACCGGTCTGACGTGACAGCACTTCGGCAATCTCAGCATCTGTGACGCGGTTTTTCAGCAGACTCATTTCCTGCATTTCTGCCTGGGCAGCCAGATCCAGTTGTTTCTCCAGTTCAGGTATCTTGCCGTATTGCAGCTCAGACATACGATTCAGATCCCCCGCACGCCGGGCAATCTCCATGTCGGTTCTCGCCTGTTCCAGCTCCGCTTTAATATGCTGAGTGCCAGACAACGCTGCTTTTTCTGCTTTCCAGACTTCTTCCAGTTCAGCGTACTCGTTCTCTTTGCCTTCCAGCTCTTCACTTAACACGGCCAGACGTTTCTGGCTGGCGTCGTCACTTTCTTTCGACAGCGCCTGTTGCTCAATTTTCAGCTGAATGATTCGGCGCTCAAGGCGATCCAGAGATTCCGGCTTCGAATCAATTTGCATACGGATACTGGAAGCAGCCTCATCGATAAGGTCAATCGCCTTATCTGGCAACTGGCGATCAGAGATATACCGGTGCGACAAGCTAGCCGCCGCGACAATCGCCGGATCCGTAATTTCTACATGATGATGCAGCGCATAACGCTCTTTCAGGCCACGTAAAATCGCGATGGTATCTTCAACGTTCGGCTCTTCCACCAGCACTTTCTGGAAACGGCGCTCCAGCGCAGCATCCTTTTCTATAAACTGACGGTACTCGTCCAGTGTTGTTGCCCCGACACAATGAAGTTCACCGCGGGCCAACGCAGGTTTAAGCATGTTACCCGCATCCATGGCACCTTCACCTTTACCGGCACCAACCATGGTATGCAGCTCATCAATAAAGAGGATGACACTGCCCTCTTCCTGAGCCAGTTCGTTCAATACTGCTTTGAGGCGCTCTTCAAACTCGCCACGGTATTTAGCACCAGCAATCAATGCGCCCATATCCAAGGACAGCACACGCTTATTGCGCAGCCCTTCAGGCACTTCACCATTGACAATACGCTGGGCAAGACCTTCGACAATCGCCGTTTTACCCACCCCCGGCTCACCGATAAGGACCGGATTGTTCTTTGTGCGGCGCTGCAAGACCTGAATAGTACGGCGGATTTCTTCATCGCGACCGATCACGGGATCCAGCTTGCCTTGCTCAGCGCGCTCGGTCAGATCTATGGTGAACTTTTCCAGCGCCTGACGATTTTCTTCGGCATTGGGATCATCGACTTTCTGACCACCGCGGATTTTCTCAATCGCCTGTTCAACTTTTTCAGCACTCAAACCAAACTTACGCAATAGCTCGCCCAGCGGGCCTTTGTCGTCCACCGCAGCCAGAATAAACAGCTCGGAAGAGATGTATTTATCTTTGCGTTTCTGAGCCAGCTTATCGCACATGTTAAACAGCACGCCCATACCATGGGACAACTGCACATCGCCGCCGATACCGCTGACTTTGGGTAAACGGTCGAGCTGTTCAGACAAACTGGAACGCAATTGGGTAATATCTACATTCAGTAGAGTCAGCAGCGGCCGCGTGGTACTGCTGTCCTGATTCATCAGTGCCATCATCAAATGCACAGGTTCGATATACTGATGGTCTCGTCCTAAAGCCAGCGACTGAGCATCAGAAATCGCTAATTGAAATTTGCTTGTAAACCGGTCAAGACGCATAAGTCCTCCACTCTAGATATGACCTTGTCATTATCTTGGTATATGGTTGCGCGCCTTGTGCTTTTCAAGCATAAATTGTGGGGATATCAGCAAGCGGCTCAAGGCCGCTGCATTGAAAGAGAGTAAGACAGAGGTTTATTTTTCCAGCCAGATTAAACTGGCCTGACGTCCGGTTACACCATCCCGGCGATAAGAAAAGAAACGGGAAGCGTCGCTGACAGTACACTCACTGCCACCGAAAACCTGAGTCACGCCCTGACGATGTAAACGCAATCGGGCCAACTGATAGATATCCGCCAGCCATTTTTCACCTTTTGGCTGGAATGCAGATTCCGCCGCCGGATCATCGGCCAGAAATTGCTCCCTGACTTCCCCGCCGACCTCAAAGGCTTGCGGCCCAATGGCCGGTCCCAGCCAGGCCAGTAATTGATCCGGTGCTTGAGCAAAACAAGTCACCGTTTGTTCAATAATACCGTCAGCCAAACCTCGCCATCCGGCATGCACGGCTCCCACTTGAGTGCCCTGACGATCGCACAGCAATACAGGTAAGCAATCTGCTGTCATCACAGTACAGGCTAATCCCAGCTGCCGGGTAATACTGGCATCCGCATGGGGAATACCCACTAGCGGCTCATGCAGTGCCTGTACTATTGTGCTGTGGGTCTGCGACAACCAGGCAGGCGCATGCACCAAACCCAGTTGTTGCTGCAGCCACTGACGATTATGTGACACAGCCGCCGGCGTATCGCCCACATGGCCCCCCAGATTGAGGCCAGCATAGACCCCCTGACTGATACCCCCGAACCGGGTGGTACTGATGGCTTTGACATTCGCAGGCGCTGGCCAGTCTGGGGTAATCCACATATCAGTAATCATCCTCTGGATGGTCAAGCTTGTCCTGACGCAGAGTCTCGACTAAAGCCACCATATCTTTCGGTGTCTCAGCATGCCATTCCATCAACTCACCGGTAATCGGGTGATCAAGCCGCAGCATACGAGCATGCAGAGCCTGACGATCAAAGGCACGAAGCGCGAGAATCACCTCCTGAGAGGCATTGCGTGGCGGGCGTGGGCGACCACCGTACAGAGTATCCCCCACCAAAGGGTGCGAAAGATACGCCATGTGAACACGAATCTGGTGGGTACGCCCTGTTTCCAGACGCAGCACCAGACTGGTGTGCTCACGAAAGTGCTCAGCGACACGATAATGTGTGATAGCCGGTTTGCCCAACTCATGTACCGCCATTGAAGTGCGCTTGGTAGAGTGACGGCCAATCGGCTTTTCAACCACACCACCACCGGTCATTTTGCCCATAGCAACCGCTTCATATTCACGAGTGATTTTGCGTTTTTGCAGCGCGCGAACCAGTCGGGTCTGAGCCTGAATCGTTTTCGCCACTACCATCAGACCCGTCGTGTCTTTATCAAGACGGTGCACAATACCGGCTCGCGGCACTTCGGCAAGAGACGGGCAGTGATGTAACAGTGCATTGAGCACAGTACCGTCCGGCGTGCCTGCACCCGGGTGAACCACAAAATCACGTGGCTTGTTAATCACCAGCAGATGCTCGTCTTCATAAACAATGTTGAGCGGAATGTCTTGCGCAATCCAGCGCTCCTCATCTTCAATCTCAGCCACAACTGTGAGCTTTTCACCGCCCATCATTTTAAGACGGGGTTTAGTCACCACTGCGCCATTGACGCAGACGCTGCCATTGAGAATCCAGTCTTTAATCCGCGAACGGGAATAATCGGAAAACAGTTCAGCCAGAGCCTGATCAAGACGTTGACCAAGCTGGCTATCGTTTACTATGTTGCTTAACTCTATTTGCTGTGCCATAAAGAACTTTTTCAAAAAGCGTGAGACTAAAGCCTAAACGCTGCGTAAAATGACAGATATTAGTTGTCATTGTATCTGTTAACGGCGCTGACCGTAATGGATCACAGAAATAAATTATGACCAAGGAAACTGACGCCGCAATGAAACGCCTGATAATCACGACATTTCTTGCCGCCGCTATTGTGTCTGGTTGCTCCAGTACAGAGGAAGTGGTACCGGATATTCCGCCTTCTGAGCTGTACGGCAGTGCTCAGCAAGCCTTACAAAGTGGTAGCTGGGTAACAGCCATTGAACGATTAGAAGCACTGGATTCACGTTATCCGTTCGGCGCTTATTCGGAGCAGGTGCAGCTTGATCTGATTTACGCTTATTACAAGAACGATGATTTGGCCCTCGGCGAAGCAACCATAGACCGCTTTACCCGATTGAACCCGACCCATGAAAAAGCAGACTGGGTGCTCTATATGCGTGGCCTGACGCACATGGCCCAGGATCGTTCTTTCATGCACGATGTGTTTGATATTGATCGCCACGACAGGGATCCGGAACCGGCTCGCCAGGCCTTTCGTGACTTTAAGCGCCTGCTGGATCGCTACCCGGCCAGCCAGTATGCCGCAGATGCCAAAGCAAGACTGGTTTACCTGAAAAACCGTCTGGCCAATTATGAGTTAGCCGCTGCCGACTTTTATATCCGCCGTGAAGCCTGGGTGGCCGCTGTGAACCGCTGCCAGCAAATTCAGCGTCTGTATCCGGATACTGAAGCAGCCCGTCAATCGCTGCCGCTGATGCAAACCGCGTATGAAAAACTTGGCCTGGAAACGCCAGCCGAACATGCTCAGCGACTGATTGATCTCAATCCGGTTTGATCCTAAGACAGATAAAACGACAAACGGCAGCCATCTGGCTGCCGTTTTTTATTCTCGCAGATGACTGCACTCAATCTAATTTCAGTGGGTCCTGATCATTCATGGCGAAACGCTCAGCTTCAGGCCGAAAAACACCCCTGAGCAGCACTGGCCGCCAGTCATCAACTCACTCCATACTGCCGCATTCATAATGCCCTCGACAAGGGGTTTTTAGTCATTTTCTTGTCACAAAGCAGAACAAGTCACAGAAATAAATTGGTGAATTATTTTACTTATCAAAGTTGATCCAGATCACTTTATTCACGCTTGAGAAGAGTAATCTGAAGTTAACCCACCAAGGGGTAGCAAAACAGGAGAGAGACTATGCAAGTAGAAGTCACAGGCAAAAACATTGATGTCACCCCTGCTATCCGTGAGCGCATTGAAGAGAAATTCAGTAAGTTAGAGCGCTTTCAAGTCCCGCTGATCGGCAAACATGCTGTTATCAGCCAAGAACCTAACCGGCACTTCAAGGTGGAAGCAACAGCCGGCATTCCAGGGGGGAACATTGTGGCATCCTCTGAACAGGAAAACATGTACGCCGCCATTAAAGACATGTATCAGAAACTGGAGCGACAGCTGAGCAAGCAATCACACAAATCGGAAGCCCGTCGAGCCAGTCACAGCCAGAAGCCTGTATTGACTGAAGCCGAAATCGCAGAAGAAGAAGACTTCGAAGCCTGAACCCTTCCTATCAAGCCCTGCCGCATGGCGGGGCTTTTTATTCTTGACAAGATCACCGACTCGCCATAGGGTGATTCCTAGACAATATTTAGCCAGCATATTCACGAGACTGACTGACACATGATTCAATACGCACTGTTTTTCTTTCACTTCTTTTTTCGCTCACCTTAAGTGGGGGCTATCGTTACGCAAGAAAGCAGCGAAAGACGAACAGCAAGCCTCCCAATCGGGGGGCTTTTTTGTAAGCATAACTATAAAATACGCACAGACAGGAAACCAGAATGACCAAAAGCTATCACTCACTGGACGAGATCCGAACCCATGTCACTCGGATAGACAATGAAATTCTGGCACTACTGGCAGAACGGCGTCAGCTGAGCCTGGAAGTCGCCAAAAGCAAAATCAAAACCACCAAACCTGTCAGGGATCAGGAAAGAGAGCAAGCATTGTTACTGAGACTGATTGATCAAGGCAACCAACACCAACTGGATGCCAACTATGTCACTCAGATCTTTCATACCATTATTGAAGACTCAGTGCTTTTCCAGCAGGCTTATCTGCAAAAACTAACCAATCCTGACAGCCTTCAGCCTGTGGTTCGCGTGTCTTTTCTGGGTGCCAAAGGATCGTATTCCAACCTGGCCAGCCGTCAGTACTTCAGCCGAAAGCAAACCAAACTGGTTGAGATGAGCTGTTCCAATTTCCGTGATGTGGTCAATGTGGTAGAAACCGGTCAGGCTGACTACGGCGTCCTGCCGATTGAAAACACCAGCTCAGGTTCGATTAACGAAGTTTACGATTTGCTGCAGCACACCAGTCTGTCGATTGTGGGCGAAATTACCCAGCCGATTGAACACTGTCTGCTGACAGCCGTTCCGACCTCGCTGGATAAAATTGATACCCTGTATTCCCATCCGCAACCCCACCAGCAATGCAGTGAGTACCTTCGCACTATGGGTGACATCAGGCAGGAATATACATCCAGCACTGCCGATGCCATGCAGCAGGTCGCCGAACTCAAACAGCCGAATGTCGCCGCCATTGGCAATGCGTCCAGCGGTGAGCTGTATGGCTTAACCCCGCTGAAAACCGGTATTGCCAACCAGCAGGAAAACTTTACCCGTTTTATTGTCGTTGCCCGGAAAGCTGTCGATGTCACGCCGCTGATCCCGGCCAAGACCACACTCATCATGTCGACCGGCCAGAAACCCGGCTCACTGGTTGAATGCCTGCTGGTTCTGCGCAACCTCAACATCAATATGGCGAAACTGGAGTCACGACCCGTGATCGGCAATCCATGGGAAGAAATGTTCTATGTCGATGTTGAAACGAATTTGAAGTCCGAGGCCATGCAGCAAGCTCTCGAAGAACTGACACGACTGACAAAATTTATCAAGGTGTTAGGCTGTTATCCCAGCGAAAACGTCAAACCGACCGAAGTCGATTACCTGGAAGAATAAACACAGCAAGGCCAGCAAAAGCTGGCCTTCTTTTTATATTAACAGCAACGATTATGCAGACAAAAACGAAGCGAATTAACCTCTGTGAGTCGCATCGTTCGCCTGCCGTAACAACGACTGGCTTTCTTTCAAAAAGCGTCCGGCGTAGTCACCAAACCAGCTTTCCACCTGATCAAATGCCTGCTTGAACGCGGCTTTATCTTTGTTTTCCAGAATAGCGATAGCATCACCAAAGCGCTGGTGAAAACGCTTAATCATGGCCAGATTTTGTGGCGAAGACATGATGATATCCGCATAGAGCTGCCCGTCCTGTGCAAACAGCCGCCCGACCATCGCCAATTCCAGGCGGTAAATCGGTGAGCTGAGCGACAACAGCTGATCAAGACGCGGATCTTCTTCAGCCAGGTGAACACCATACACAAACGACGTGAAATGCCGCAGTGCCTGAATCAGGGTCATCCCCTGATCATGTTCGATGGCACTGATCCGGTTCAGGCTTGCTCCCCAGATCTGGATCTGCTCCAGCAGCCACTGGTAGCTTTCCGGGTTACGGCCGTCACAGTAAACCACCACTTGTTTAGCCAGGCTGCTGATATCCGGTCCGAACATGGGATGCAGCCCCACTACAGGTCCCTGATGCGCTTCCAGCATTGTCTGAACAGGTCCGCTCTTAATCGAAGTCAGATCAGCCAGAATGCAATCATCCGGCAGCTTAGGCAGACGGCGGATCACCTGTTCGGTCAGATGAATCGGTACGGTCACCACAACCATGCCGGCATCTTTTAGCAATTCATCCGCTTTGTCCCAATCCTGACTACCCAGGGTACGTACCTGATAACCCGACAGCTCAAACAGACGACAGAACAGACGGCCCAACTGACCATGACCACCAACGACAACGATCGGACGCAATTCAGGCTTCAGACATTTAAAACCTGAATCATTTTCACTGGCATAAGATTCACGCATGGTGCGGCGCAGAATATCTTCAATCAGATCGGGCGGTACGCCCTGATCTGCCGCTTCCTGTCGCCGTGATGCCAGCATGGCAGCTTCACGATCCGGGGCATAAATCGGCAGACCGTGCTGGCTTTTTACATGGCCGACTTCTTCGACCAAAGCCAGACGGCGCGCCAACAGCGCAACCATCTGCTTATCGACTTCATCAATTTGATCTCGTAGTGTGCTCAGTTCCGCAACCATTCGACTCTTATTCCATTATTTAATACGTTGTTGTAGGAAAGGGGTTAATTCCTGACGAGCGCGGCGCAGCAGGCTTTCGGTATCTTCCCAGTTAATACAGGCGTCTGTGATAGAGACGCCGTACGCCATTTCGCTGCGATCCAGATCAGCACTCTGATTGCCGCCGTTGAGATGGCTTTCCAGCATCAGGCCAATGACGGAATGATTCCCTTCCCGGATCTGATGGATCACATCTTCGGCAACCAGTGGCTGACGGCGGTAATCCTTGCGAGAGTTGGCATGGGAACAGTCTACCATTAAGGCCGGGTTGAGACCCGCCGACTCCATCTCAGTTTCGCATTCGGAAACCGACACTGAATCGTAGTTGGTCTGCTTACCACCACGAAGAATAACATGGCCATCCGGGTTGCCCTGAGTGTTCAGCAAAGCCACCTGACCTTCCCGGTTAATCCCCATGAAACGGTGGCCGGAAGCGGCCGCCTGCATGGCATTGATGGCTGTTCCCAGGCTGCCATCGGTGCCATTTTTGAAACCAACCGGCATAGAAAGACCGCTGGCCATTTCACGGTGGGTCTGTGACTCAGTGGTGCGCGCGCCAATGGCTGCCCAGCTGAACAAATCGCCTATGTATTGCGGGCTGATAGGATCCAGCGCTTCTGTTGCCAGAGGAATACCCATTTCCACCAGATCGATCAGTAACTGGCGTGCTATATGTAACCCTTCTTCAATCTCGAAAGTGCCATCCAGATGCGGGTCGTTAATCAAGCCCTTCCAACCGACAGTCGTCCGCGGTTTTTCAAAGTACACTCGCATGACAAGGTACAGCTGATCGTCAACTTCAGCAGCCAGTTCTTTAAATCGGCGGGCATAATCTTTTGCCGCTTCGACGTCATGAATAGAACAAGGGCCGCAGACAACCAGTAAACGGTGATCCCGCTTATGGATAATGTCGGCTACGGTTTTACGCGATTGTTCGATGAAAGACAGCGCTGATTCACTGACAGGCAATTTATCTTTTAACTGTTGCGGCGTAATAAGGACTTGTTCATCCTGAATATGGACATTATTCAACACATCTTTCTGCATAGGGCCATCCTGATCTTGCCACACCTGGGCGTAAAGTTTTAGTTACAACAGGATTTCCCCTGTCAATACACAGACAATAACAACTGGATTTTTATGGGGCAATAGCCTGTAAAGAAAAAATACCACTCGTAAATAATTATTTACATTCACGTATATTATTGCCTTTCATGCAAAGACAGCTACCATAAACATCCATTTAGCTTATTCCGATACCGCCATGGAACTCATCCTGTCTCTGCTGCAACAGCTTAGTGTTTACCTGGTTTTGGCTTACCTGTTAAGCAAGACACCGCTGTTTATGCCTATTACTACGGTATCTGGCCGTTTATCACAACGTTTTGCCTGCTATGTGCTGTTTTCTCTTTTCTGTATTTTAGGCACTTATTTTGGACTCCACATAGAAGATGCCATTGCCAATACCCGGGCAATCGGTGCTGTCATGGGAGGGCTGCTGGGCGGCCCGGTGGTCGGCTTTGCCGTAGGTTTGACCGGCGGTATGCACCGCTACAGCATGGGCGGATTTACTGATGTCGCCTGTGCCATCTCCACCACGGTTGAAGGGCTGATCGGCGGCATCATGCACAGCTATTTTGTCCGCCGCAGTAACTTTGATGCGATTTTCCGGCCGCTGACAGTGTTCGCCATTACCCTGGTTGCGGAGATCCTGCAGATGCTGATCATCCTGGCGGTGGCCGAGCCTTTTGATAAAGCCTACAGCCTGGTCAGTGCCATTGCCCTGCCTATGGTCATCGCCAACTCAGTGGGCGCCGCCCTGTTCATGAGCATTATCCGCGATAAAAAAACCATTTATGAAAAATACTCCGCCGCGTTTTCCAGCCGGGCACTGAAAATAGCCCAGCGATCTGTGGGAATACTCAGCCAGGGGTTTAATCAGGAAAACTCCAAACAGATCGCCCGTATCGTTTACGAAGAAACCGGGGTCGGTGCGGTTTCGATTACAGACAGAGACAAGATTCTTGCCTTCATTGGTATCGGAGATGATCACCATCTGCCTGGCACTCCGATTTCATCCAAGCATACTAAGCAGGCCATAGATAACTGCGAGCTGGTCTATGCCGACGGTTATGAAGTGCCCTACTGCTGCTCACTCTACGACAAGTGCAAATTAGGCTCTGCGCTGGTGATCCCCTTAATTGGCGGCAACCATGAGGTGATAGGTACCATTAAACTCTATGAGCCCAAGCATAAGCTGTTTTCCACCATCAATCTGACGCTGGGAGAAGGCATTGCCAAGCTCTTGTCGAACCAGATCCTGACAGGGCGCTATAACCGCCAGCAAACCCTGCTGACTCAGGCAGAGCTGCGCCTGTTGCAGGCACAGGTGAATCCGCACTTTCTGTTCAATGCGCTGAACACTATCAATGCGGTTATCCGCCGTGATCCTGATAAAGCCAGACAGCTGATTCAGCATTTGTCACAGTTTTTCCGGCGCAATCTGAAACAGAATATAGAAACTGTCACCCTGGAAGAAGAATTGCAGCACGTGCATGCCTATCTGGAAATTGAACGTGCCCGGTTTGCCGACCGGCTGCAGGTTGAAGTCAACATTGATGATGCATTATTGAATATCACTATTCCGACGTTTACGCTGCAGCCATTGGTGGAAAATGCCATCAAGCATGGTACGTCTAATTTGCTGGCAAGCGGTAAACTGACGATCAACGCGTGTCAGAATGATGAGCGTATTGTGTTAGAAGTCCGCGATAATGCAGGCTTGTATCAGCCCGTTGGCGAAGAGAGCGGTCTGGGCATGAAAATTGTCGATAAACGATTGAAAAACCGCTATGGCAAAGAATACGGCCTGCAGATGAGCTGGGAAGCCAATCAATGGACACTGGCCACCATTACGCTGCCAAAGGAGAACGGACAACCATGATCAA
Source organism: Photobacterium sp. WH77 (assembly GCF_022014395.1). NCBI lineage: Bacteria > Pseudomonadati > Pseudomonadota > Gammaproteobacteria > Vibrionales > Vibrionaceae > Photobacterium > Photobacterium sp. WH77. The sequence goes on along the minus strand of NZ_JAKLTE010000005.1, from coordinate 271,922 downwards.
GGCGCTTGTCATAGACGATGAACCCTATGCCCGTGAGGAGCTGATTGAGCTGCTGCATGACAGCGGCGACATCGAAATCATAGGCAGCGGTGCCAACGCTATCGAAGGGTTGAAGATGATTAATCTGCTCAAGCCCGAAGTGGTGTTTCTGGATATCCAGATGCCGCAAATCACAGGAATCGAACTGCTGAGCATGCTGGATCCGGACACTATGCCCAAAATTGTTTTTGTGACGGCATATGACGACTACGCCATCAAAGCGTTTGAAGATAATGCCTTTGATTACCTGTTAAAACCGGTTGAACCCGCAAGGCTCGACAAAACCCTGGCCAAGCTGAAGCGTGAGCTGCGCCAGCCTGATTACACCCCTTTGATCAGCGAAATGCTCGAACTTATTCCGTGCAGTGGTCATAACCGCATCTTGCTGCTCAGCCCGGCAGATATCGAACTGGCGCATTCTGATTTATCGGGTGTGCACATAGTCACCAAAGACACTAAGGCAACCACACAACTGACCCTTAAAGTGCTGGAAGAAAAAACCCCGCTCATCCGCTGCCATCGCCAGTATCTGGTCCACCCGCAGGCGATTCGTGAGATCAAACTGCTGGATAACGGACTGGCAGAAATCACAACCCAGCATGGTCAGCAGGTTCCGGTCAGCCGGCGTTACCTGAAAGAAATCAAAGATCGCTACGGGCTGAGCTGACCAATAATCAGGGGCAGTTGCATTTCGCTCTGCCTGCTCCTCGCTTTATCCGCTCAACAATGACCACTTTAGCGCCTGACCACTCAGGTTCACAGACAACCGCTCAGTCCCAGTTGCCGCCACTCAACCTCTTTATCGACCACTCAATAACGTCATACCGCCACTCAGCCTTTTAGGCCGTGTGTCTTTGCCGCAACCGGTTAAGATGCAAGCCTTGATAAAAGATTTAATAACCCTACAACCTACCTACACTGAGAGAGGCACAGATATGGCCTGGTTTCTGATTTGCGTGGCTGCTTTGATTGGCGGTTACTTTATTTACGGTACCTTTATTGAAAAACTTTTCGGCATTAACGAAAAGCGCCAGACACCCGCCTACACCATGCAGGACGGCGTTGACTATGTGCCGATGTCCAAGAAAAAAGTGTACCTGGTACAACTGCTGAACATTGCCGGTGTTGGCCCTATTTTTGGTCCTATCATGGGCGCACTTTACGGTCCGGCGGCCATGCTGTGGATTGTCCTGGGCTGTATCTTTGCCGGTGCCGTGCACGACTATTTCTCAGGCATGCTATCGGTGCGTAATGGCGGCGCCTCAGTACCGACGCTGTCCGGTCGTTATCTGGGCAATGGCGCCAAACACTTTATGAATATCTTTGCCATTGTGCTGCTGCTGCTGGTCGGCGTGGTCTTTGTTTCTGCCCCGGCAGGTATGATCACCAACCTGGTCAACGAGCAAACCGACATGACGGTCTCTATGGGATCCATGGTCGCTATCATCTTTGCTTACTACATCATCGCCACCATAGTACCGGTTGATAAGATCATCGGCCGCTTCTATCCGCTGTTCGGCTTCCTGCTGATCTTCATGTCGGTTGGCCTGATCACTGCTATTGCTGTTTCCAGCGAATACACCCTGCTGGGCGACTATGAAGTCAGCCAGATGTTCACCAACATGAACCCGAATGACCTGCCATTGTGGCCAGCCCTGTTCATCACCATTGCCTGTGGCGCTATCTCTGGCTTCCACGCGACTCAGTCGCCACTGATGGCGCGTTGCATGGAAAATGAGAAAAACGGCCGCTTCATTTTCTACGGCGCCATGATAGGTGAAGGCGTGATTGCTTTGATCTGGTGTGCGCTGGCACTGTCTTTCTTCGGCTCGGTGGAAAACCTGTCTGATGCAGTGGCCAACGGTGGCCCGGGTAACGTGGTTTACAGCGCATCCTTTGGCTTGCTGGGCGTTGTCGGCGGTGTGGTCGCCTTCCTGGGTGTCGTGATTCTGCCAATTACCTCCGGTGATACAGCGTTCCGTTCAAGCCGTCTGATTCTGGCTGAATACTTCAATATGGAGCAAAAGAGTCTGCGTAACCGCCTGATGATGGCTGTTCCTCTGTTTGTTATCGGTGGCATTTTGACTCAGGTCGACTTCGGGATTATCTGGCGTTACTTCGGATTTGCTAACCAGACCACAGCTGTCATGATGCTGTGGACAGCTTCCGCTTACCTGCTGCGCCACAACAAGCTGCATTGGGTAACCACAGTACCGGCTATTTTCATGACCACAGTCGTGATCACCTTTATTCTGAACAACAGTACACTGGGCTTCGGTCTGCCAATGATGATCTCGACTGTCATCGGCCTGATTGCGACACTTGGCATCACTGTGTATGTCATTGTGAAGTCAAAAGGTAAAGGCGATATCGATCTGGATGAAAAAGAGAACGAAGGCAAAGGCAAGCTGGAAACGGCTTAATCTTGTGCTTCGGTGAAAACCAGCCTCCGGGCTGGTTTTTTTTTATCCCCCTCTCCCGTTCACGCTTTTTTCTTCAGTTCCCTTCCTCTGCCTGTATATACTCGACACACAACCCGGTTCAGGAGTCATACAGTGAGTATCCTCAAAACCCGTCCTACCCAAGCCAGTGTCACCGACTTTATAGAAGGGCTCAGTGACAGCCAGCAACAGGAAGACAGCCGTCAGCTCCTGACACTCTTGAGCGGGCTGAGCGGTAAAGACGCGGTGCTGTGGGGAGACAGCCTGGTTGGCTTTGGTACCTACTTTTACAGCAACACCGCCGGCAAGCACTTCAGCTGGCCGATGGTCGCCTTCTCACCCCGTAAAGGTAAACTAACGCTGTATTTCATGCTGGGCTTTGCCGCTCATCAGGATCAGCTCAGGCAACTAGGCCAACATAAGCTGGGAAAATCCTGTCTGTATATCAAACGCCTGGACGATATCGACCTGTCAGTGCTGAGAGCGATGCTGAGCCAGCATATTGAGATGATGAAGCAAAAGTACCAGTGTGAGTAAGACGGCATGACGGTACACTGCCGATCTGTGGTTACAGGTTTGTGCACAACAAAAAAAAGGCCCGCCAAATTGGCGGGCCTCTCAATACGCGTCTTTCGTGTCGCGTTCTTATTTTCTGGTCAGCTTCTCTTTGATACGAGCCGCTTTACCTGAACGCTCACGCAGGTAGTACAACTTGGCACGACGTACTGCACCGCGACGCTTAACAGTAATGCTGTCTACGATTGGAGAGTGAGCCTGGAATGCACGCTCAACACCTTCACCGTTAGAAATCTTACGAACAGTGAAAGCAGAGTGCAGACCACGGTTACGCTTGGCGATAACAACACCTTCGAACGCCTGCAGACGCTCACGGTCACCCTCTTTTACCTTAACCTGAACAACAACAGTGTCACCTGGTGCGAATTCAGGCAGGTCATTTTTCATTTGCTCTTGCTCAAGAGCTTTGATGATATTACTCATTGGTATATACCCTAGAATAAACTGATACTAAATTAACTCATGGCTTGCCGATGTTCGCGAATAAACTCCGCTAGCAAGCTCTCCTGATCGTCAGTCAGAGCTAGGTTTTCCAGGAGCTCTGGTCTTCTCAGCCAGGTACGGCCCAGCGATTGTTTCAATCGCCAGCGGCTAATGTCCTTGTGGTTACCAGACAAGAGTACCGGAGGTACGGCTTGTCCATCTAACACTTCAGGACGCGTGTAATGCGGGCAGTCCAGCAAGCCATTGGCAAAAGAATCTTCTTCTGCTGACGCAAAGTCGCCCAGAACGCCCGGTACAAACCGCACGACTGCATCGACTAAGGTCATGGCTGGCAGCTCACCACCCGTCAGCACAAAATCCCCGATAGACCATTCTTCGTCTACCTCTTGTTGGATAATGCGCTCATCTACCCCTTCATACCGACCACAGATCAGAATCAGATTCTCGTTCTGTGCCAGTTCCTCAACACCCGTCTGATCGAGCTTACGGCCCTGAGGAGAGAGGTAAATCACTTTCGCCTGGCCTTTAGCAGACGTTTTGGCAGCATGAATGGCATCGCGCAAAGGCTGCACCATCATCAGCATACCAGGTCCGCCACCATAAGGTCGGTCATCGACCGTACGGTGCTTATCGTGAGTAAAGTCGCGGGGATTCCACGTCTCTACAGTCACTAGGCCTTTTTTTACCGCCTGACCTGTTACCCCAAACTCAGTAATAGCCCGGAACATTTCAGGGAATAGGCTAATTATTCCTACCCGCATGGTTCTTTACGCTCTTACTGAAGGGTTAAAATCCAGGATCCCAGTCAACTTCGATCCGTTGAGCAGTGCGATCAATCGACTTGATGACCTGCTCATCGAGGAACGGAATTAAGCGTTCCTTCTGTCCAAAAGCATCTTTAAGGTTGGCTTTAACCACTAAGACGTCATTAGAACCGGTTTCCAGGATGTCCGTTACTTTACCCAGGTCGTAACCTTGGGTTGTCACAACAGCCATGCCCATCAGTTCGCGCCAGTAGAATTCTTCATCTGACAGCGCCGGTAATTGTTCAGCAGGTACGTTGATCTCCGCGTTGGTCATGACCTGAGCATCCTCTCGGATATCCAGACCCTGCAACTTGGCAACTAACCCCTGACCATGACGTTTCCATGCTTCCACATGGAAGGTCTGCCATTCACCTTTCATCTTTATCAGCCATGGCTGATAAGCGAAAATGCTCTCGGCTTGTTCTGTGTAGGAAAAAACTTTGAGCCACCCTTTGATACCGTAAGTGGCACCGATTTTACCGACAACAACTTGGTCTTGGTTGTGTGAACTCATTGCTTCTCTGCTACCCATTAACCAATCTTAAGCAGCTGCTTTAGCAGCGTCTTTGATCAGTTTAGCTGCGCGGTCAGATACAGTTGCACCTTGACCAACCCAGTGATTTACACGGTCCAGGTCCAGACGCAGACGCTCTTCCTGACCAGTAGCTAGCGGGTTAAAGAAACCTACACGCTCGATGTTACGACCGTCGCGCGCAGCGCGGCTGTCAGCAACAACGATGTGATAAAATGGACGCTTTTTCGCGCCGTGACGTGCCAAACGAATGGTTACCATATCGTCCTCTTTGCATTACTGTAAATAAAAGTGGCCCCGCCATAAAAACGGGGCCCGTGCCAAATAAAGCCTCGGAATTTTACTCTTTCAACCCGCGAATGCAACTGCTTTAGCTACTTTTTCACCAGTAAAATCACCAGCAGAGACCAAAAAACAAGCAATTGAAGCAATTAGCGCCCAGGGAACATGCCGCCACCCGGCATCATGCCTTTCATATTGCGCATCATGTTCTTCATACCGCCCTTCTGCATTTTCTTCATCATCTTCTGCATTTGGGTAAATTGCTTCAGCAAACGGTTGACGTCCTGTACCTGAGTACCGGAACCGGCAGCAATACGTTTCTTGCGCGAACCTTTAATCAACTCCGGGCGCTCACGCTCTTTTGAGGTCATGGAGTTAATGATAGCTTCCATCTGGACAAAGATTTTATCATCGACCTGGTCTTTGATATTGCCGGGCAACTGGGACATGCCGGGCAGCTTATCCATCATGCCCATCATACCGCCCATGTTCTTCATCTGCTGAAGCTGTCCACGGAAGTCTTCTAAATCAAAGCCTTTCTTCTCTTTGAATTTCTTCGCGAGCTGCTCGGCTTTTTCCTTATCAACGTTACGTTCCAGATCTTCAATCAGCGACAGGACATCACCCATCCCCAGAATACGGGACGCCACACGATCAGGGTGGAAAGGCTCCAGCGCATCAGTCTTCTCACCGACACCCAGGAACTTGATAGGCTTACCGGTAATATGACGCACCGACAGCGCAGCACCACCACGGGCATCACCGTCGACCTTGGTCAGAATCACACCGGTCAGCGGTAACGCCTCGTTAAAGGCTTTGGCGGTATTGGCCGCATCCTGGCCCGTCATGGCATCGACCACAAACAGGGTTTCTACCGGATTCGCTATTTTATGAACGGCCTTGATTTCGTCCATCATGGCTTCATCGACATGCAGACGGCCTGCGGTATCGACAATCACCACATCATAGAATTTGCGCTTACCGTGCTCGATAGCCGCCTGGGCAATCGCCACCGGTTTTTGATCCGGGCTGGACGGAAAGAAATCAATACCGATATCAGAAGCCAGTGTTTCCAGCTGCTTGATAGCGGCAGGACGGTATACGTCGGCGGAAACAACCAGTACCTTCTTTTTATTACGTTCTTTGAGCAGTTTACCCAGCTTACCCACACTGGTGGTTTTACCGGCACCCTGCAAACCCGCCATCAGGATGACCGCAGGTGGCTGGCTGGCTAAATCCAGTGCTTCGTTGGTGTCGCCCATGACGGCTTCTAATTCCGCCTGAACGATTTTGATAAATTCCTGGCCTGGCGTCAGGCTCTTAGAGACTTCAGTTCCGACAGCGCGTTCTTTCACCCGCTTGACGAAATCACGGACAACCGGCAGCGCGACATCCGCCTCAAGCAATGCCATGCGCACTTCACGCAGGGTATCTTTAATGTTGTCTTCAGTCAGACGGCCACGGCCGCTGATATTTTTCAGCGTTGACGACAAACGCTCGGTTAAATTGTCAAACATGTGTGACTCGCTCGTTACGCACTCATTTCGTGCCAGTATACCGCATTCAGTGACCCGGTTTCATGCCATACGTGCAGCCTGTGACAGAATTCTTGTCATTTCTGCCGCGCAGCACCAACAGATATTCCTGCTGAAATTGCTGAAACAGACCGCAAAGTGCGCTCTGTCCCACACGATTGTTCCCTTTGTATCATTGTCGTGCTATCCGTTCACAAGGTATACTCACCAGTTCGAATTCACGATCCTTACAGGTGTTATGGACATATTGATTGCCTTTACTGCTGCTGGTTTTTATCTGCTTGCGCTGGCATTTATTGTGCCTGGGCTCAGCCATAATAATGGCATAAAAGCCCGGCCAGTGCTGATCAGTGCCACAGTGGCGATCATCCTGCATGTGGTGTTCCTGAAAGATCTGATTCTGGGGGGCGTCGGCCAGAATCTGAGTATATTAAATGTCGCCTCGCTCATCAGTCTGATTATCGCCGTCATCACCACTCTGGCCATGGTCAAAATGCGAATATGGTTTCTGCTGCCTGTGATTTACAGCTTTGCCGCCATTAACCTTGCCGCGGCGGCTGTGTTACCAGGTGGTTTCATTACGCATCTGGAGGCGCATCCTCAAATCCTGTTACATATTTCTCTGGCGCTATTTGCCTACTCAACCCTGATGATCGCTACACTGTACGCGATTCAGCTGGCGTGGCTGGATTATAAGCTCAAACACAAAAAACTGGCTTTTAACCCTAATCTGCCGCCCTTGATGCTGGTTGAGCGGCAGTTGTTTAAAATCATTCTGGTCGGTCACATACTGCTGACTATCACGCTGATCACTGGCTTTATTTTTCTGCAGGATATGTTTGCCCAGGGCAAAACACACAAAGCGGTACTCTCCATTCTGGCCTGGGGGGTCTACAGCGTTCTGCTCTGGGGCCATTACCGGATGGGCTGGCGGGGTAAAAAAGTCGTCTGGTTCAGCCTGATTGGCGCTTTTCTGCTGACTCTGGCCTACTTCGGCAGCCGTTTTGTCAAAGAAATCATCATTGGCAGCTAATGACAATTTAATAAACACTATCCATGCTTAAGCATGATTAATCCTGGCTGGGTCTTTAGCGTCTTAACAACCCACCCTTGACACCTTTACTCATATTCAGTACAGAGTACACATCCACAGCGATACAAGGAACTGACTTTTTGGACGATATATCCACGGGAGCTTTATTCTCCCTTCTGGTATTACTACTCCTGATTTCCGGATATTTCTCCGGCTCTGAAACCGGCATGATGTCGATAAACCGCTACAAACTGCGCCACTTGGCAAGCCAGGGCCATCGCGGAGCTAAGCGGGTTGAAAAACTGCTCAACCGACCTGACCGTCTGATCGGTCTGATTCTGATCGGCAACAACCTGGTAAACATCCTTGCATCTGCCATCGCGACGATTTTAGGTATGCGCCTGTACGGCGATCTGGGTGTGGCTATCGCCACCGGCGCGCTGACTATGGCTGTACTGGTGTTTGCCGAAGTTACACCGAAAACCCTGGCCGCGCTGTACCCTGAAAAAGTGGCTTATTCCAGCAGTATCCTGTTACGGATACTCATGAAACTGCTGTATCCGCTGGTCTGGTTTGTCAACGGCATCACCAACAGTTTCCTGCGGCTGCTCGGCATGCGTGTCGACAATATGAACGATGCCACCCTGAGTTCGGAAGAATTGCGCACTGTGGTCAATGAAGCGGGCAGCCTGATCCCCCGCCGCCACCAGGACATGTTGTTATCGATTCTGGATCTGGAAAACGTCACAGTGGAAGATTTGATGGTCCCGCGTAATGAAATTGTCGGTATCAATATCAATGACGACTGGAAATCCATTGTCCGCCAGCTCAGCCATGCCGCTCACGGCCGAATCGTCCTGTATCGGGACAACATCGATGAAGTCGTTGGTATGCTGCGAGTCAGAGAAGCTTACCGCCTGATGATGGATAAAAACGATTTCAGCAAAGAAAATCTGCTGCGTGCTGCTGACAAAGTGTATTTCATTCCGGAAGGCACGCCGCTCAATATCCAGCTGTTGAAGTTCCAGCGCCGCAAAGAGCGCATCGGCCTGATTGTTGATGAATACGGCGATATTCAGGGTCTGATCACCCTGGAAGACATTCTGGAAGAGATAGTGGGGGAATTCACCACCTCCATCTCTCCGACCTTAGCCGAAGAGATCACCCCGCAAAGTGACGGCAGTTTGCTGATTGAAGGCACAGCCAATATCCGTGAGCTGAACAAGAGCCTGAACTGGGATTTGCCGACTGACGGCCCCAGAACCCTGAACGGCCTGATTCTGGAGCATCTGGAAGATATCCCGGACAGTATCCTTAGCGTGTCAGTGGCCGGTTATCAGATGGAGATAGTGGAAATCTCCGATAACATGATCAAACTGGTCAAAATCCTGCCGGCCCAGTTGCAAAAAACCGGTTAACCCAGCGTCCTAAATCAGCGCCGTCACAGGCGGTGGTTTGGGGGTGACAATAAAAAACCACCGGCATTACCGGTGGTTTTTTTGTGTCGATGCAAAGTCAGTAAACGCTTACTTTACTTTCAATTCCTGCAACATGCTGTCTGGCAGAGCTAACTCGTGGTTTTTATTCACGTCAATGCCGCGATCCAGAATATCCTGTGCGATCTGTTTGGCTTCGTCCAGTGAGTGCATGCTGTAAGTACCACACTGATATTCATTCAGTTCAGGAATCTGCTCCTGTGAAGCCACTTTCAGCACATCTTCCATCGCTGCACGCCAGCTGTCTGCCACTTGCTGTTCATCAGGCTCACCGATCAAGCTCATATAAAAACCGGTACGGCAACCCATTGGTGACAGGTCAATGATTTCCACTGCCCCGGAGTTCAGGTGAGCCCGCATGAAACCGGCAAACAAATGCTCCAGGGTGTGAATACCGCGCTCGGAGAGGATTTCCTGATTGGGGCGACAGAAACGCAGGTCAAACACAGTAATAGTGTCGCCCTTTGGTGTCTGCATTGTTTTAGCAACACGCACAGCCGGTGCATGCATCTTGGTATGGTCGACGGTAAAACTATCTAATAATGGCATGGTGTCCTTCTCCTTTGCCTGTCGTGTCGTAGCCTGGCAGTCCCTTCCGCTCAGAACGGCCACCAGCTGCGGTTATCTTCCAATTCCTGCCGGCATTGCTTCAATTGCCAGCCATACGATTTCGCCTGCTGATCCACTTTACGGGACACTTGCAGCAGAGTCGGCTTATGGCGATAAGTTCCGCGGCTATAGCCACCTCGCCCTTCATGATAGGCCAAATACTGGTTATAAGCATCCCACTTGGATATCCCCAGTTGCCGCTGTGTTTCATCGGTATACCAGCCGATAAACATCAGTGCATCATCAAAACTGGTACGTGAACTCCAGCTACCGGTCGCGCGCTGGTAATCTTCCCAGGCAGGATCTTGTGCCTGCGCATAGCCATAGGCGCTGCTGCTGCGGAACCAGGGTATCACGCCCCACACATAGGGACGGGGAGGACGGGCATCATGACGGAAAGCGCTTTCCTGACGCACAAAGGCCATAGCAACCTGAATGGGCGTCCCCCAGCGCTTTTCCATGTCGAGCGCGTCCTGATACCAGTCGGGGTTCTCACGGAAAATGTCACATAAGTTTGATTGATTTTGGGGCGGAGGTGTTGCGCAACCGGTTGTTATTAAAACCAACAATATCAGCGCCACCCCTTTTGTTGTTGCCAAAAGCATTTTTCACTCCCTGAATTGGAACCAAAGTGAAAACGGCAGGTCTGATATTATGACTGGCAGTGCAAACTGTCGTCATCCCTGCGAAATTGTAATTTTATTGGGCAGCAAGGTCGCTGCCCGTTTTTTTATCTCTGCTGTTACGCTTTCTTAAACGGATTTTGTTGCAGATCCGCAAAATAATCAGCCAGAAACGTTTCAAAAGACACCTCATCAGCCTGCTCGATTTGCTGCTGTTTCATCACAGAGGCTGCCGCTTCCGACTCAAAATCAGACTGAGAATACCGGCTGTAACTCTGCTTATCCAGCCACTCGGCATGCTTTGCAGCTAATTCCAGGCCAAACTTACCGATGCCTTCATTGGCTTCAATGTGACGCAAGACTTGCGCAGACAATGTCAGTTCAGGATTATTGACCCACCCGGTCAGGGTTGCCAGTGTTTGCTGGTAGCTGTTGCCACCGTTAGCCTGATCCATGGCCACAGCAACCTGCTCCAGCTCAGAGAAGACGCGCAAGGCCCAGTCACGCAGCGGCAAACGTTCGCCACGGCAACCGATTTGCAGCTGCAGCTCAGGATCCCGCCCCTGCAGTACCACTTTCTTCCAGTTGTCACGCCAGCAGGCCAGTTCGGCATCATCCATATCATCAGACGGCGACAAGACCGCCCAGGTCAGGAAGAGATCCAAAAAGCGGACCTGTTCAGAGGTGATACCTATCGGGCTGAATGGGTTGACATCCAGTGAACGCACTTCAATGTACTCCACACCACCCCGCTCAAGGGCTTCAGACGGTTTCTCGCCGCTGTTGGTCACTCGCTTGGGACGGATCGGCGCATAAAGCTCGTTTTCAATCTGCAGCACATTGGTATTCAGCTGGCGCAATTGACCGTCGACGTTAACGCCGATATCGGCAAATTCTTCAGACGGGGTATGGATCGCTTTCTGTAAACCGTCCAGATACTGAGCCAGATGATTAAAGCCAATCTTCAGTGCACTCTGGGCATGATTGGTATACCCCAGATCGCTCAGACGCAGTGCGGTAGACTTCGGCAGGAAATAGGTGCCTTTACCTGTCTTTTGAAAATCGAGCTTAGCGCCGTCTTTTTTCAGGAATGAGCCACACAACGCCGGAGAAGCACCGAACAGATAAGGGATCAGCCAGCCAAACCGGTAGTAGTTTCGGATCAAGGCAAAATACGACTCAGACACTGAAGCCTGACGCTCGTCTTCGCTCTGATCACCAAACAACTGTTGCCAGAAACTGTCCGGAAAGGAAAAGTTGAAATGTACACCAGAGATAATCTGCATGATGCTGCCGTAGCGGCGTTTCAACCCTTCACGATAGAGGGTTTTCATCCGGCCAATGTTGGAGCTGCCATATTGTGCCAGTTCGATATCCGACTCATCACCGACATAACAAGGCATGGACATAGGCCAGAGCATTTCGCTGCCCAGCTGGCTGTAGCTGAATTTATGGATATCGGACAATTGAGATAACAGCTCATCGACATCTCGAGACACCGGGGTAATAAACTCCAGCAGAGACTCAGCAAAGTCCGTTGTTACCCACTTATTGGTCAGGGCCGAACCCAGGCCGACAGGGTGCGGTTGAGTGGATAACTTCCCTTGCGGGGTTATTCGTAACGCTTCCCTTTCCAGGCCACGACCGAATTGTGTCAGCGCTTGCGGATTGGCCGACACCCTCTCTAACCTTTGTGAAAAATCCATCAGGCTGTTCTCAATCATCACTATCACAGGGGAGCTAGGGTAATCATAATTCTTGCTGATTACCATGATTATTGTTGATTTAGCAAAGGGTTTCCTGCCTGTGGTAACGGCAACAATAAAAAAAGCCGATACATAGAGTATCGGCTGATATCTTAAGCTGAATACTGGCTTAATACGCCGGTAATTATGCTGATCTTACTGCATGGGTTTTAAAGGATGAACCGGCATATTCAGTGTTTTCAACTGCGGCAACAATGACTGCGCATCCCCCACCACAATAATTTGGTAATCCTTGGGATCAAACCATTTTGCCGCCAGCTCATTGAGCCTGTTTTTACTGATAGAAGCCGTGATCGCATTGCGCTGCGACACAAAGTCATCCTCAAGCTGATAGGTCATGATCTGCCGCAGCAAATCCGCTTTATCACTCGGGGTTTCATAGCTCAGTGCCTCTTGCTGACCTACCGCCAGACGCATAAAGGCCAGCTCATCATCCGTCAGGCCGCTGCTGCTGTAGTTCGCCAGCTCTTTCATCATTTCCTTGATCGCCGGTAAGGTCACATCGGCACGCACTTCGGCATAAAACACAGAGAGCCCGGCTTCTTTATTGCCGCTCTGATAACCACCGGCACCATAGGTGTATGCCTTATCCTCGCGCAGATTAAGATTAATCCGGCTGTTAAAATTGCCAGCCAGATTAAAGTTAGCCAGCTGGAGTTCGAACTGTTCACCCGTGGCATCGTACGGCAGGCCATTACGCACTAAGCGTACCGTACTTTGCGGCGCTCCCGGCTTATCAACCAGCCAGATTGCCGGTTTCGACCGGACAGGCAGCGCAGGGGTAACATAACTGGGTGCCGGCGCCCCCTGCCAGCTTGACAGAAATGACAGATGTGATGTCAGCTCTGCGGGCTGGACATCGCCAACGACGGCCAATTGTGCCCCATTGGGGGTGTAGAAGCGCTGATAAAACGCTTTGACATCGTCCAGTGTCATTGACTGAACCGACGCCAGCGTGCCATCCGAAGGACGACCAAACACAGTCTTGCCGTACAACACCTCGCGGGTGGCCTGACTGACCAGCCAGCTCGGTCGCTGATGATCATACACCAGGCCTTCCAGCGCCTGCTGTTTGACCCGGGTAAAATCCTCTTCATTGAAGGCTGGTTCGAACAAACGCTCCTGCATAATAGCCAGCGTTTCATTGAGGTGCTTCTTCAGGGAAGTAACAGAAACAACAGACCCGTACATACCTGATGAGAAGGTCACAGTACTGCCCAGCGTATCAAGGCGGGACACCAAATCTTCCGATGAATGGCGCTTGCTGTCTTCTGCCAGCATCGCAGCAGTGAGCTCGGCCAGCCCCTCTTTGCCAACAGGTTCATAGCGGCGGCCAGCCGGTAAAACCAATTGCAATTCCACGGTCGGGGTTTCATCGTACTGGGTGCCCAGCACTGCAATACCGTTAGCCAGCGTGAAGCGGTATAACTCTGGCACCTGAGCCGTAACCGGCTCTGAAGGCTGTGGCATCACTGAGCGGTCAAACCCTTCGCGCTGTGGCTCGCGCAGGTTCAGCTCATTGTCCTGAACGGATTTGTGCTCAGGAATAAGGCGAGCTGCCGGACGGTAGTTGGCTTTGGCAGCGGCCATCTCTGTACGCCCGTTTGGCACAGTACTGAGCACCACTTTGGGCTGGTTCTCCACATAACGCCGGTATACCGCCTCCACGTCAGCGGGTTTAACATTACGCAAATTGGTCAGCTCGGTACCCAAACGGTTTGGATCACTGTAAAAGGTCTGGTAAGCCGCCAGCTGCGCCACTTTGCCATGCACACTTTGCAGGCCAAAAATGGCAGAGGCTTCAGCCATGCCTTTCATTTCATCAAGTTCTTGTTGGTTGACACCGCGCTGAGCCAGACTGCTGAGCACTGTGCTGACGTCGTCATAAATGCGGTCCAGCTGTCCTTGCTCACCACTCTGGCCGATGGCATAGACATACATAGTACAGGCCAGCTCACCACAGTCGTGATAGGCTCCGGCATCCACCACTTTTCCGGTTTTCACCAAGGCCTGGTACAAGATACTGTTCTTACCGCCCCCTATGACTTTCGCCAGCATATCCAGCGATGCATCATCCGGCGCCCCTTTGTGCGAGGTCGGCCATGCCATCATCAGCATAGGCTGCTGAATATTGTCTTCCAGGGTCAGGTATCGGTCAGCATCCAGCTTAACGGGCGCTTTCGGCGGATTATCAACTTTCGGTCCACGCGGAATATCACCAAAATACTTCTGTACCCATGCCAGTGTTTCGGCTTTATCAATATCACCACCAATGGTCAGTGTGGCGTTATTCGGCCCGTACCAGCGCAGAAAGAAGGCTTTCAAATCGTTAACATCAACCCGGTCCAGATCGTCAACATAGCCGATAGGCTGCCACGAGTAAGGGTGTGTCCGCGGGAAAAGTGCCTCGCCAATCCGCTCACTCACCATGCCGTAAGGACGGTTCTCATAGCGTTGTGCACGCTCGTTTTTTACCGTGGCGCGCTGAATCTCAAATTTGTGCTGGGATACGGCACTCAGCAAAAAGCCCATGCGGTCTGATTCCAGCCAGAGCACTTTCTCCAGCTGATTCGACGGCACAGTTTCAAAGTAATTGGTACGGTCACGGTTGGTTGTGCCATTCATCGTACCGCCGGCTTCGGTGATCAGGCGAAAGTGCTCCTGATCGCCGACATGTTTGGAGCCCTGGAACATCATGTGTTCGAAGAAATGGGCAAAACCTGACTTGCCTAATTGCTCGCGGGCTGATCCCACATGATAAGTCACATCCACATGCACGATAGGATCTGAGTTATCCTCATGCAGGATCACCGTCAGGCCATTATCCAGCACATATTTGCTGTAAGGGATCACGACTTCAGCGCTGGTGTCCGATACACTTTCGACAAAATGCACACCATCAGGCAATGACTGTGCCTGTTCGGGGGGCGTCTGACTGCTGCATCCGCTAAGGACCAGCAACACAAGGCTCAGAATCCGCTTTTGCACGTTCGCCTTCCTTCTATTAGTTTCAGAGTGAAAAATCAAAACAGCAGCACCAGTATGACGTACCGCACGGCTTTGCCGATGAGAATAAACAAGGCACAGAGTCCTGCCCGCATCCGCAGCCAGCCTGCAGCCAGGCAAAGCGGATCACCCACAACAGGCACCCAACTGAGCAGCAGGCTCCAGTAACCGAATTTTTTTATCCAGGCAACAGCTTTAGTATGACTCTGATTTTCTTCAGAAGTTTTATCGGGTAAACAACGTCCCAGATAATAACTCACCATTCCACCGACAGTATTGCCCGCAGTGACAACGGTAACCAGCAGCCATGCCGGCTGTGACTGAGCACTGAGAGCGGCCAGAAGGCCGGCTTCCGAGCCTCCCGGCAGCAAAGTCGCGCTGAGTAAGCCAGTGAAAAACAGCCCCCACAACAGAGCTTCGCCAGACCAACTCCAATCCATTCGTCAGTCTTTCATTACCAGAACTATTTTGCCGCGGGTACGACCCGTTTCTATCTGACGGTGTGCCTCCGCGCCCTGCACAAGCGGGAACTGCTCTGTTATCAACACTGTCAGATCACCTTCTGCCATCATAGCCAGCATCTGATCGTTCTGCGCCACCGAAGGGGATACCAGCATACCTTGTGCATGCAAGCCGATGACTTTTGCCGCTGCGGTCACACTCTCTGCCGTGATGGTCGGCACAGTCACCACACGACCGCCCGGTTTAACACAAGACAAAGCTGCCACGCCTATTTCGCCTCCAACCAGATCGATCAACACATCCACCGCCTGTAGCTGAGCTGCCAGCTCACCTTTTTGGTAATCCACCGCTTGTGCGCCCAGAGAGGAGACGAAATCCTGATTATCCGCCGAACAACTGGCCACGACCTCAGCACCTTTGTGGCATGCCAACTGTATCGCCAGATGACCCACTCCACCAGCACCGGCTAAGATCAAGACCCGCTCACCGGCCTGCACTGATGCTTTTTCCAGTGCCTGCCAGGCCGTTTGCCCCGCCAAAGGTAACGCCGCCGCTTCTGCTAAGGGTACACCATCCGGCACCGGACTCAGGCTGTCCGCCTCAGCCAGTACCTGCGTACTGTATCCACCGCCTTGCAAAGGAAACCCGATAAAGCCGCACACTCTCTGCCCTGCGCTCCATTCAGTGACCTCCTCGCCAACGGCGGCGATGACGCCGGCAACATCATAGCCCGGCACCCAAGGCAGCTTGTCCCGGTTTTGCTGCGCAGCCCAACCTAAGCCTGCCCGGGTTTTGGCATCAATAGGATTGACGCCTGAATAAGCCACATCGATCAGCACCTGCCGCCCTTCCGGCGCAGGGATCTCGATCGATTGCAGCTGAAGACAGTGGACATCGCCAAAGGCAGTAATAGCAAGCTGTTGAGTTGTCATGGTTATTTTCCTTCTAAATCCGGTGGAATCCTTAGCCTTATCATCGCAAGGCAAGCCAAAACTACCCCTTTCCACACAGAAATACCAGTGGTTGCAGGCAAGGCTCAGAAGAGAAACGGGAAATACAGACAATAAAAAACCCAGCCGGGGCTGGGTTTATAAGGATGGCGCGTCCGGGAGGATTCGAACCTCCGACCGCCTGGTTCGTAGCCAGGTACTCTATCCAGCTGAGCTACGGACGCGCAGAGCAGATGCGTGAAAAATCACGACTTGAAATGATGGCGCGCTCGGGAGGATTCGAACCTCCGACCGCCTGGTTCGTAGCCAGGTACTCTATCCAGCTGAGCTACGAGCGCGCAGAATTGGTTGTAGTCGTTACAATCCATTGAAACTTGAAAATAATGGCGCGTCCGGGAGGATTCGAACCTCCGACCGCCTGGTTCGTAGCCAGGTACTCTATCCAGCTGAGCTACGGACGCGCAGAATTTTCTGCGTGAAAAATCACGACTTGAGATGATGGCGCGCTCGGGAGGATTCGAACCTCCGACCGCCTGGTTCGTAGCCAGGTACTCTATCCAGCTGAGCTACGAGCGCGCAGAATCAGTTTTTGAAGTAGCAGTCCATTGATACTTGATCAAATATGGCGCGTCCGGGAGGATTCGAACCTCCGACCGCCTGGTTCGTAGCCAGGTACTCTATCCAGCTGAGCTACGGACGCGCAGGGTCTCACACAATATCTAAAGGGACTCTAGCTATTGGGAAGAATGGCGGTGAAGGAGGGATTCGAACCCTCGATACGGGATAAACCGTATACTCCCTTAGCAGGGGAGCGCCTTCAGCCTCTCGGCCACCTCACCACACAAATAATGGCGCGCTCGGGAGGATTCGAACCTCCGACCGCCTGGTTCGTAGCCAGGTACTCTATCCAGCTGAGCTACGAGCGCGCAGAAACTTGTGTTTTCACAATGTCTGACATTGCGATTTAAATAATGGCGCGTCCGGGAGGATTCGAACCTCCGACCGCCTGGTTCGTAGCCAGGTACTCTATCCAGCTGAGCTACGGACGCGCAGGTTTTACTTCTTGCTTTCAGTCATCACACTGAAGAAAGAATGGCGGTGAAGGAGGGATTCGAACCCTCGATACGGGATAAACCGTATACTCCCTTAGCAGGGGAGCGCCTTCAGCCTCTCGGCCACCTCACCACACTGTATAATGGCGCGCTCGGGAGGATTCGAACCTCCGACCGCCTGGTTCGTAGCCAGGTACTCTATCCAGCTGAGCTACGAGCGCGCAGAAACAGTTATTCAGCAGAGCCCTTGAGCCCTGCTTCTGAAATATGGCGCGTCCGGGAGGATTCGAACCTCCGACCGCCTGGTTCGTAGCCAGGTACTCTATCCAGCTGAGCTACGGACGCGCAATTTGCAAATACCACTTCTTTCAAACTGTTGAAAGGAATGGCGGTGAAGGAGGGATTCGAACCCTCGATACGGGATAAACCGTATACTCCCTTAGCAGGGGAGCGCCTTCAGCCTCTCGGCCACCTCACCGTCTTGCGGTCGCTCATATTACTGTCAGGCAAAAATAAGTCAAACACTTTATTGAGAAAAAGCGCCTTTCCATCGCTGGCTGAACACTTAATCACCAAACCGCTATCAAAATCTTCCCGGGTAGTGACTTCGTCATAATTTTCACTGACCTGGCGCGTTGTCTGCGGCCAAAAACAAAAAAGGCCAGCTAATTAGCCGACCTCTTTATAAAACAGGAATTAGTAGTTACCTGAACCCTGTGTTCCGGTATCTTTTTCTGCCTGTATACGCATGTAGATCTCTTCACGGTGAACAGACACTTCTTTCGGCGCATTAACACCGATGAGAACCTGATTTCCCTTTACGCCAAGTACGGTCACGGTTACTTCGTCACCGATCATTAGCGTCTCACCTACGCGACGAGTCAAAATTAGCATTCGATTGCTCCTTGAGTAATCTTACTTGTAATTAGTGTTTATAAAGCTTTTTTATACAAAAAAGCCCATAGAGTTCATGGTCACTGCTCAAGAAACAGCGAGAAGTGGGCGATTATCCAGACTTTAACAATCAACCACAAACATTTTCTGCATCTGGCGTACCACTCAGATCAGGCCCAAAAACTGTACTCGACCACTCGCCATTACATATTCTGTCAGGTTCAACGACTCAATTGTCTGTAATTATAGCACTTTTTGAATGATTGATGTCGACTGTACCACAGTCAACACCAACACTTAAGTCGCCGTTCTGCAATCAAGGCGCTTCGTTACAGACGCTCGGTCAGCCAAGGCGACACACTTTCCAGCGCGGCGGGTAACGCCCCAGCATCTGTACCGCCTGCCTGAGCCATATCAGGACGACCACCGCCTTTGCCGCCAACCTGCTGAGCCACCATATTCACCAGATCGCCAGCTTTCACTTTCGCGATCACATCTTTGGTGACTCCAGCGATCAGGCCAACCTTGCCGTCACTGACGTTACCTAAGACAACAACGCCGCTTCCCAGCTTGTTTTTCAGCTCGTCTACCATACCACGCAGTGCTTTGTTATCTGCACCGTCCAGCTTAGCAATCAAGACCTTAGTACCATTAATTTCTTGCACCTGATTAATCAGATCAGCACTTTCCTGGGCAGCCAGCTTGTCTTTCAGTTGCTGGATTTCTTTCTCCAGTTGCTTACTGTGGGTAACCAAAGCATTCACTTTGATGGCAACAGACGCTGAATCCGATTTCACCAGACTGGCCGTTTCGGCCAACAGACTGTCTTGCTCATGCAGCACCTCAATGGCGCCTTCACCTGTCACAGCTTCGATACGACGGACACCCGCGGCAATTCCCCCTTCCGACACTATCTTGAACAGGCCAATATCACCGGTCTGGCGGGCATGAATACCACCGCACAGCTCAGTCGAGAAGTCACCCATGCTCAGTACGCGCACTTGGTCATCGTACTTCTCTCCAAACAGCGCCATCGCCCCTTTGGATTTTGCGGATTCAATGTCCATGACATTGGTTTCAATCACATGGTTCAGGCGGATTTGTTCGTTAACAACGCGTTCAATCTTGCGCAATTGCTCAGGTTTGACTGATTCCAGGTGCGAGAAGTCAAAACGCAGGCTATCAGGTTTCACCAGTGAGCCTTTTTGAGCCACGTGCTCACCCAGCTCCTGACGCAGTGCCGCATGCAGCAGGTGCGTGGCAGAGTGGTTCAGACTGATAGCCGCACGGCGCTTAGCATCAACCTGGGCATTCACACGATCACCCACAGACAAAGATCCTTCGCTCAGGGTGCCCTGATGGCCAATAGCGTCGCCAAACTTCTGCGTGTCTTCAACGGTGAAAACCACACCCTTGGCGGAAAGCAGTCCTGTGTCGCCACACTGACCACCAGATTCAGCATAAAACGGTGTGTGATCCAGAATGATCAGCGCTTTGTCGCCGGCAGCCACAGTGTCCACCGCTTCACCGTCACGGAAAAGCGCCACAATCTGACCTTCACCCTGAGTGCCGTCGTAGCCGCAAAACTCAGTTTCCGCATCCACTTTCACGCTGTCGTTATAATCAACGCCGAACTGACCGGCTTCACGGGCACGCTGACGCTGAGCTTCCATGGCATTGTTGAAGCCTTCTTCATCAATGCTGAAACCACGCTCACGAGCGACATCGTTGGTCAGATCAGCAGGGAAACCATAGGTATCGTACAGTTTAAAGACAGTTTCACCGTCCAGCACTTTGCCATCCAATGCGTCAATCGCTTCATTCAGGATCGACATACCGCGATCCAGCGTACGACCAAAGTTTTCTTCTTCGATCTTCAACACTTTCTCAACCATAGCCTGTTGCTGTTTCAGCGTCTCACCCGCGCTGCCCATGACCTCAGCCAGAGG
The DNA here is from genome assembly GCF_022014395.1 of Photobacterium sp. WH77. Lineage (NCBI taxonomy): Bacteria > Pseudomonadati > Pseudomonadota > Gammaproteobacteria > Vibrionales > Vibrionaceae > Photobacterium > Photobacterium sp. WH77. The sequence continues at coordinate 251,427 of NZ_JAKLTE010000005.1, read as the reverse complement.
ACCGACAAGCTTGTGGAAGAAAGCACCGGTTGCACCCAGTTTGTTGCCGTGGCGTACCGCGCGACGAATGATACGGCGCAGAACATAACCGCGGCCTTCGTTAGACGGCATCACACCATCCACAATCAGGAAAGCACAGGAACGAATATGGTCAGCAACAACCCGCAGAGACTGGTTAGTCAGATCGTCATAGCCAATCACAGAAGCCGCTTCTTTGATCAGCGCCTGAAAGATATCTATTTCATAGTTTGAGTGAACGCTTTGCATGATGGCCGCCAAACGCTCGATCCCCATCCCCGTGTCCACAGAAGGCTTAGGCAGCGAATCCATCTGGCCGTCAGCCTGGCGGTTAAACTGCATGAAAACGATATTCCAGATCTCAATAAAGCGATCGCCGTCTTCTTCCGGCGAACCCGGAGGACCACCCCAGATATGATCACCGTGATCGTAGAAAATTTCAGTGCAAGGTCCGCACGGGCCGGTGTCGCCCATCTGCCAGAAGTTATCAGACTCGTATGCCTTACCGCCGGTTTTGTCGCCAATGCGGATAATACGATCTTCCGGTAAGCCAATAACCTTGTGCCAGATATTAAAGGCCTCATCATCGGTCTGATACACAGTGACCAGCAAACGCTCTTTCGGCAGTTTCAGCACACCGGTCAGAAATTCCCAGCCATACTGAATTGCTTCTTCTTTGAAATAATCACCAAAGCTGAAATTACCCAGCATTTCAAAGAAGGTATGGTGACGGGCAGTAAAGCCGACATTCTCCAGGTCATTGTGTTTACCACCAGCACGTACACAGCGCTGCGCCGTGGTCGCTCGGGAGTAATTACGCTTTTCCAGACCCAGGAAAGTATCTTTAAACTGGTTCATACCTGCATTTGTAAACAGCAGGGTCGGGTCGTTGGCGGGAACCAGCGACGAACTTTCGACTATCTGGTGGCCTTTGCTTTCAAAAAACGTAAGAAACGCACGGCGAATCTCATCAGTGCTCATGTACATTTGACAATCCTGAATAATGCTGTGTTAATCCCCCTGCCTGCAACTGCGCCCCAGTTGCCTGCTGCCAAACAACAAAGTTCAGCTAACATGCAGGTTTAATCAATCTAAGATAAAAGGTTTACTGGCTATTGTAAAACAACGCGGGTTTGACGGGAAATGTTCTGTTAACACAATGGCAGAATCAGCCTCAGTATTCATCTTCAACCGCTAAGGCATACCGAATCTGGTCGAAATTAAAACCTCTTGATTGCATAAAACGTAACCGGCGTGCTTTTTCTTTCGGTGTGTCCATTTGAGTGTCACCAAACTTGCGCTGTGCCACCGCTCTGGCCTGTTCGAACCAATCCACTTCGGCATCTTCCAGTGCTTGCTTGATACACAAGTCATGCACCCCTTTCATTTTCATTTCCTGTTTGATACGCAACATGCCCCAGCCTTTTGATACCCCGTTACGCACTGCCATGGCCGCGTAACGGGCATCATCCAGCCAGTTGTAATCCTGGCAATAGGCAACAGCATCACTGACCTCCTGCTCGCTGTAGCCGCGCTGCTTGAGCTTCTGTTGCAACTCACGCTGGGCATGGTCACGCCGTGACAGATACCCCACAGCTGCTTCTTTGGCCGAGATTTTGGGCGCTTGCCTTCTCACCTTTACACCTCCCCGATTTACATTACCAAGCAAGATAGATTGCTGATTGATACCGATCTCTCTGAATACTTCGGTAGCTCAACCGTCAATACAAAACGGGCACTGGCATGGGTGGTTTCACCTCTGCACAGCGCCCGTTAAAGAATAACTGCTTCGGCTATCCAGCCGTGACATCATTCGTCGTGATTAAAAAGCTTCATCCTGAGCATCGACTTTATCTGTCTCTGCACTGGCCAGCTCAGCATCGGCTTCTGAAACAGTGGCAGGGTTCAGCAGCAACTCACGCAGCTTCTTATCAAGCTCTTCAGCAATTTCTGGATGCTCACCAAGGTACTTACAAACATTCGCCTTACCCTGACCAATCTTGTCGCCTTTATAGCTATACCAGGCGCCTGCTTTGTCTACTAGTTTATTCTTCACACCAAGGTCAACCAGCTCGCCTAAACGGTTGAAGCCCTGACCATAAAGTATTTGGGTTTCCGCTTGCTTAAACGGTGCTGCAATCTTGTTCTTGACCACTTTAATGCGGGTTTCGTTACCCACCACTTCATCGCCTTCTTTGATAGCGCCGGTACGGCGGATATCCAGACGAACAGAAGCATAAAATTTCAGTGCGTTACCGCCGGTGGTTGTTTCCGGGTTACCGAACATCACACCGATCTTCATACGGATCTGGTTGATGAAGATACACATACAGTTAGACTGTTTCAGGTTACCCGTCAGCTTACGCATGGCCTGAGACAGCATACGTGCCTGCAAGCCCATGTGCGAATCACCCATTTCGCCTTCAATTTCGGCTTTTGGTGTCAGGGCAGCAACTGAGTCGACCACTATCATGTCTACTGCACCGGAACGGGCCAGTGCATCACAAATTTCCAGCGCCTGCTCGCCGGTATCCGGCTGTGACACCAACAGCTGATCAATATCCACACCCAGCTTCTTGGCATAAATAGGATCCAGCGCGTGCTCAGCATCAATAAATGCACAGGTTTTACCCTTGCGCTGTGCGGCGGCAATAGTTTCCAGTGTCAGAGTCGTTTTACCTGATGACTCCGGACCATAAATTTCTACGATACGACCCATTGGCAGACCGCCGGCACCCAGTGCAATATCCAGAGACAGTGAACCGGTTGAGATGGTCTCAATGTCCATCGTACGGTTATCACCCAGCTTCATAATGGAGCCTTTACCGAACTGCTTTTCGATCTGACCCAGGGCAGCGGCAAGAGCCTTCTGTTTGTTGTCGTCCATTCGACTCTCCAACGGATGCTAATTCAATATTCAAATTACTGGTTAGTATACTGTCTATTCATACAGTGTCTAGCACTGTATGGCATTTTTTTCCTGACCAGCTACCGGGCCGGGCAAGAGTGTGATCTTCACTGCAGAGTATTCAGGCGCTCCAGTAAGCCTTGCAATGCGCGCTCGACCGCCTGCGCACGTACCGCCTGCCGGTCTCCGCTAAAATGACAGGTTTCGGCAACAAGCCAGCCTGTGGTATCCGCCCAGGCAAAACAGACAGTGCCGACCGGTTTATCCGGCGTGCCGCCATCAGGCCCGGCAATACCGCTGATAGCCACGCTGATAGAGGCCAGAGAATGTGCCAGCGCACCTTTCGCCATCTCCTGCACCACAGGCTCACTCACCGCGCCGTACTGAGTCAGAGTTTCAGGTTTAACGCCCAGCATCTCCTGCTTAGCTTCATTACTATAGGTAATAAATGCTCGGTCGAACCAGGCAGAACTGCCCGCAATATCCGTGATAGCAGCAGAGACACCGCCACCGGTACAGGATTCTGCTGTAGTGGCGAGCCATTGTTGGATTTTCAGTGCCTGACCAAGCTGCGCTGACATAGATGTCGTCACCATCGGCTTTCCTCCGTACACAGTCAATGCCGACACCTTACTAGGATGGTATGGGCGCTTCAAGCATTAGTCGCGACATGAAATTGCGCTTCCCCCCTTTGCCACTATTACGCTTTCACGTATCCTAGACAGCCTGATTTTTCTCGGTTTGATGCGGGCAACAGCGTGACAATAAAAGGTTTAGAAACACACACCCCCATGATGCAGCAATATTTGAGGCTTAAAGCTGAAAACCCTGATGTGCTGATGTTTTACCGCATGGGGGATTTCTATGAACTCTTCTTTGATGATGCCAAGCAAGCTTCTCAACTGCTGGATATTTCGCTCACCAAGCGAGGTTCAAGCAACGGTCAGCCCATTCCTATGGCTGGCGTGCCTTATCATGCCGTTGAAGGTTATCTCGCCAAGCTGGTTCAGTTAGGTGTTTCCGTCGCGATATGCGAGCAGATTGGCGATCCTGCCACCAGCAAGGGACCGGTTGAACGCCAGGTTGTGCGTATTGTCACACCCGGTACCGTCAGCGATGAAGCGCTGCTTCAGGAGAGACGCGATAACCTGATTGCGGCGATTTTCTGTCAGAATGGCCGCTTCGGCTATGCAACATTGGATATCACCTCCGGCCGTTTCATGCTGATTGAGCCCGATACCGAAGAAGCCATGCAAGCCGAGTTGCAGCGTACCAGTCCGGTCGAGCTGCTGTATCCGGAAGATTTTCCTTTACCTGGCCTTTTCAGCCATATGAAAGGGGCACGCCGACGCCCGGTGTGGGAGTTTGATCTGGACACCGCTCGTCAGCAGCTGACGCTGCAATTCGGCACCCGGGATCTGGTGGGGTTTGGCGTTGAAAACGATGAGTTCGGCCTGTGTGCGGCCGGCTGCCTGCTGCAATATGTGAAAGATACTCAACGCACCGCGCTACCTCACATTCGTGCCATCACCCGGGATACCCAGGAGCAATCGGTGATTCTGGACGCCGCTACCCGCCGTAATCTGGAACTGACCCAGAACCTGGCCGGCGGGACAGAGAATACGCTGGCTTCCGTGCTGGATCATACTGCCACTCCCATGGGCAGCCGTCTGCTCAAACGCTGGCTGCATCAGCCCGTCAGAAACCGTCAGCAGCTGAATCTGCGCCTGGATGCCATCGGCAACCTGAAAGACAGCGGCATGTTCGCCGAGCTGGCCGGTGTGCTGCGTCACATGGGCGATCTGGAAAGGATTCTGGCCCGACTGGCATTGCGCTCGGCCCGGCCACGGGATCTTGCCCGCATGCGTACGGCACTGCAGCACCTGCCCGCACTGGCTGAGCTGCTGGCCGAGTTAAACAGCGAATCACTGCGCCAGCTGGCTGAACAAAGCCAGCCAATGGACGAGATTTGCAGCCTGCTGGAACACGCTATCATTGAAAACCCGCCTGTCATTATCCGTGACGGGGGCGTGCTGGCACCTGGCTACAATGCCGAACTGGACGAATGGCGTGATCTGGCCGATGGTGCCACCAAATTTCTGGCTGAACTGGAAGAGCGCGAGCGTGAGCGCCATGACATCGACAGCCTGAAAGTCGGTTTTAATCAGGTGCATGGCTTTTATATTCAGATCAGTCGCGGTCAGAGCCACAAAGTACCGAGCCATTATGTTCGCCGTCAGACGCTGAAAAATGCAGAACGATACATTATCCCTGAGCTGAAAGAGCACGAAGATAAAGTGCTTAACTCCAAGTCCAAAGCGCTGGCACTGGAAAAACAACTCTGGGAAGCTCTTTTTGACAGCCTGTTGCCGCATCTGGCTCAGTTGCAGCAGACTGCAGCCGCGCTGTCGGAACTGGATGTACTGGCCAATCTGGCTGAGCGTGCAGATACCCTGAATTACTGCCGCCCGGCACTGAGCGATAAACCCGGCCTGGATATCAATGCCGGCCGGCACCCGGTGGTCGAGCAGGTGCTGGATGCGCCTTTCATTGCTAACCCGATCTCGTTACACCAAGATCGCCGCATGCTGATCATCACAGGTCCGAACATGGGCGGTAAATCCACCTATATGCGTCAGACCGCGCTGATCGCGCTGATGGCACATGTTGGTTCTTACGTACCGGCAGATTCCGCCACTATTGGGCCTTTGGATCGCATTTTCACCCGGATCGGTGCCTCTGATGATCTGGCCTCAGGCCGATCCACCTTCATGGTGGAAATGACGGAAACCGCCAATATTCTTCATAACGCCACGGAAAACAGCCTGGTACTGATGGATGAAATCGGCCGTGGTACCAGCACCTATGACGGACTTTCTCTCGCTTGGGCCAGTGCCGAATGGCTGGCTGAAAAAATCGCAGCCATGACGCTGTTTGCCACCCACTATTTCGAACTGACAGAATTACCGTCACTGATACCCGGGCTGGCCAATGTTCATCTGGATGCCATTGAGCACGGTGATGAAATTGCCTTTATGCACGCCGTGCAGGAAGGAGCTGCCAGCAAGTCTTTCGGTCTGGCGGTTGCCAGCCTGGCGGGTGTCCCTAAATCAGTGATTAAGCGAGCCAAGCAGAAGCTGCAGCAACTGGAGACCACGGGCCACCAGCACGCCATGGACCAGCCACAGGCGCAGCGCGCAGACAACCAGCAACTCTCGCTGATCCCTGAGCCCAGCGAAGTAGAAGAAGCGCTGGCGCGCCTGAATCCGGATGAGCTGACACCACGGCAAGCCCTGGATGAGCTGTACCGTTTAAAAGCGTTGCTGTAACGGGTTACAGGTAACGGATCAGGCACGATCAAGAAAGGACGCCGAAGCGTCCTTTCTTTTACCTTTTTATCTTGTTTCTTATTTCTTGTTTGTTCTTGTTGCTTCTTTCGTTGTGTCAGCATGCACTTAAGAAGTGCACTTGCCTCAAATTTCCTGGTTGAACAGGGATTCAATATTCAGGCCCTGATGTGTCAGCATGTCACGCAGGCGGCGCAGGCCTTCGACCTGGATCTGACGTACACGCTCTCGGGTCAGGCCAATCTCACGGCCGACATCTTCAAGGGTGGAGGCTTCATAGCCCAGCAGACCAAAACGTCGGGCCAGCACTTCACGCTGTTTGGGGTTCAGTTCCTGCAGCCAAGTGACAATAGAGGTTTTCATATCGTCATCTTGCGTGGAGGTTTCCGGGCCGCCACAACGTTCATCCGGGATGATATCCAGCAGGGCTTTTTCGGTATCACCGCCAATTGGGTTATCGACCGAGCCGACACGCTCATTCAGACGCAGCATGCGGTTCACATCATCCACCGACTTATCCAGCTGCAGGGCAATATCTTCCGCTGTGGGTTCATGATCCAGCTTCTGAGCCAGCTCACGAGCCGTACGCAGATAGACATTCAGCTCTTTCACCACATGAATCGGTAAGCGGATGGTCCGGGTCTGGTTCATGATAGCCCGTTCAATGGTCTGACGGATCCACCAGGTTGCATAGGTAGAGAAACGGAAACCGCGCTCAGGGTCGAATTTTTCCACTGCGCGGATCAGGCCCAGGTTGCCCTCTTCAACAAGATCCAGCAGGGCAAGACCACGGTTACTGTAACGACGGGAGATCTTCACCACTAAACGCAGGTTACTTTCGATCATGCGCTTACGGGCGACTTCATCACCCCGCAGCGCGCGGCGGGCATAGAGAACTTCTTCTTCGGCGGTTAAAAGTGGGGAAAAGCCGATTTCACCGAGATAAAGCTGAGTGGCATCCAGTGCTTTCTGAGTGACACTGTAGGACGAGATATCCAAATCTTCGTCGGCGTCATCAACCTCTGAGTCTGCTTTTGCTGAAACATCGGCTTCCTGTTCTTCAACATCGAGCTCCATCTCATCTTCAAACTCTTCATAGTTTTCGATATCAGTAGCTGCATTACTTCTGCTCATAGCGCCTCCCAGATAGCGTTTTGCAAATCCGGTTCACCACGCCCGAGCAGTCTGTCAGTTTGGCAGGTACTTGAGCGGATTCACTGACTTGCCTTTATAACGGATCTCAAAGTGCAGTCGGACATTGTTCGTTCCCGAGCTGCCCATCAAAGCAATTTTTTGCCCTGCGGTTACCGTATCTTGCTCTCTGACGAGTACTCTGTCGTTATGTGCATATGCACTTAAGTAGTCGTCATTGTGCTTTATAATGACAAGGTTGCCATAGCCCCGTAATGCATTGCCGGCATACACCACTTTCCCTGCAGCTGTTGCGTTGACGTCCTGGCCTCTCTGGCCTGCAATATCAATGCCTTTGTTACCATTATCACTGCTGGAAAAGCGGGAAACGACTCTTCCCTTCGCCGGCCATACCCAGGTATCAACCTTGTCAGCGACAGGTGCAGGCGACTTGCCTGCCTTGTCACTTGTGCCAACCTTACTTGTAACAACTTTGTTACTTTTTGAGTCTTGAGAGTACTCTTTTGTGGGAGCGCGATCAACATCTTTATTGACGCTTTTTTGCACGGTTTTTGCAGGTCTTGTAGCCGGATTAGCTTTAGTCTGAGGCGGTGTTTTAGCCGGTTTACTCGGGGGTGTTGATTTTACTGGTGGTTTAGCAACCGCCACAGCAGTTGTAGCTGCCGCCGTACCTGAAGCGGCGGCAGCTGTCGCAACTGGACCGACCACAACTACAGGTTGGTAAGGCACAGCTTCCCGCTTGGGTGACACTGGCGGTTTTTTATTGATAGATGGCGCAGGCTTAGCTGCCACTTTCTGGCCAAACTGAGGGGCTACGTATTTGGACTTCCACAGAAACAATTTCTGGCCGGGATATATCGTATAAGGGGGCGTCAGCTGATTAAGTGCAATCAAGTCGTTGACATCACGACCTGAAAGGTAAGAGATAAAATAAAGGGTGTCACCTTTTTGCACTTCATAGTAACTGCCCCGGTAGCTACCAGGCCGGGTGTTATCATAGTTCGCGCCATCAGGCGGATAAGTGGCACAGGCCGACAGCAACAAACAGGCTGCCAGTACCATCGGGAGTTTGTGCTTTTTTCCGCTAAAACCTTTCATGCGCTACGCCAGCTCCCCTGCCACCAGAGGCACAAATCGGACCGGCGCAATTTCATCTGTCACATAGTGACCATCCAGTAAGCGGATGCGTTTCAGCATCTGGTGCTGCTCACCGACAGGGATCACCAGGCGCCCCCCTTCAGACAGCTGCTCGAGCAACGCCGGCGGGACGACCTCCGCGGCAGCGGTCACTATGATGGCATCGAATGGCCCTTTACTTGACCATCCCTGCCAGCCATCACCATGCTTGGTCGAGATATTATGTAAGTCCAGCTGTTTGAAACGGCGCTTGGCCTGCCACTGCAAAGCCTTAATGCGTTCAACCGAGTAAACATGCTCCACCATACGAGACAGAATCGCGGTCTGATAGCCAGAGCCGGTACCAATCTCCAGCACTCGGGTGCCGGGTTGCAAGGCAAGCAACTCTGTCATTCTGGCCACAATATAAGGCTGTGAAATGGTCTGCCCACGCCCGATGGGCAGGGCATTATTCTCGTAAGCCTTGTGCGACAAGGCTTCATCAATAAAATGCTCACGGGGAACCGTATCCATTACCCGCAATACCCTACGGTCTGCTATCCCCTGCTGAGACAAATATTCCATCAGGCTATGGCGTTGTTCCGCATAGCGCATTATCAGTTGCTCTCCACTTGTTTCATCCACTGTGCCAAGTCGTCCAGCGCATCGTGTGCTGTCAGATCAACCTGAAGCGGTGTAATTGATACTTGCTTGTGTTCTATCGCATAAAAGTCTGTACCTGGCCCGGCATCCTGGCAACTCCCGGGGGGACCAAGCCAGTATATCGTTTTGCCGCGGGGATCAACGTCCCTGACCATTTTTTCCGCGCGGTGACGGGCACCCAGGCGCGTCACCTGCCATTCGCCCAGTTCAGACAAAGGCACATCCGGCACATTGATATTGAGAATTTTATTTCTCGGCAGAGGCTGGGCCATCAAACGCCCCACCACTTCTTTGACAACCTGAGCGGCCGTAGCAAAATGTTCACGACCGACTAAAGACACAGCAATGGCCGGTACGCCGAGAAAATGCCCTTCCGTCGCAGCAGCTACTGTGCCTGAATACAGCACATCATCACCCAGGTTGGCGCCGTGATTAATCCCGGCCACCACAATATCCGGTTTATCGGTCAGCCACTCGTTCAGCGCGAAGTGTACACAGTCTGTTGGTGTCCCTTCCACCGACATACGCCTGATGCCTTCTTCACGAACACGCAAAGGAGTTTCCAGTGTCAGTGAATTAGAGGCGCCGCTGCGATTACGATCCGGCGCCACCACATACACCTCACCCAGCTCTTTGAGGGTATCGGCCAGTGTATTGATTCCTTCAGCAAAGATGCCGTCATCATTACTGATCAAAATTCGCATATCTGCCATCCTTCTGCTCAGGCTCATCAATCAGTTCTCTTAATACTGCCGTGGCGAAACATCCCGCAGGCAAGGAGAACTGCACTTCCAGCTGATCAGCATGCAGTTGCCAGTGCATGTCCGCCGGACGCAGCATCAGGGGACGACGTTCGTGTCGCATCCTGTTATCGCGGATCAGTTTCAGCAGCAATGGCTCCTGCTCAATCACCGCCATTTCAAAAGCCGCCACCTCACCCTGGCTGGGCAGCGCATTGTCGCCGGTCACAGGCGCAGTAATCAGCCATTCGCCCGCCGCCACCTGTGCCTGCCATTCAGGCGTGATTTGCTCAACCAGCTGCCAGTCTTCTCTGCCCTGCTGCTGAACACAGTCGCCCGCTAACAAGGTATCTGCCTTGCCGTCGGCAATACGCTGGGACAACACCAGATTAAACAACCAGGAGCGGGCAGCTGACAGGTAGAAGCTGCGCTTACTCTTGTCGCGGACACGAAATTCATCGTTCCCCCAGGCTCTGGCTTTGACCACGTTATTACCGTCATGGCCAAAACGTTGCGCACCAAAGTAATTCGGCACGCCCTGCTGTTGAATCTTCTTCAGCCGCGCGTCGAGATCCTGAGGGTTATCCAGCTCGCTCAGACGCAACTCAAAATGGTTGCCGGCCAGATCGCCGGGACGCAGTTTTTTGTCGTGACGATCGGTCGCCAGCACTTCGACGCCTGGATGCTCGGCGACAAATGACGTCAAATCCGGGTCTGGTTTACCCGGCAGATGCACACTCAGCCACTGCTCGGTCACCGCGTGCCTGTCTTTCAGGCCAGCCCAGCTGACATCGCGGGATTTCACTCCGCACGCTTTCGCCAGCTCGTTGACAACATATTTGGTGTTCTCGCCGGTTTTACGGATCTTCACCATGAAATGCTCACCACTGCCGGTGAAGTCAAAACCCAGTTGCTCTTTGACGATAAAATCTTCCGGGCGAACTTTGCTTCGTCCCTGGCAGACAGGCTTACCATTCAGCCAGCTCAGGCTGTCCATATCAATTGTCATATTCTTTCCGTTATACAGGAAGGGGCGGCGTCAGAGCGAGCGCAGCAAAACGACCGCTTCGCAGGCTATGCCTTCTTTGCGGCCCGTAAAACCCAAACGTTCAGTCGTTGTGGCCTTTACATTAATATTATCGACCGTGGTGTCGAGATCGTCGGCAATGGTTTGGCACATTTGTTCAATATAAGGCGCCATTTTCGGTGCCTGCGCAATAATTGTGACATCCAGATTGCCCAGGCGGTAGCCTTTCGCTTTAACCTTGGCGTACACATCACGCAGCAACACGCGGCTGTCTGCCCCCGCCCACTCCGCATCAGTATCAGGGAAATGACGGCCGATATCGCCGGCACCTATCGCGCCCAGCAGCGCATCACACACAGCATGCAGAGCGACATCACCATCGGAGTGAGCAATCAGACCCTGTTCATAAGGCACTGCTACCCCGCCGATGATCACCGGGCCATCACCGCCAAACTTGTGTACGTCAAAACCGTGTCCAATTCGCATTATGCCTGCTCCTTTTGTCGTTGCTGCAGGTAAAATTCAGCCAGTGCCAGATCTTCAGGCTGAGTGACTTTCAGGTTATCAGCCCGACCGGGCACCAGCCGCGGCGAAAAGCCGCAATACTCCAGCGCCGATGCTTCGTCTGTGAGCACAGCCCCTTCCGCCAGCGATTTGACCATGGCATCTCTGAGCTGCCTGACCCGAAACATCTGGGGGGTCAATGCATGCCAGAGGTCGGTGCGATCCACTGTTGCCGCAATAGTTTGCCGGCCGTTACCACGTTTCATGGTATCGCGCACCGGCGCGGCCAGAATGGCGCCAAAGGCATGCTGCTGTGCCTGTTCAATCAGACGGGACAAATCATCCTGATGAAGGCAGGGACGGGCAGCATCGTGCACCAGTACCCAATCATTATCCGCCAGTGTGGCCAGGCCGGAAAACACTGAATCGGCACGTTCACTACCGCCTGATACCACGATGACATCCGGACGACAGGCCAGAGACAAATGATTAAAATAAGGATCGCCGTCACTGATCGCAATCACTACCCGGCTAATAGCGGGGTGTTGTAACAAGCTGTCCACCGTATGTTCCAGTATCGTTTTGCCTGCGATAACCAGATACTGCTTCGGCCTGTCGGCCTGCATACGACTGCCGACACCTGCAGCAGGCACTACCGCCGTTAAGGTTTGAGTCATGATGGGTTTACTGCCAAGTTAACGCTGAGTGGCCATCCTAGAGGGAATGGTCACCGACTATGCGGAAAAAAGTTTCTCCGGGCTTGATCATACCCAGCTCATGCCGGGCACGCTCTTCTACCGCTTCCAGGCCCTGATGCAAATCATTGATTTCTGCATACATCTGCTGGTTACGCTGAACCAGTTCGGCATTCGCTTTTTGCTGTAGCGCCACATTGTTTTTAAGCGCCATATAATCAGACATGCCATTCTTGCCGGACCAGAATTCGTACTGCAGCCAGGATAATACCAGCAGTAACACTGCACTGAATACACGCATGCAAGCCTCATTCTTGGGTGATTAACACAAGTCGACAGGCTATCTAATCAGCCTCTAAGCCGGTAATAATCCCATAAAGCGCCGTATGTGACCAGTTCCGGACCCGCCATTCGGACAGAAAAAAGCCGCTCTGTTGAGCGGCTTATCATCCGGGGTCACTCAAAGTGACAAAAGTGAAGCTTCAGACTTATGCCTGACCTTTCACTTCTTTCAGACCGTTATACGGTGCTTTCTCGCCCAGCGCTTCCTCGATACGGATCAGCTGGTTGTACTTAGCAACACGGTCAGAACGGCTCATAGAACCTGTCTTGATTTGACCTGCGGCAGTACCAACGGCCAGATCAGCAATCGTTGCATCTTCAGTTTCACCAGAACGGTGAGAGATAACGGCGGTGTAACCGGCATCTTTAGCCATCTTGATAGCAGCCAGCGTTTCAGTCAGAGAACCGATCTGGTTGAACTTGATCAGGATAGAGTTAGCGATACCTTTGTCGATACCTTCTTTCAGGATCTTGGTGTTAGTCACGAACAGGTCGTCGCCCACCAGTTGCAGTTTATCACCCAGCAGTTCTGTCTGGTGCTTGAAGCCATCCCAGTCAGACTCGTCCAGACCGTCTTCGATAGACACGATTGGGTACTGGTTCGCCAGATCCTGCAGGTAGAAGTTAAACTCTTCAGACGTGAAGATTTTGCCTTCGCCTTTCATGTTGTAGTTGCCTGCTTCTTTGTCGTAAAACTCAGAAGCCGCACAGTCCATCGCCAGCGTGACGTCTTTACCCAGTACATAGCCAGCCGCTTCAACAGCTTCTTTGATAGCAGCCAGTGCCGCAGCGTTAGATTCCAGGTTTGGTGCGAAACCACCTTCATCACCAACGGCTGTGCTCAGACCTTTGGCTTTCAGTACTTTTGCCAGGTTATGGAACACTTCAGCACCGATACGCAGACCTTCTTTCAGTGTTTTAGCACCTACTGGCTGGATCATGAATTCCTGGATGTCTACGTTGTTGTCAGCGTGCTCACCACCGTTGATGATGTTCATCATTGGCAGAGGCATAGAGAACTTGCCCGGAGTGCCGTTCAGTTCAGCAATGTGCTCGTACAGAGGCATGCCTTTTGCTGCCGCGGCTGCTTTTGCGTTCGCCAGAGAGACAGCCAGGATAGCGTTAGCACCAAACTTAGATTTGTTTTCAGTACCGTCCAGGTCGATCATGATTTGGTCGATGTCCGCTTGGCTTTTCGCGTCTTTACCAACCAGCGCCTGAGCAATAGGACCGTTAACCGCTTCAACGGCTTTCAGTACACCTTTGCCAAGGAAACGAGATTTGTCGCCGTCACGCAGCTCCAGAGCTTCGCGGGAACCCGTTGATGCACCAGATGGTGCCGCAGCCATACCAACAAAACCACCTTCCAGGTGGACTTCAGCTTCCACTGTCGGGTTACCGCGTGAGTCGATGATTTCACGACCCAAAACTTTAACGATCTTAGACATAGTGTTTCCTCTTGCTTTATTTTGATTTAAAAAAGCGAAAAAAAAGCTGCCGCACTCCATGTGCAACAGCTGTTTGTAACTGATTACTCTTCGAACTCACCACGCTGGTGCTGACCAGCCGCTTTGACGAACCCTTCAAACAAAGGATGGCCATCGCGAGGTGTTGAGGTGAACTCAGGGTGGAACTGAGCCGCCACAAACCAAGGGTGATTCGGCACTTCGATAATCTCTACCAACTTCTTGTCAGCAGACAGGCCGGAGATTTTCAGGCCCGCTTCTTTCAGCTGAGGCAGCAGGTTGTTGTTCACTTCGTAACGGTGACGGTGGCGCTCGTGAATTGTTGCACTGCCGTACATTTCACGGGCTTTGCTGCTCTCTTCCAGATGGCACAGCTGAGAGCCCAGGCGCATAGTGCCGCCCAGATCCGACTCTTCTGTGCGCTCTTCAACGTTACCTTCGCTGTCGACCCATTCAGTGATCAGGCCCACCACAGGATACGGTGATTTGGCATCAAATTCCGTTGAGTGTGCACCGCTCAGACCTGCCACGTTCCGCGCAAATTCGATCAGTGCGACTTGCATGCCCAGACAGATGCCCAGATATGGAATTTTGTTTTCACGCGCATATTGCGCTGTCATGATCTTGCCTTCAACACCACGACCACCGAAACCGCCCGGTACCAGAATCGCATCCAGACCTGCCAGCATTTCTACGCCTTTGGATTCAACATCCTGTGAATCTACGTACTTGATGGTCACAGACAAGCGGTTTTTCAGGCCAGCGTGCTTCAGTGCTTCGTTGACTGACTTATATGCATCCGGCAGTTCGGTGTATTTACCGACCATACCGATAGTGACTTCACCTGTAGGATTGGCATCTTCATAGATAACGCGCTCCCACTCGCTCAGATCGGCTTCCGGGGCGGTAATACCAAAGCGCTGACAAACCAGTTCATCCAGACCCTGCGACTTGATCAGCTGAGGGATCTTGTAGATGGAGTCAACGTCTTTCATTGAGATAACAGCTTTTTCCGGCACGTTACAGAACAAGGCAATCTTGGCTCGCTCATTGGCCGGAATCATACGGTCAGAACGGCAGATCAGCACATCCGGCTGAATACCGATAGACAGCAGTTCTTTGACTGAGTGCTGAGTAGGCTTGGTTTTCACTTCGCCGGCCGCGGCCAGGTAAGGCACCAGAGTCAGGTGCATAAACATTGCACGCTCACGGCCCAGCTGCACGCCCAGTTGGCGAATTGCTTCCATAAATGGCAGGGACTCGATATCACCAACAGTACCGCCCACTTCGACGATAGCAACGTCGTGGCCTTCTGCACCGGCAATCACACGCTCTTTGATAGCGTTAGTAATATGAGGGATGACCTGAATGGTCGCACCCAGATAGTCACCGCGACGCTCTTTACGCAGCACGTCTTCATAGACACGGCCAGCGGTAAAGTTGTTGCGCTTGGTCATCTTGGTACGGATAAAACGCTCATAGTGACCAAGGTCAAGGTCGGTCTCTGCACCGTCTTCCGTAACGAATACTTCACCGTGTTGAATCGGGCTCATGGTGCCGGGATCAACGTTAATGTAAGGGTCTAGCTTCATCATGGTCACTTTCAGACCACGGGCCTCTAAGATGGCCGCCAGTGAGGCTGCAGCAATACCTTTACCTAGGGAGGATACAACACCGCCCGTCACAAAAATGTAATTCGTTGTCATGTTTAACCTGGAAGATTGGTGTAGAGGATAAAAAGTATCTGGACGGGAAATTAGTATACCAGACACATTTTATTGCCACAACGTGAAAACTATCACAGTAAACCCAGACGCTTTTTGTTCCAAATCAAGCCCGGTATCCTTGATGGAAAGTCTGCTTACGGGTTAGTGCTCACTTTGATGCTGAATCAGACTTTTCCTTGCGCTTAACGTTTTCCCACTCGGCATCCAGCTCATCCAGTGAACATGCGTCAATCGACTTGCCCTGTTCCAGCACACAACGTTCCACTTCGCGAAACCGGCGCTCGAACTTACGGTTCGCTTTGTGCAAGGCCATTTCCGGTTTCACTTTCAGGTGCCGGCTCAGGTTAACAACAGCAAACAGCAGATCCCCGATCTCCTCTTCGATGCGTTCCTGACTGGGTACCGCCTGATGGGCTTCTTCCATCACTTCATCGATTTCTTCCTGCACTTTGTCAACGACCGGCCCCAGCGTTGGCCAGTCGAAACCCAGCTGGGCGCAGCGTTTCTGGATTTTATCGGCCCGGTTCAAAGCAGGCATTGCCTTAGGGATATTAGCCAGAATACTGTCATCCTGCCCTTTTTCTGCACGCTCTTTGGCCTTTTCCGCTTCCCAGTTCGCATGTATTGCTGCTTCATCGGCGAAATCTTTATCTGCAAAAACATGAGGATGGCGACGAATCAGTTTGTGATTGATCGCGCCGACCACATCATCAAAATCAAACAAGCTTTTTTCTTTCGCCAACTGGCTGTAGAAGATTACCTGAAATAACAAATCGCCCAATTCTTCCTTCACATCATCCCAGCTCTCTTCAGCGATGGCATCTGCCACTTCATAGGCTTCCTCCAGCGTGTGGGGCACGATAGAGGCAAAATCCTGTTTGAGATCCCAGGGGCAACCCCGCTGCGGGTCGCGCAGCTGCGTCATGATGGAAAGTAAGGTGTTGATGGGCTTATCGCTCATGATGGTTATCCTGTGCTCTGTGTCAGGTTGTTATTGGGCACAAAACGGGCCGGAGCCCGTTTTGTCGATAGGATGAGATCAGTGCAGTCGTCTGGCTTCAAAGACATCTTTCACCTGCTCCAGGCGGAGGATCAGTCTGCCCAGACTGTCGAGATCAGTCAGCTCAATATCGAAATCCATGATCGCCATCTGCTTTTTGAAATCGATCCGGCTTTTCACGCCGGCCACTTTGACCTTTTCATTGTGCATGGTGTTGGTCAGATCTTTAATCAGGCCGTTACGCTCAGAAGCGGTTACCCTGACGGTCAGCGTGTAGCGCCCGGCAAAGCTTCCGCCCCAGACAGTATGAATGATCCGCTGCGGCGCCACATGACGCAGTTCTTCCAGCTGTTCACAGTCGCTGCGGTGAACCGAAATCCCCCGCCCCTGTGTCACAAAGCCGACTATGTCATCACCGGGAATGGGCTGGCAGCAACGCGCCAGGTGGGTCATCAGGTTATCCACCCCTTCCACCACCACAGCATCGCGCTGCGGTTTTTTCTGGCTGGCTTTGCTGCCCGCCTCGGTTAAACGCTCCAACAACTGCTGATCTTCTTCTTCAGCCGTGGGCTTGTTCACCAGCGCATTGATGTGGTTAATCACCTGATTGATACGCAGATCACCGCTACCGATACCGGCGAACAGCTCATCGGTCGAGTTCACGTTAAAGCGCTTCAGGGCATAGGACTCAGCATCTTTCATGGTGGCGCCGATTTTATGCAGCTCCTGCTCCAGAATTTCCCGGCCAGCCGTGATGTTTTTATCTCTGTCTTGCTTACGGAACCAGGCATGCACCTTGGCTCGTGCCCGGCTTGAATTGACAAAGCCCAGGTTCGGATTCAGCCAGTCACGCGACGGATTCGGCTCTTTCTGGGTGATGATTTCAACCTGATCGCCCATTTGCAGGTGATAGGTGAAAGGCACAATTCGCCCTTCCACTTTGGCCCCGATACAGCGGTGACCAACTTCAGAGTGAATGTGATAGGCAAAATCGAGCGGAGTAGCATTCAAGGGCAGATCGACCACATCCCCTTTCGGGGTGAAGGCATAGACTCTGTCATCGAAGACCTGACTGCGCAGCTCTTCGAGCATTTCGCCAGAGTCGGACATTTCTTCCTGCCAGGCCAGCAGCTTACGCAGCCAGTTGATTTTCTCATCATAGGCAGAGTGAGCGCCGGCAGAGGTGCCGGATTCTTTGTATTTCCAGTGCGCGGCCACCCCCAGCTCGGATTCTTCGTGCATCTGCTTGGTGCGGATCTGGATCTCAATAGCTTTGCCTTCCGGGCCGATCACCACAGTGTGGATCGACTGATAACCGTTGGGTTTGGGGTTGGCCACATAATCATCGAACTCTTTGGGCAGATGGCGGTATTTGGTATGCACCACCCCCAGTGCCGCATAGCAGTCCTGAAGCTGATCCGCGATAATACGCACCGCTCGCACATCAAACAGCTCATCAAAGGCGAGATTCTTTTTCTGCATTTTGCGCCAGATGCTGTAGATATGCTTAGGCCGCCCATGCACCTCCGCCTTGATATTCGACGCTTTCATCGACTCATCCAGATCCTTAACGAAATGGTCGATGTAGTGCTCCCGGTCGATACGGCGCTCAGACAGCTGTCTGGCGATCTGCTTATAGGTATCCGGGTGTTTGTAGCGAAACGCGTAATCTTCGATTTCCCACTTAAGCTGACCGATACCCAAACGGTTTGCCAGCGGGGCATAGATATTGGAACACTCCCGCGCCGCGGCACGACGAACATTATCCGGCTCGTCCTTCACCTCGCGCAGATTACAGATGCGCTCGGCCAGTTTGATCACCACGCAGCGGAAGTCATCCACCATAGAAAGCAGCATGCGGCGAATATTATCGACCTGTGCCGATTGTGCCGCGCCTTCTTTGATGGCATTCAACTGGCTGATTGCCGCCATCTGCTTAACGCCCTTGACCATTTGCAGAATGGTCTGGCCGTATTCCTCTTTGATGTCATCACTCTTGTAGAAGCCACCTTCAACAAGCGGGAACAGCAGGGCCGCCACCAGGGTGTCGGTATCCATACTGAGCATCACCAGGATTTCAACCATTTCCCGGCCACGCCACAGTAACTGACCGGCCGCTTCCTTGTTGTCCAGATGCGCTTCACAGCGCTGATAGGTTTGGAGCAGACGGTCCGAGGTTTTAGCATCCTGCAGCAGACTCTCTACCCAGGGTACCAACTCAAATTTTGCGTTTTCCTTCAAATGCGCACCGCGAACTGCGACCATGATTCTGTCCTGTATAGCGTTATTACGGATGGCTTTCTGTTACTCCCTGCGGCCTTTGCCGGCTCAGCCTGGCATCAGGTTCGGATAAACAGTGCCATAGATTCTAAGTGCCCCGTATGGGGAAACATATCCAGCATTCCCAGCCGTTGCAACTGATAGCCCTGTTGCAACAATACCTGACTGTCCCGCGCCAGTGTGGACGGATTGCAGGAGACATATAAAATCCGGCTGGGTGATAGCGCTGCCACTTCTTTCATTACCCCGGCAGCACCCGCGCGTGCCGGATCCAGCAATACTTTGTCGAAACCTTTGCTGGCCCAGCTGAACGTCTCAATACCCTGTTCAAGATTGCCCTGATAAAAAGCCGTATTCGCCAGCTTATTCAGCGCCGCATTGGTACTGGCTCGGCGCACCATCTCATCCACCCCTTCGACACCGACGACTTGCTGTGCTTTCTGAGCCAGCGGTAAACTGAAGTTACCCAGGCCACAGAAAAGATCCAGCACTCTGTCCTGCGGCTGAATATCCAGCCAGTCCAGCGCCTGTTCTATCATTCGGGTATTCACCGTCCGGTTCACCTGAATGAAATCTTTAGGCGAGAACTGCAGTGTCAAACCATTCACGGCATAGCAGGGCGTATCACCGGCCAGCTGGATCACTTCATCAGGTTCCGGCGCCAGGAAAAGCATAACATGATGACTGTCAGCAAATTGCTGAATGCTCGTCATATCCTGGCCAGAAAAAGGCTTGAGATGCCGGATAAGGACTACAGGGCCATTATCGGCTTCGACCAGTTCGACGTGCCCCAGGTTCCGGCGGCCCTGCAATTGCGCCAGTAATTCACGCAAAGGCGGCAGCAGAGCATTCAGCGAAGCCGCCAGTACCGGGCAATGCTCAATATCAACAATCTCTTTGCTCTGCTCTTGGCGAAAACCGAAACACAGCCCTTTGCCGGATTCAAACCTAAGGCTGAAACGCGCGCTTCGCCTGTACTGCCACTCTTCACCTGTAACAGGTTCGTCCTGCACTAATGCCGTTGCAGTCTCATTGTCACCACCCAAGGCAAACTTCGCCATCAACTCCCCCAGAGACTGGCGCTTGGCCGATACCTGGGCAGAATGAGAGAGATGTTGCAAGTTACACCCACCACACTGGTCATAGACAGAACACTGAGGTGTAATGCGCTCAGGGCTGTCAGTCAGTCGTTTGATGACTTTAGCCCGGGCATAGTGTTTTTTATTGTCAGTGAGCTGCACCAGCGCACGTTCGCCAGGCAGCAATCCCGGAATAAAAACCGGTTTGCGATCGAGATGGGCGATACCTGATCCCAGATGGTCCAGACGTGAAACCGTCACTTCTTTGTGTTTGGTGTCGCTGACAATTCGTTTAGTCGGCTTAAAAAAGCGTGCCATAATGTTGTAACTCACGGTGTTCTGTCGCCTTTTCAAGGCAACGCCGGATCGACTTCAATTGTCGCTACGGTAAAGATTCATTAAGCTAAGGGCTGGAACATGCTTGCGTGACCAGCATAGACAGCAATTCTCCCACAGAATCGAATTCTTGTAACCATGACCAAATACGGACTTCGCGCCCGGGTTTTCACCCTGACATTAGCACCAACCCTGATCATTGGCCTGCTATTGAGCGCATTTTTCACATTGAGCCGCTACCGTGATCTGGAGCATCAGCTGATTGCAACCGGCACCAGCATCATAGAGCCGCTGGCGATTGCCACCGAATACGGCATGGCAGATCATAACCGTGAAGCGGTCAGACGCATCATCAGTTATGCCCATCGCAAGCATTCCGATATTGTACGCAGTATCGCGGTATTTGACGGCAATAATGAGCTGTTTGTGACCTCAAATTTCCATCGGAATTTTGAGGCGCTGATGTTTCCCGATGATCAGCCGATCCCCTTCCTTCCTGACATCATCATCAATGACAGCACCATGATCATGCGGGCCCCTATACT
The DNA here is from genome assembly GCF_022014395.1 of Photobacterium sp. WH77. Classification (NCBI taxonomy): domain Bacteria; kingdom Pseudomonadati; phylum Pseudomonadota; class Gammaproteobacteria; order Vibrionales; family Vibrionaceae; genus Photobacterium; species Photobacterium sp. WH77. The sequence goes on along the minus strand of NZ_JAKLTE010000005.1, from coordinate 230,482 downwards.
GACAGAAGCACAGCAAAGTAACCTGTCCGCACCCGGGTTTCAGGCCAGGGCGCTGGGTTACATCGCCATTGAAATGGACATGAGCCCCCTGCGGCTGCAGCAGTATCAGGAAGTCTTTACTGCGCTGATGGTCTTGCTGCTGGGCCTGATCCTGTCGGGATTGTTTGCCTATCGCCTGATGCGGGATGTCACCCGCCCGATTTCGCACATGATCAGCGTCGTAGACAGAATTCGCCGCGGGCATCTCGATATCCGGATTGAAGGTGAATTGCTGGGTGAGCTGGATAACCTGAAAAACGGTATCAATGCCATGGCCATTTCGCTGTCTGACTACCATATCGAAATGCAGCAAAGCATCGATCAGGCCACGTCCGATCTGCGTGAAACCCTTGAGCAGCTGGAAATACAGAACGTTGAGCTGGATATTGCCAAGAAACGCGCTCAGGAAGCTGCCCGGGTCAAATCCGAATTTCTGGCCAATATGTCCCACGAACTGCGCACACCGCTGAACGGCGTCATCGGCTTTACCCGCCAGATGCTCAAAACCCGGCTCAGTGCCAGCCAGCACGATTACCTGCTAACGATAGAAAAATCCGCCAACAATCTGCTGACCATCATCAATGACATCCTGGACTTTTCCAAACTGGAAGCCGGTAAGCTGCTGCTGGAAAACATTCCGTTCGACTTCACCGACTCGCTGGATGAAGTCATGCGTTTGCTGGCACCCAGCGCCCACGAGAAAGGCCTGGAGCTGACACTGCGGGTTGATCAGCGTATTCCTACCGGTCTGATTGGCGATCCGCTGCGTATTCAGCAAGTGCTGACTAATCTGATCGGTAACTCTGTGAAATTTACCGAGCGCGGCAACATAGACATAGCCGTGGAGCTCAAAGCCGATCGCGATGAGAGCCTCGAATTGCAATTCATGGTCCGTGATACCGGGATTGGGATTTCGGAGCGCCAGCAAGCACAATTATTCCAGGCCTTCAGCCAGGCTGATGCCAGCATTTCACGCCGCTATGGCGGAACCGGGCTGGGGCTGGTGATCACCCAGAAACTGGTTACTCAGATGGGCGGCGAGATCAGCCTGACCAGTCGCCTGCACCAGGGCTCGACGTTCTGGTTCACCCTCAAACTGACCAAAACTGACCTGCCGGTATCTCAGCCTATCGATACCAGTGAACTGAAAAACCGCCACCTGCTGCTGATCGAACCCAACCTGCAGGCAGCCAACGTGCTGCAGCAACGCCTGCTGCAAGCCGGGCTGGATGTGACCTACCGGGCCGACATGCCGGAGGACGATGTCGAACATCACGACTTTGCCCTGCTCTGCCTGTCACCGGGCGAACAGCCACCGCTGGCAACGATTCTGGATAAAGTCTTTAAAGCCGAGCAACTGGCCGACAAAGTTTTAGTGTGCTTGCCCACCACAGAGCTGGCCTTGTCGGAACGCTTACTCAGTGCCGGTGTGACGGCTTGTCTGGGTAAACCGCTGGCCCGGCGTAAACTGTTTGATGCCTTGATTGGCCAGACAGATCATCAGGAAGAGCCCGAACCACTGCCACTGGCTGTCACGAACGATGCCCTGCTGCCGCTCACCGTTATGGCGGTTGATGACAACCCGGCCAACCTGAAACTGATCGCCGCCCTGCTCAGTGAACGGGTAGAAACCGTGATTACCGCCACCGGCGGCCGTAAAGCCGTGGATTACGCGCAGCAGAAAGCCTTTGATTTAGTCTTCATGGATATTCAGATGCCTGAGATGGACGGCGTCAGAGCCTGTGAGGCGATTCATGAAACCACGCTGAACAGCCATACGCCCGTCATCGCGGTCACAGCCCATGCGATGGCTGGCGAACGTGAACGCTTGCTTCGTGCTGGTATGGACGATTACCTGACCAAGCCCATTGAAGAACAGATTTTGCAGCAGATGCTGGCCAAATGGATTCCGCAGCCGCAGAGCAACAGTTCAGCACCTGCCGTGGCTTCCGCAGCGCCATCCGTTAAACCTGATACAGTGAATAATAACGTCAGCTGGGACTGGGATCTGGCGCTGAAACAAGCCGCAGGCAAAGAAGACCTGGCCCGTGACATGTTGCAGATGCTGCTCGATTTTATGCCCGAAGTGGAAATGCTGGTCAATGAAGTGCTGGACGGCAAAGACATTGACCTGTGGCCGTCCATCCACAAACTGCATGGCAGTTGCGCCTACAGTGGCGTGCCAAGGCTGAAAAACCTCTGCTACACCCTGGAAACCCAGCTCAAAGCCGGGAGTTCAGCCACCGAGCTGGAACCGGAACTGTTCGAGCTAATCGACGAAATGAACAATGTGGTCAGGGCATCGCAGGCTTACCGGCAGTAACACCCATCAAGCAGAAAGGATGACCTTTCTGCTTTGTTTCATGCTTTTGGCAGCCGGCAGGTGAGTGACATGCCAATACCAGCCACCACCTTTGAGGCTCTTACGTCAAATCTTGTTCACTCCTCCCATTTTTTCGTCAAAAAAAGGGAAACAACGTTTCCCTTTCTTTATCTCCGGCAGACTGATTGCGCTTTCAGCCCGACTCCAGGATCACGGTTGCCACTGCATAGTGTTTTTCATCGGCAATGGTCAGGTGAATATGGCGGACCGCCATCTGCGCGGCCAGCTCGGCCGCTTTACCGGCCAATGCCAACTCTGGCTTGCCGCGTTCGTTATTGGTGACGGTAAAATCCTGAAACGAGACACCGCAGGCTATGCCTGTTCCCAGCGCTTTGGCGGCCGCTTCTTTTACGGCAAAACGCTTAGCCAGATAGCGACCTGCCTGCTTATGCTGACTGAAAATGGTTAACTCTTCAGGTGTCAGTACCCGCCGGGCAAACGTCTCGCCGGCACGGGCGAGTACATGTTCGACACGGGCAATTTCAGCAATGTCTGTCCCCAATCCGACAATAGCCATGTTACCAGCGTGCTTCCAGCATCACGGCTTTCATGTCTGCCACGGCTTTATGCAGGCCGTCAAACACGGCACGGCCGATAATGGCATGACCAATATTGAGCTCGTAAATCTCAGGTAGGGCCGCAATGGGTTTGACATTGTGATAGGTCAGCCCGTGGCCTGCATTGACTTTGATACCCTGATCATGGGCATAACTGGCCGCAGCAGCAATTTTCTTCAGCTCGGCCTGTTGCTCTGTGTCCGTTGCTGCATCGGCGTAATGGCCGGTATGCAGCTCGATATAAGGCGCACCACAAGCCACAGCGGCATCGATTTGCGCGCGATCCGCATCAATGAACAGAGAAACCAAAATACCCGCCGAGCTCAGTTTCTCGGTCGCTGCTTTCACTTTGTCCAGTTGACCCACCACATCCAGGCCGCCTTCAGTGGTCAGCTCTTCTCGTTTTTCCGGCACCAGGCAGACGAACTCAGGTTGGGTATCCAGCGCTATCTGCACCATCTCATCGGTCACTGCCATTTCCAGATTCATACGCGTCTGAATGGTGTCGCGCAGAATGCGGACATCGCGGTCAGTAATATGACGACGGTCTTCGCGTAAATGAATGGTAATACCATCAGCGCCTGCGCGTTCTGCCACTTCGGCCGCATGCACCGGATCCGGGTACCGGGTGCCGCGGGCATTACGTAAAGTCGCAACGTGGTCGATATTGACGCCGAGCAGTATATTCTTCATGTAGCGGTACTCCTTCCTCTAGGGACAAACAATTCCCTGCTTTTTAATGGTTTGCTGCCAAGATACGGTTTCAGGGCCATGCGTGTAAAGCGCTTTGCTGCCCTGAGCTGATCCTGGGATTCAAAATGCCGGGCGGCAATGGCTTTCAGTTGCCGTCCGGTAAACGTCAGCTGGCCGGCAACCATAGAAGCAATAAAACCTCTTTGCTCCCGGTAGTTATACGTCATTTCATCGTCAACCGGCAGCCCGCTGCCGGCACAATGAAGAAAGTCCACACCGTAACCCAAGTGATCCAGCAGCGCCAGTTCAAAGCGGCGTAGTGCGGGTTCGGGATTTTCCGCCTGAGCAAGCTCTCTCAGCACATTGAGATAATCAAGAAACAAGGCAGGATAAGGCGTCTGAACTTCCAGTACCCGAGCCAGAATCTCGTTCACATACAAGGCGGAATACAGGATATAGCTGCGCATGGGCAGCCCGATACTGATAGGTTCGGCGTGAGTCAGAACCGGCATAGTGCCGCGGCCAGTCCATTTGATGAATAGGGGGGTAAATGGCTGAAGCGCTCCTTTGAGATTGGAGCGCTTACGACGGGCACCTTTCGCTATTAGGGTGATCCGACCGGACTCTTCACTGAAGACATCCAGGATCAGGCTCGTCTCGCTGTAGTGACGAGAGTGCAGAACAAAACAGCGCTGCAACCCTTCCATCGCTGTCCTTAAAGATCGTCGATATAGCCAAGACTACGCAGGGCGCGTTCGTCATCAGCCCAACCGGATTTCACTTTCACCCACAGTTCAAGGTACACCTTGCGCTCGAACAAATCTTCCATGTCGAGACGGGCTTCGCGGCCAATGGTTTTGATTTTCTCGCCACCTTTGCCTATCACCATCTTCTTCTGGCCTTTACGCTCAACCAGAATCAGACCGTTGATATCAAAGCCATCGGTTTCCGGATTATAGTCAAAACGCTCTATATCAACGGTCACAGAGTACGGCAATTCTTCGCCGGTAAAACGCATCAGCTTTTCACGGATAATTTCCGAGGCCATAAAACGCTGAGAGCGATCTGTCACGTACTCTTCCGGGAAGTAATACTCCCCTTCCGGCAAACAACCGCGGACTATCTTTTCAACATCCTCAATACCGGTACCATGCTTGGCAGCAATCGGCACGATAGCTTTGAAGTCCATTTTTTTCGCCAGCTCCTGCATATGCGGGAACAGATCGTACTTCATTTTAACGTTATCGACTTTGTTGACCAGCAGCACCACAGGCAGGCCGCTTTTCGCCAGCTTGTTAAGCACCATTTCATCGTCCGGTGTCCACATGGTGCCGTCCACCAGAAACAGCACCAGTTCAACATCGGTCAGCGAGCTGCTGGCCGCACGGTTCATCAGGCGGTTAATGGTGCGCTTTTCCTCGATATGCAGCCCGGGGGTATCCACATACACAGCCTGATAACCGTCTCGGGTATCCACGCCCATGATACGGTGGCGGGTGGTCTGCGGTTTACGCGAGGTGATCGACAACTTCTGCCCGACCAGACGGTTAAGCAGTGTTGATTTACCGACATTCGGACGGCCAACGATGGCAATAAAGCCACAATGTGTTTTATCTGTCATGATTCTAACTGCTTCAATGCCAGTTCTGCCGCAGCCTGCTCAGCCTTGCGCCGACTACCGCCTTTACCAACCACAGGGTTATCCAGCCCCGAGACGTCGCACTGTACAGTGAATTCCTGATTGTGTGCTTCACCCTGTACCTTAGTTACAGTATATGCCGGAAGCGGCAAACGACGCCCCTGAAGGCATTCCTGCAGACGGGTTTTCGGGTCTTTCTGGTTTATACCGGGTTGTATGGTGTCCAGACGACTCTGATACCAGCTCAAAACGATATGGCGGACACATTCGATATCACTGTCGAGGTAAATTGCCCCAATAATGGCTTCGACACAGTCAGCCAGAATGGAATCGCGGCGATAACCGCCGCTTTTCAGTTCGCCCGGCCCCAGCAACAGATGGTCACCCAGCTCGAATTCGCGGCCTAATTCGGCCAGCGTTTTACCCCGGACCAGAGTGGCGCGCATCCGGCTCATATCGCCTTCGTCAACTTTAGGGAAGCGATGGTATAGCTCATCGGCAATCACAAAGCTCAGGATAGAGTCACCCAGGAACTCCAGACGCTCGTTGTGCGTCCCGTTGGCGCTTCTGTGTGTCAGCGCCAGGGTCAGTAATTCGCTGTTCTTAAATTCGTGTCCCAGCTTACGCTGGAGTCTTTGTACAGGAGATGTCATTTTTTCCCGATCAGTCTATGCCTCCGATGCGGCTGAAGCGCACACCGGTAGGAATCCAAGAGGGAAGTACACTATCGGCACTTCGTTCAAATTCAAAGCTGATCCAGATCCCGACCGCCTTGCCAACCAGATTTGCTTCCGGCACGAATCCCCAGTAGCGGCTGTCCGCACTGTTATCACGATTGTCACCCATCACAAAGTAGTGACCTTCAGGTACCACCCACTCAGCCAGCCCGGGACGCGGTTGATAATCAAACGTCTGATTCGGTCTTAGCGGATGGATCAGAATGTCATGTTTCGCCTCACCAAGCTGCTCAGTAAACTGGATCAGCCGGGTTCGGTTCTGAACAAAATCACTGTCGTGCATCTGACTCATCATGACAGGTTTACATTCTGTGGTGCCTTTAGGTGCAATACAGATCTGCTTATTGTCACTATAGCGAACTAAATCGCCCGGCAATCCCACAACGCGCTTAATGTAATCAACATTAGGGTTTACCGGGTATTTAAAGACAGCAATGTCTCCACGTTCAGGTTCGCCGGTTTCCACCAGTTTATGACGAAATACAGGATCGCGCAGACCATAAGCAAATTTTTCAACCAGGATGAAATCGCCAACCAGCAATGTCGGCATCATCGATCCGGATGGGATCTGGAACGGCTCATATATAAACGAGCGAAACACCATGATAAGCGCTATCACAGGGAACATAGAGCTGGTCGATTCAACCCAGCCAGGCTGTGGCGCAACAGCTTCCAAGGTTTTAGCATCCACCTGGCCACCGGCATTGGCCGCCGCAGCGTCGATTTTCAACTGACGCTTAGGTGCCCAGAGGAACCGGTCCAGTGCCCAGATAATTCCGGTCACTATGGTTGCCAGCACTAAAATTAACGAAAACAGATTTGCCATTGCTGTTCCTAATGTCCCTATGATGAATTTTTCATGGTCTCTCAGGGTCTGAAGACCCTAACCATTCCGCCGCATAATGCGGCGGAAGGCGGACTCGAATTATTTGTCTTTACCTACATGCAGTATGGCGAGGAAGGCTTCCTGCGGCAGTTCGACATTGCCGATCTGCTTCATGCGCTTTTTACCTTCTTTCTGCTTCTGCAGCAGTTTTTTCTTACGGCTCACGTCACCACCATAACACTTGGCGATAACGTTTTTGCGTAACTGTTTCACGGTCGAGCGAGCGATAATGTGGTTACCGATCGCTGCCTGAATCGCGATATCAAACATCTGGCGGGGAATGAACTCCCTCATTTTCTCAACCACATCACGACCACGCGATTGCGCATGGTCTTTATGGGTAATGATAGCCAGCGCATCAACACGGTCACCGTTTAACAGGATATCGACCCGAACCATGTCAGATTCCTGATAACGCTGGAAGCCATAATCCAGAGAGGCATAACCGCGCGATGTTGACTTCAGACGGTCGAAGAAATCCAGTACCACTTCTGACATCGGAATGTCATAAGTCAGCGCAACCTGGTTACCGTGGTAAACCATATCGACCTGAGAGCCGCGTTTTTCAACACACAGGGTAATCACATTACCCAGGTATTCGCTTGGCACCAGAATGTTACAGCGGGCAATCGGCTCGCCAATGATTTCAATATCATTAATAGGCGGCAGTTTGGCCGGGCTGTCAACATACAGCATGTCGCCATTACTCTTCTTCACCTCATACACTACAGTCGGTGCAGTGGTGATCAGATCCAGATCGTATTCACGCTCCAGACGCTCCTGAATGATTTCCATGTGTAACATGCCAAGGAAACCACAGCGGAAGCCAAAGCCCAGAGCGGCAGAGCTTTCCGGTTCATAGAACAGTGAAGCATCATTCAGGCTCAGTTTGCCCAGTGCATCACGGAAGTTCTCATAATCGTCAGACGATACCGGGAACAGGCCTGCATACACCTGAGGTTTCACTTTTTTAAAGCCTGGCAGCGCCTTTTCACAGCCGTTCTTCGCCAGTGTCAGGGTATCGCCCACCGGCGCGCCCAGGATATCTTTAATACCGCAGACCACCCAGCCCACTTCGCCCGTTCTCAGTATGTCTTTATCCACCTGTTTCGGAGTAAAGATACCGATACGGTCAACGTTCCAGGTCTGTCCTGTGCTCATGACCTTGATCTTATCGTTCTTCTTCAGGGCGCCGTTTTTAATGCGGACCAAAGAAACAACGCCCAGGTAATTATCGAACCAGGAGTCGATGATCAGCGCCTGTGGCGGCGCATCCGGGTCGCCTTCTGGCGCAGGAATCGAACGCACGATGTTTTCCAGCACCTCGTCAACGCCCAGGCCAGTTTTGGCTGAACAACGGGTGGCTTCTATCGCGTCGATACCGACGATTTCTTCAATTTCTTCCGCGACACGTTCAGGATCAGCCGCTGGCAGATCGATTTTGTTCAGGATCGGCACAACTTCCAGATCCATTTCAATCGCGGTATAACAGTTAGCCAGTGTCTGGGCTTCCACACCCTGACCGGCATCGACCACCAGCAACGCACCTTCACAGGCCGCCAGCGAACGGGAGACTTCATAGGAAAAGTCTACGTGTCCCGGTGTGTCGATAAAGTTCAGTTGATAGGTTTCACCATCTTTTGCCGTGTAATTGAGCGTCACGCTCTGGGCCTTGATGGTGATGCCACGTTCACGTTCCAGATCCATTGAATCAAGCACTTGCGCAGCCATTTCACGATCGGAAAGGCCACCGCAGACTTGAATCAAGCGGTCAGATAACGTCGACTTACCGTGGTCGATATGTGCAATAATCGAAAAGTTACGAATGTGCTTCATGAATTGGCGTGACTAACTCGTGATTAAAAAATGAATGGGATCTTACGATCAAGTTGGCAGATTCTACCGAATTTCAACGGCTGCTGCTATCTTTCGATAGTGCATTTGTTTCCAGCCCCTCCACGACAGGCTTTCCGAGCACCCGAATCAGGCTGGGTTGATAATCCCCCAGGGCCGATAATCTTCTGGCGCGATATCGCGCAATCAGCAGTCCTACCACGCCACCGGCAAGGGCACAGGCAATTACGCCCCCTTCGCCACCGCCAGCCAGCTCAACAAACCACCACTGGCCGAGCAAGGTCCCCAACAGCAGACACACTAACGGCAGCACGTAAACCAGCAATGCAGATTGCAGCACGCTGCGTTCAGATAACCCGATTTCAACCAGCTGACCGATGTGAATAGGATCATTAATATGGGTTGTCGATAACGTCAGTTGATGCTGGCGACCAGGTAATACTTTGCTGACTACGCCTGTGCCACAGCTATTTTGTGAGGCACAGGATCCGCAGCTGGTTTGCTGCTGGCAACTGACGATGATCTGCTTTTTATCAACAGCCACCACTGTGGCCAGTGAATGCATCATGGCTGGCTAACTCCCTGAAAAGAGACCGACTCAGCCACCCGGCGCGCCGTTGCCGGCGGTATGTCACCGACAACAGTGATCTCTTTGTCTTTCAGTAACTGGCTGTGCAGCGTACGTCGTCCCTGGCGAACCAGTTGTTCCCGCACACTGAAGCCATCTGCAGCCGAGACATAAATAGAAAAACTAAACAGGCCGTCCGTATACATCTGGCTTTCAACCGGACGCTCAGTCAGCATCAGGCGGTGTCGGTTGTGTGAAATACTTTCAAAGCCCAGCGGCAACCAGTCGACCTGCCAGGACAAGTCCACCTGTGGCTGTGGCGGTAGCTGAACCACTTCCGGCAGTTTCACTGATTTCAGACTTTCCAGAATATCGGCCACTTTGTCATTCACGACAAAAGACACTGCGCGGTATTGTTCTAAAGGCTCACCATCCCGATCCAGCAAATCAGCCCGCAAGACTAAATGAGAGCGGGTGTCCATCCACAACAGGTAGGAATAGCGGGCGCCGTCTTTGGGCGCGATACGTACCACATCACAGGCGGTTCCCGCCTCACGGGATCGTCCCATGGGGATGAAGTCATAAAACTGGGCCAGCTCTGCGACATTGGTACGCATAATAGGCGGTAAAGGGGCCACCATGCGATTGCTGTCGATGGTAAACGGGTCCAGCCCTGGCTCAAAGTAACTGACTTCTTTGCCACGCTGAATAACCTCACGCGGCGGACCGCTGAGGTACACCAGATGTGCAAATGTCTCGCCATCTTCTACTGCATGGCGATAACGTAAGGGTTCAATACTGTTTTTCTTGATGAGGATGTAAGACACCTCATAGCTCAACTGCCTGGTTGCCTGATCCATTTGATGCAACAAAGCCTCTGCAGAAGTCATAGCGTCTTCTTCCGCAGAGGCTTGCCAAGGCATAGCCAAGCTGACCAGTGTCAGAGCACCGACCAGAATTTTCTTCATATCACCGCCACGAATCAGTGTGATTCCAACAGGGTTCTATCCAGACTGCCGTCTTCCGCATTCAGGCGCAGTTGCAACTCATAGTCCTGTAACATCGCATTAATACGACGTCTTTGTTCCATCAGTTGTGCTTCGCTTGGCGATTCAGTCCGGGTACGAACAGAATCCCGCGTCAGGCTGACTGGTTCAGCAGTTCCGGCAAAAGGAATGGTCTGTAAAACAGGCACCTGAGTATTAGCATCACTCGCTAACCCAGCCTCTTCACCACCGTTATATTGTTGTACGCCGACAATCACTGCCAAAGAAACACAGGCAGCTAATGCCACCTGACCAAATTGTGTCAGCCAGGCTGGCATAGTACGACGTGCCTGATGGGGCGTTGGTTGCTCCACATGCGGCAGAGACACCACATTCGCCGACGCCGCGACACTGTCTGCAAGGCTGTGCGCGGGTTCATTATCGAGCGCCATCGCCACGTTTCCGGCGATATCCCACTTGGGGTGCCCCGGCGCTTCACCGTGCATCACATCGCTCATCAATTGATAAGCTTGCCAGCTTTGCTTTGCATTATCATCCACCAGAAGCTGGTTTATGATACTTTGATCAACGTCTTCACCATCAAGCAAAGCCGAAATCTTTTCTTTATCAGCCATCTTTGTCACCGTTTGGCCCAAATATTAGCGCTGCATTAGGGGGGCAATACGTTTTTCTACCGCCTCCCGAGCCCGGAAAATACGGGAACGTACCGTACCCACCGGACAGCCCATGACTTCCGCAATTTCCTCGTAACTCAATCCTTCAAGTTCGCGAAGCGTAATTGCGGTTTTCAAATCATCCGGGAGGCTTTCTATGGTACTGAATACCACCCGCTTCAATTCATCTGACAACATTTGGTTCTCAGGGTTCGAAATTTCTTTTAATGCACTGCCATTTTCATAGTACTCGGCATCTTCCGCATCAACGTCTGTTGCAGGCGGACGGCGCCCCTGAGCCACCAAGTAATTTTTTGCCGTATTCACGGCTATACGATATAGCCAAGTATAAAATGCACTTTCCCCACGAAAAGACGGTAGCGCACGGTAAGCTTTGATAAAGGCTTCCTGCGCCACATCCGGCACATCACCGGAATTGCCAACATAACGGGCAATAAGGTTGCAAACCTTGTTCTGGTACTTTACGACCAGTAAATTAAAGGCTTGCTTGTCCCCTCGCTGTACTCGCTCAATCAGTGCCTGGTCAGTTAACTGCTCGCTCATTCGAGCGTGTACTCCTCTGTCTGTGACAAGGTCATCTCTGCTCTGAACCGTACCGGATGCAGCCAATTTACCCATCCTGTGTTCAGAACTATTTATATTCTATGGACATAGAAGCCTAAAGAATTACTGACCCCAAAAAAAGCGCAAAGTTCCCGCACACCTTACTGGCACATTCGCCCGGGTGCAACTGCCATTCATTCTGGCAGATGTACGCCGCCAGGGGCAATTTGCCTTACCTAGCTTTACAGATCAAAAAAGCCCCACATAAAGGGTTTTTTGGTAATATGGCGAGCTTACCACAGGGATATGAGATCAATATGAACGAGAACCGAGAACACAGTTGTGACGTCCTGGTCATCGGTAGCGGCGCAGCAGGCCTCTCTCTGGCCTTGCGTCTGGCTCCGATGTGTAAAGTGCTCGTCCTGAGTAAAGGCCCGCGGAGTGAAGGGGCGACTTACTATGCTCAGGGCGGTATCGCTGCTGTTTTTGATGAAACAGACAGTGTGGACTCTCATGTTGAAGATACTCAGATTGCCGGTGCCCATCTTTGTGATGAAGAAGTGGTTCGCTTCATTGCTGAAAATGCCCGCGATTGCGTGCAATGGCTGATAGACGCCGGGGTGCCCTTTGATCAGGAAGACAACAGCACCGATGATCATCCTCGCTACCACCTGACACGCGAAGGCGGCCACAGTCACCGCCGGATTCTGCACGCAGCAGATGCGACTGGCATGGCCATGCAAATGTCGCTGCAGGACAATGTTCACAACCACCCGAATATTGAAGTACTGGAACGCCATAATGCGCTGGATCTGATCACCAGTCATAAAATAGGTGAGGCCGATGCGCCCAACCGGGTTCTCGGTGCTTACATCTGGAACCGCCAGCGTGAGTCTGTCGAAACCGTGCGGGCCAAATTCGTAGTGCTGGCCACCGGAGGGGCTTCTAAGGTGTATCAGTATACCTCGAACCCGGATGTCTCATCCGGTGATGGCATCGCCATGGCCTGGCGGGCAGGCTGCCGTGTCGCTAATCTGGAATTCAATCAGTTTCATCCCACCTGCCTTTTCCATCCAGAAGCGCGTAATTTCCTGCTGACCGAAGCCCTGCGCGGCGAAGGGGCATATCTGCGCCGTCCGGACGGCTCCCGCTTTATGCAAGAGTTTGACGAGCGTGCCGAGCTGGCCCCGCGGGACGTCGTTGCCCGCGCAATCGACTATGAGATGAAGCGACTGGGTGCAGACTGCATGTATCTGGATATCAGCCATAAACCCGCTGATTTTGTGACCAAGCATTTTCCGACCATCTACGAAAAACTGCTCGGCTACGGTATCGACATTACCAAAGATGCCATTCCCGTTGTCCCGGCCGCCCACTATACCTGTGGTGGAGTCATGGTCGACCGGCAGGGACAAACAGACCTGAACGGCTTATATGCCATTGGCGAAGTCAGCTATACCGGCCTGCACGGTGCCAACCGCATGGCGTCGAACTCGCTGCTGGAGTGCGTGGTCTATGCCTGGTCTGCGGCCGAGCACATCAGTCAGCACCTCAATGAAGTGAGCTTATCGTCATCTATCCCGCTGTGGGATGAAAGTAAAGTCTCCAATTCAGATGAGGAAGTTGTCATCCAGCACAACTGGCATGAATTGCGTCTGTTCATGTGGGACTATGTCGGCATAGTGCGCACCACCAAACGCCTGGAGCGGGCCATGCGCCGGATCCAGCTGCTGAAGCAGGAAATTGATGAGTACTACAGTAACTTCAGAGTGTCCAACAATCTGCTGGAGCTGCGGAACCTGCTGCAGGTCGCCGAACTGATGGTGCGCTGTGCGCTGGAGCGAAAAGAAAGCCGGGGGCTGCATTACACCCTGGATTATCCGGATATGCTGGAGACGCTGTCACCCACCATACTGGATCCGCGTAATCCGCAATAAAAACAATAGCAACGGGAGCCACCCGGGCTCCCGTCAGTAATGTCAGTGATGTCTTCCTACCTCAGCGGTCAGCTCATACTTTGTAGGCTTTGATCGCCTGCGATAAGGTGTGGGCCTGCACGGAAACAGAGTGGGCTGCCTGCGCATTTTCCTGCACCACCACCACATTGCTATTGGTGACATCGCGAATCGACACGACCCGCGCACCAATATCTTCAGACACCTGGCTCTGCTGCTCCACCGCCGCAGCGATTTGGGTGCTGGAATCCAGTATCCGCTGCATATCGGCAATCACGGTTCGGATCTTTGCCTCCGCACTTTGCGCCTGGGCCACACTGTCATCCCCTTGCACCCGACAGTGCTCAATATGGCTGACCACTTGTTCCGTCTGCTGCTGCAGTGAGCTGATAATGCTGGTGATTTCTTGCGTTGACTGTTGGGTGCGCATGGCCAGAGAGCGTACCTCATCGGCCACGACCGCAAATCCCCGCCCTTGTTCACCGGCCCGGGCGGCCTCGATGGCAGCATTCAATGCCAGCAGATTGGTTTGCTCAGCAATGTTTTTAATCACTACAACCACAGAGCCGATACTGTCTGACAAACCGGAAAGACTGGACACTTCCTGGCTGCTCTGAGCCAGCCCTGCGGACAGCTGATCAATCCGTGCACGCGTTTCGACAACTTCCGATAACCCTTGTGTGGCTTGATCATGGCTGCGGCCCGTCTGTGAAGCCGCTTCATGGGTAATATGAGCCACTTCGCTGATGGTCGCTTGCATTTCTGTACTGGCCGCCGCCACAGAATCGCTGTCCAGCAGTTGGGCCGCCAGTGCCTGCTCTGCGTCCTGACTGCGGCGCTGAAGCTGAGAAGAAGCAGCACCGAGTTCAGACACGGCGGACTGCACATCCCCCACCAGCTTGCGCAAATTGCTCAGCAGATAGTTGAAGTGCGTCCCCATTGCAGCAAGCTCATCTTTACCTGAAGTATCGGCATGCAGGGTGAGATCATGACTGGCGGCGATACGGTTCATTAAGTGGCTCAAACGCTCAACCGGGGCCAGAATAGAGGCGCTGATTTTCCATGACAGCAAGATCAGCCCTGCAATGATGACAACGACAAGAAGCCAGGCCAGGCGGCTGATTGAAACCTTTACCTGATCTGCTTCTTTGTCTATCTGCTGCTGCATTTGGCCAAATTCGGCCTCAACCTGATGAGACAAGGCGCGGATCTGCCCTCTCAGTCCATCTTTATGGCTCAGGCCTACTCGGGTTTTCTGCGCCACCATCTGGTTGAATCTCTGATTAAACTCGCGGTAATCCCGACCTAACTGCGTATCCAGCTGATCACCGTATTGCGTGACAAACGCCTGATAGTCTGCCAGCAAAGCTTTGTCATCAGTCGCTGCAAATAACTTTGCCGTCAGTATCAAGCGATAAACATCCAATGTCTGCGTACTTTCAGATGCCAATGTCATCAGCTGCTCACCGCTTTGATACAATGACTGATAAATCCCTTGTGAGGGTGTCAGTCCCAGAGTCTGGTAGCCTGAGACCATTGCCTGCATACCCGCATGATAGTCGTGCATCTTACCTTGCAGAGTTGTCACTTGCGGCAGATCAATTGACAAGGCTGCCACATCTTGCTGCAACCGTGCTAATTGCGCCTGAAATTTATCGTAATTGCCATTGAAGGTCTGCAGGTACTTAAGATCCATACGTGCCAGAAAATCTTTTTCATTACGCCTTAGGTTAAGCAATGTCACTTCCAGTTGGTCAAGCTGACTGCCAGCCACTTCTATATTCACAAGCTTTTGATTGGTATAACTATTTACACCAAACAATAAAAAAATCGCTGTGACACTTAACCCTGCCAGCCCTAGCAGCTTATGCCTAACTTTCATTACACAAAATTCCTTAAAGGTATAAAATATTGGTATTTTATACACTTAATAGCCAAGAAGACATTATAAATTCCCAAGCAATCAATTACATCAACAATAAAGCAGAACTTTACTCTGCTCTGCTTTATGATCGCAATATTGTGATAACGGGCAGGACAAGAATGACACTGCTTCCAGAAGCCGGTGATAAAGGCAGCAGACTCAACCCTTGGCGTCAGCAGGTACGACAGAAAAGGCTCAGCAGACGGAAATCTTTGTCAGAACAGGCATCACGGCTGACGGCAAGCCAGTAATGCTGGTGGGCGCGTTTCAGCTCAATAACCAGTAATCGGGAGGTCAGCACACGGGTATGAAACAATTGCCAGCGGCAGCGCTGCCACTCAATTTGTCGATCATCAAATAAAATCAGCGTGCCATGAAGGGAGGCGAGCTGGATTCTGGCGCAAAGATACTCGCCCCACAGCCATTCACAAAACAGCCACCATAATGGCACGGGCAGAACCTCAGCAAACATCAGAAAAGACAACAGGCTTGCCACTGCCAGATATGCTCCGGTTAAAGCGGCAAGCAGGATAGAAGAAGGGTAAAGCGTCAGGTTAGCGAAGCTTGCTCTTGTTGTGGGCAACAATCTTGTCCACCATTGCAGCATGCGCAGGGTTAGTGCTGCGTCCGTGCTCCATCAGCCAGTTGAACAGGTCCGGGTCATCGCATGTCAGTAAAGACACAAAATCCTGGCGATCCTGCGGGTTTAAATCATCAAAGCACTCTTCAAAGAACGGCATGATAATGACGTCCAGCTCCAGCATGCCACGACGGCAGGCCCATCTAATTCGTGCTTTATCGTCTGCACCTATCATATCCAACCTCAACTCCTGGTGGTGTTCATTCTGCGGCAATACTACCAGCCAGTTTTCCTGCCGACTATCTGCAGTCACATATGGCACAACAAAATGAGAGCTGGTCGTGATAATACCCGACACAAAAACTCAGGTACTTTTGCATGCAGGCTGACAAAGCTCAGCCAGAGCGATAACATAGCGCTTATTCGAAGCTTTTCTGAAAGCTGAAGCCAGCTTTCCTTATCAACGACGGATTCGACTATGAGCACCTGGTCAGATACTTTGCAATTCGACACACTTTCACTTTCCGCTGACGCTCCTCTGCCATCACTTGCCCTGGTAAATCTCACCCAATGGGGACTGGTGACTCTGGTTGGTCAGGACAGCATTTCCTACTTACAGGGACAAGTCACCTGCGATGTCGTGTCTCTGAATGCCAGGCAGTCCACGCTTGGCGCGCACTGTGACGCCAAAGGTAAGATGCGCACCATCTTTCGCCTCTTTCATCACAGGGACGGTCTGGGCTGGCTGCAGCGTAAAAGCGTCATGGACACCCAATTGCCGGAACTGAAAAAGTACGCCATCTTTTCAAAAACCACTATAGAAGCCAGTACCGACGTCTTGCTGGGCCTGACAGGTGAGCAGGCACAAGCCACCATAGACAATGTGCTGGGTGGTGAAGGAGAGGTACGGGCATTCGACAAGGGGACCGCGGTAAAAATTGATGCGCAGCGCTGGCTCCTGGCGGTTGATAGCGCCGCAGCCGGTGAGATCGCAGAGAAAATCGCCGCCAAGGCCGTATTGTCAGACGACTCACTCTGGGATCTTTACGATATTCGCCAGGCCCTGCCCCGTATTGACACCGAAACCGGGCTGGAATTCATTCCACAATCCATGAACTTGCAGGCACTTAACGGCATCAACTTCAAAAAAGGCTGCTATACCGGTCAGGAAACGGTCGCCAGGGCCAAATGGCGCGGCATCAACAAACGGGCCATGTACATAGTCTCTGGCCAGGCCGAAAACTGCCCGAAAGCCGGCGATGTGCTGGAGCGCAGTGTCGGTGACAACTGGCGCAAAGGCGGCACAATCATTGCTGGCTATCAGTTCAGTGATCATCAGTCTCTGGCATTGGTCGTACTGCCCAATGATCTGGAGCCAGACACGGCTTTTCGTCTGGCTGCCGAACCTGAAAACCAGTGGCAACAACTGCCACTGCCGTATTCGCTGGATGAAGAGGCGTAATGCTGGATACTCCCATCACGCGTTATCTGCAGCAGGAAGGGGTTAACTTCCTGCTGCTCCCTCATAACAAGCCCGCCCGCACCATACAAGAAGCTGCCGAAGAGCGAGGCGTAGAGCCACATCAGATGGTCAAGTCGATACTTCTGCGGGATATGGGCGGGTTACACGTTCTGG
The DNA here is from genome assembly GCF_022014395.1 of Photobacterium sp. WH77. Lineage (NCBI taxonomy): Bacteria > Pseudomonadati > Pseudomonadota > Gammaproteobacteria > Vibrionales > Vibrionaceae > Photobacterium > Photobacterium sp. WH77. The sequence goes on along the minus strand of NZ_JAKLTE010000005.1, from coordinate 212,807 downwards.
CGTGTGTGCCCGGCACCAGGCAGGTTGATCCTAAAAAAGTCCGCACATTATTTGGCTGCCGCAGGATGACGTGCGCCGACGCCCAAGACGTTGAAGAAGTCACAGGTCTGACTATCGGCACTGTGGCCCCTATCGGGCTCAGACAGCCGCTGCCTGTGGTTTTTGACCTGTCACTCTCTCACTATCAGACAGTGAATATCAGCAGTGGTGATCGCATGGCAGGGATTGAGCTGGCGATGCAAGATCTTGTTCAGTTGTGCGCCCCCCTGTATGGCAATATCTGTCGCTAGCCAAAAACGGGCCTCCCTCCCATTTTTTGCGTAATCATTCACCCTTTTCGCAATTTAACGCACAGATCAGAGCAGTGGCACAGGTTAGCAGAAAACACTTTTTTATGGTCTTCACCTCATCCAGCTGTACAAAAAAACACCAATACATTCCTGCAGCAAATACCGTGACAGACAACTGGCCAAACCCAACCAGATAACTATAAGCAACTGATAAAAATAAGAAAAAAAGAAATGTAGCGGAATTGACCCATACCGGAATCCCGCCAGTTTTAATTGAGTATTCACACATCAATTCAGAATAATACTCTGCGCAATGATAAATCTGTAAAAATTAATTACACTAAGCCATCATTCTACATAAACATTATGCTGAGAGTATCACAAATATTTCATAGTCAATTCTCTATAATGGCCGCGAAATAAACACAACAACAATAGAAATAAGGCAAGGTTGCTCATCATTATGCGCATGTTTAAACAATATTTACCGAAACTGGTAGCCAAACACGTCAGCAGGCTATTCAGTGGCCGCTTATACATTGACGGTCGTGGCGGGTATGAATTTGACAATGGGCTGCTCAAACTGCCCGTGAAAGCAGAACAACGTCATTTCAAAACCGTGAAAGAAGTGAATATGGAGATCCGTCGGCTCAAAGAAGCGGCTTAATACAATCAAGGCCGGTTAACTACCGGCCTAATAGATGATTCCTGCTTGAGCGCTAATCCTCTTCTTCACGCGCTAACTCCGCATAAGCTTTCGCATCAAGCAAATCATCCAGAGCAGATTCATCATTGGCCTTTATCTTAATCAGCCAGCCATCTCCGTATGGAGAGTCATTCAACAAATAAGGAGCCCCCTCCAGCTCTTCATTGATTGCCACCACTACCCCGGATACTGGTACATATACCTCTGATACCGCTTTGACTGATTCTGCAGACCCAAACTCCTCGCCCGCTTCAAATGCGTTGTCAATTTCCGGTAATTCAACGTACACCATCTCCCCTAACAATTGCTGTGCGTGATCCGTGATTCCGATGGTATAAACACCATTACCTTCAGCACGTACCCATTCGTGTGATTCGGTATACTTCAATTCAGGTGGAATATGAATCATAACGTTATCCTTATTAAAGTCTAAAGTGCCCGTTTGGTGATATACCAAAACAAAAGCGCAACTTGGTTAGTATTACCTCAAGGGCACTCAGCCCTTCCTAAGATTACTTTAGGATAAAAAAATCAGATTGAAAGTCATTGAGCCAACAAAAAAAGCCGCCTCTTTCGAAACGGCTCTTCATAATTTACATTCAGTTAAAAAACCTGATGCTGTCGCAGCATGGTTGGCAACTATCCAGCATCACAGGCAGAACACATCGCCTGATTATTATGTTTCGCTGATATCAGTCTTCTTCAGAGGTAAACTCCTGATACCCTTCGGCATCCAGCAATTCATCCAGCTCACCTTCATCATCGGCTTTTATCTGAATCAGCCAGCCATCTCCGTACGGATCGTTATTCACCAGCTCAGGAGACAATTCGAGGTCTTCATTGATAGCCACCACAACCCCGGATATAGGTGCATACACATCTGACGCCGCTTTAACCGATTCCGCCACCGCAAACTCATCGCCAGCCTCAGTGACTCTTTCCACTTCCGGTAAATCAACAAACACCATATCCCCCAGCATTTGCTGCGCGTAATCTGTGATGCCGACAGTATAGATTCCGTCCCCTTCGGGACGTACCCATTCATGAGTATTAGTGAATTTCAATTCAGAAGGAATATGGGCCATAAGTAGATCCTTACCAAAACGGCGACGCCGATATGTTCACAAAAAGAGGTCTAACCTTCCCTTACAAAGGCTTCGTCTTGCCTAACTGTTATTACTTTAGGAGAAAAAAAACAGATTGAAAGTAAATGGACTCACAAAAAAAGCCGCCTCTCGCGAGACGGCTTTTCAGAATTAGCATTCAGTTAAAAGAACCTTACTCAACTCTGGCTAACGCAGGCAGCTCTCCGCTCAACCCCAGGGCCCGGCGCATAAACTGATCTTTAACCCCAGGCGCATGGTTGACCAGCAACAGCCCCACATCACGGATCAACTTTTTCGCCGGATGACTGCCATCAAACAGCTCCCGGAACGCTTGCATAGCCGCAATCATTTTCGCCGCTTCCGCTTTTCGCCAGCGTTCAAAATAACGCAGATGCTGGCGGGCCCCTATGTCCTTGTCCTGACGCCACAACAGACTCAGAGTTTCCGCCAGGCTGGCAGCATCCAGCAACCCCAGATTCACTCCTTGCCCCGCCAGCGGATGAATCGTATGCGCGGCATCACCAATCAGCGCCACACGCTCACGCACAAAATCACGGGCATAACGCATTTTCAGAGGCACAGCCTGACGTTCGCCTTCCAGACGGCACAATCCCAGCCGGCAATCAAACGCCGCAGACAACTGATTGCTGAAGCTGTCGGCATCCAGGGCCATCAAGTCTTCCGCCTTCTGCGGCGAGACAGACCACACAATCGAACACAGATCCGGTTCTGACAAGGGCAGAAATGCCAGTGGGCCATCAGGGGTAAAAATTTGTCTGGCGGTGCGCGTGTGGGACTCAGAACAACGAATGTTGGCAACAATGGCGTGATGACCATAATCCCAGTGAGTCAGCGGGATATCCATCTGTCTGCGCACCCATGAATTGGCGCCATCCGCCCCCACTACCAGCTTGGCCGTCAGGCTCTGACCGTTGTCCAGCGTCAGCCAGGCTTCGCGCTCACCAAAAGCCAGCTGCTGGCAGCGCACCGGGGCAATCATGGTCACATTAGGCTGAGTTTTCACTTTGTCCAGCAGTGCCAGCTGAATCACGCGATTCTCGACGATATGGCCAAGATCAGGCTGCGCCAGAGAGGCAGCATCAAAACTGATATGCGCAAAGCTGTCCTGCTCCCAGACATCCATCTGCTGATAAGGGCTGACTCTGCGCTCAGCCATGCCTGGCCAGGCTCCGACCCGCTGCAAAATCCGTTCACTGGCACGGCTCAATGCAGAGACACGGACATCCGGTAACGGGGCCAGTTCAGGGTCAGGCAACTGGCCTTCAATGACGGCAATACGAAGATCAGTATCGGCCAGGGCTGCAGCCAGAGTTAACCCCACCATACCGCCACCGATAATAGCTATATCCACACTTTGCATCATGATTATCTGTCTACCTGTCCCATCGCCCGCTTCATCAGCGGCGCTTTAATTGTATCCATTACACTCATCGCCATCAGGCCGGCATTGCGCCCGGCGACCAAAGGCCAGTGCTCATTTGCAAACAGTTTCACCAGGCATGTGGTCATCGCCACCGTTGCGGCCTGGTCTGGCTCGCGACGTTGCCGAAAGCGGCTCAGTATCGCCGTTGATCCCGGGTCTTCACCGGCCTGATAGCCAGCCACCACTTCCTCAGCCAGGGTCACGACATCACGCAAGCCCAGATTGAACCCCTGCCCGGCTATCGGATGCAGTGTCTGAGCAGCATTGCCGACCACAGCAAAACGGTGAGAAACCCGTCGCTCAGCCTGTCGCAGACTCAGCGGATACACAAATCGCTGGCCGGTTTTTACCATCTTGCCCATACGCCAGCCAAAGCTGGACTGTAACTGCGCCAGAAACGTTTCGTCGTCCCATCCCATCACTTCCTGCTGCTGTTCCGGCGATATGCACCATACCAGCGAGCTTCGTCCCTGACTCATCGGCAACAAAGCCAGGGGACCGAAAGGCGTGAATCGCTCAAAGGCTTCGCCCTGATGAGATAAAGCGGTAGAGATATTGGCAATCACAGCGACCTGTTCAAAGTCCAGGCTCTGATGACCTATGCCCAGTTGCGCGCAGCAGCCGGACACCCCGCCATCGGCCGCCACCAGTAAGCTGGCCTGCAAAGATTCACCGTTAGTGAGCTGCAGGCTGACCACATCCTGTTCGCGATGCAGCGTATGGATTCTGGCCGGGCAAAACAGATCAATCGCCGCCCTTTCCGACAACTGCTCAAGGAATACAGAGCCCGCCTGCGCCAGTTCAATGACATAGCCCAGCGCACTGATCCCATACTCACTGGCAGACATACGGGCTAAGCCGGGATGGCCGCGATCAGACACATGAATACGAGAGATAGCCGTGGCTTCGCCCGCCAGAAATGACCAGAGGCCGAGTTGCTCCATCAAGCGGACGGAGCCTAAAGACATAGCAATACTGCGGGCATCATAGCCGGGATGGCCTGCCTGTTCAGGAGAAACCGCTTCAACAACGGCAATGCGCAAATTACCCTTACTCAGGGTATCCAATGCAAGGGCCAGGCTGGCACCCGTCATGGCTCCCCCTGCAATGACAACATCATACTGCTTCACGTCTGTTTTACCTCAAACCTGCCCTGTCAGTGCAGCGTAGGCGCATCGCCCTGACCCGACTGATGTCGTGACACCAGCTCGAAATAACAGGTCAGCGTGCACATTCGGACATGCTCTATGACCTGCTCAAACAACGTCGCCTGCTCTTCCAGATCATCCTCATCGTCGATCCCCAGCTGCGCGATATCCTGCAGATCGCCCAAGGCTTCCTGCACTGAAGCTGGCAATTTTTCTTGATTCAGTCCCATCAGACCCAATCCGGACAAGAAACAGTTAACCCATTCACTCAAAGCTTCAGCCCGCACCATCAAATCCACATCATCATCTGGCAGCAACAAAGACGCGTCAAACCCCGTACCAGCCAATTCCTTAGAAGTAATATCCACCAGATTTTGTGTCAGCGTTCTGGCGTCACCGTCCAGAGATTCGCCATTGTTGGCGTAATCCGAGATCGGACCAATCCAATGCTCGCCGACAGCGGGTAAACCGCCGCACAGCATACCCGTCAGTAATCCGTGTAATTCTGAGGGCGTAACCGCCAGAGACTGACTTTTCAGCGCGGTTTCCACCGCTTCATAAGCCGGCAATTTTACTTCGCTCATGGGCTTTTTCACCTTAATAAGATTGGTGTCAGATGGGTTTGTGATATGCTACCACTTAGGCTGGATTCAGGCTAACCTAAAGCAAAAGGCGATTGATTGAGTCGATATTTTTACTGGCATTCATCGGCTCAACGGCAAAAATAACACCGAACTGATGAAGATTTGTCATCTCGCTTGCAGGTCGCTCATGCAGTCAGGTCGCATGCTTGCAAGTTAAATAGGCTTTTTCTATATTAGCGGCCGATCTTCGCTTCACGAATTCACAGTGACTGACACGGATACAAAACAGCTATGAGCTCGCAGGCAGTTGAAATTGAAATTTTAGGCCGGACCATTAAGGTAAATTGCCCCGTTGGCCAGGAAACAGCGCTACGTGCAGCCGCGGCGGATTTTGACAGTCGCCTGAATGAACTGTCGCAGCGAACCAAAATCTCCAACCCGGAGCAGTTACTGATGTTTACCGGGCTGAACATCTGCAGTGAACTGCATAACGAACGAAAAGAATTTAACAACAATGCCGATTCTTTGTCCGAGCGCATCGGTCAAATTACAGAAACTCTGACTGAGGCATTGCAAAATCAACCGCAACGTTGATAATGGATTGACCCTGGGGTGTGCGTCAGCGAATCGACGTCCCCGAGCCGATAAGCAAAAAACCAGGATTTGCTTTTATTAGCTATTGAGCATGCTCAGCACGACTGAGAAGCCTACGGTTAATGTTGCCGATCCACCTTGAACGTCTGGTTCAAGGGCTACAATTCGCAACGGCACCTTGGGGCACCCCCTCTTTTTCTATTCTGCTCACAGCCAGCAGTTCTCTCTTTGAGCAGGCGACGACAGGCATAGAATGTTATGGATGCATCTCTCCCGCAAGGCTTTACCGGCCAAACAACCCAAACCACACGCCAACAGCTTCGTCAGCAGGTGCGCCTTAAACGCCAGGCACTGACCCCACACCAGCAGGAACAGGCCAGTAAGGCTGTGCTGAGCCGCTTTTGTCAGCTCAGCGAGGTTCGCCAGTCGCAACATGTGGCTTTATACCTCAACAATGACGGTGAGTTAGATACCGAACCGCTAATCGAATGGCTGTGGCACCAGAACAAAAACGTTTATCTACCCGTGTTACATCCCTTCAGCAAAGGCCACTTGTTATTTCTGCATTACCGGCCTGAGACGAAAATGCATTGTAACCGCTATGGCATTGCCGAGCCTGTGCTGGATGTTCGTCTTGTTAAACCCGTTCACGAATTGGATCTGATCTGTACCCCTCTTGTCGCCTTTGATGAACAGGGACAACGGTTAGGCATGGGGGGCGGGTACTATGACCGCACATTAAGCCAGTGGCACCATAACAGCGCAGGCCCTCGTCCCCTCGGACTGGCCCACGACTGCCAGCAGGTCCGGCATCTGCCGGCAGAAGCCTGGGATGTACCACTGCCAGCTATTATCACCCCCTCGGCACACCACCACTGGTAAACATCCAGCTGTCAGTTGCCTAAACAGGGATCTTCATCATGATTTTAACCTGCCAGAGTATCAATGGTCGGCTATAATCAGCGCTCCGCAATCCATAGGCCATCACGAGGAAAAAGCATGACACAGGATGAAATGAAAAAAGCGGCTGGCTGGGCAGCCCTGGACTACGTGACCAAAGACAGCATTGTAGGCGTTGGTACCGGCTCTACCGTCAATCACTTCATCGATGCGCTGGCAACCCGCAAAGAAGAAATCAAAGGTGCTGTGTCCAGCTCTGTTGCATCAACACAGCGACTGGAAGAGTTAGATATTCCGGTATTTGATGCCAATGAAGTGTCTGCGCTGGATATCTACGTGGATGGTGCAGACGAAATCAACCCTGACTTTGACATGATCAAAGGTGGCGGTGCGGCACTGACACGCGAGAAGATTGTTGCGGCCATTGCCAAAAAATTCATCTGTATTGTCGACAACACCAAAGAAGTCGATGTGCTGGGTGCCTTCCCGCTGCCGGTTGAAGTTATTCCGATGGCACGCTCCTACATAGGCCGTGAGTTAGTCAAGCTGGGCGGCGATCCTGTATACCGTGAAGGTGTCATCACTGATAACGGCAATATCATCTTAGATGTGCACAATCTGCAAATCACCGATGCAAAAGATCTGGAAAATAAGATTAATGCGCTGCCAGGCGTGGTCACTGTCGGTCTTTTTGCCCGACGCGGTGCGGATGTCCTGCTGGTAGGCTCTCCTGATGGCGTGAAAACTGTCACTAAATAACAGTATCAGCGCTATTCATAAGGCTTGATGACTAAACGGCATAATATATGCCGTTTTTTATTATCCATTTCGTAATATTCTCGCCACTTCACCGAAATTTTTGATACTTTAATGTGAACGCAATCGTTTAAGCTCACCAGACGGCAACACAGGATGTACGCCTGTCACCGTGTGACATCACAATGTGCTGTTGCATGAACACGTTATCCTGCCCGCTGTATGGAATACCTGTTGTTTTTAAGGAAAAGGACCATGGCAAAAGTTTCGCTGGATAAAGACAAGATTAAAATTCTGCTGCTGGAAGGCGTTCACCCCTCTGCACTTGAAGTGCTCAAACAAGCCGGCTACGAGAATATCGAGTATCACAAAGGCTCGCTGGCGGGGAATGAACTGCTCGACGCAATCAAAGATGCCCACTTTGTAGGTATTCGTTCCCGTACCCAGCTGACTGAAGAAGTCTTTGACGCGGCCAAGAAGCTGATTGCTGTAGGCTGTTTCTGCATTGGTACCAATCAGGTTGATCTTGCTGAAGCCAACCGCCGTGGTATTCCTGTATTTAACGCCCCCTTCTCCAATACCCGCAGTGTGGCTGAGCTGGTACTGGGTGAAATATTGCTGCTGCTGCGTGGTATCCCGGAAAAAAATGCCAAAGCCCACCGGGGTGAATGGCAAAAAACGGCTGACTCCTCCTATGAAGCCCGTGGTAAGAAACTGGGTATCATAGGCTATGGTCACATAGGGACTCAGCTCAGTATTCTGGCTGAAAACCTGGGTATGGATGTGTATTTCTATGACATCGAAAACAAACTGACCTTAGGCAACGCAACCCAGGTTGATTCCCTGAGTGAGCTGCTCAATAAATCCGATGTTATCAGTCTGCACGTTCCTGAAACGCTGGATACTCAGAACCTGATGGGTGCCGAAGAATTCGCGCGCATGAAGCCGGGTTCCATCTTTATCAATGCCGCGCGCGGCACAGTCGTCGACATAGATGCACTGTGCAGTGCACTGGAAAGCAAACATCTGGCAGGTGCTGCGATTGATGTCTTCCCGGTCGAGCCTAAAACCAATAAAGATCAGTTCGAGTCACCGCTGACGCGCTTTGATAACGTGATTCTGACTCCACACATCGGTGGTTCGACTCAGGAAGCTCAGCAAAACATCGGTATCGAAGTGGCGGGCAAAATAGTGAAATACTCAGACAACGGTTCAACTGTGTCGGCCGTTGGCTTCCCTGAGGTGTCATTACCTGAGCACCGTGGCTGTTCGCGCCTGCTGCACATTCACGAAAACCGCCCGGGCATTCTGAATCAGATCACCACAATTTTCGCCGCTGAAGGTATCAACATTGCCGCTCAGTATCTGCAAACCAGCCCTGAGCTGGGTTATGTGGTGATTGACGTTGAGACCGAGCGATCTGAAGAAGCACTGAATAAGCTGAAGGCCATTGACGGCACAGTCCGTGCCCGTATTCTGCATTAATTCTGGCACGCCCCTTAAACCAAGAAGCTCACCCTGGGGTGAGCTTCTTTCTGTCTGACGCATAGCGTTATTTTTCCAGGCGGAAAACCACTTCCACTCTGTCACGGAAAGTAATTTCGGCGTCCTGATAGGTGGCCTGAGTTTCCATCGCTGCATCCATTTTCATTCGCCCCATCACCGGTCGCGGCATAGGATCGAAATAGCGGATATTCCACACGCCATCGATGTCGGTATCAAAACCTTGTGCCAGTGACTTGGCCTTACTTTGCGCATCTTTGATGGCGGCCTGGCGAGCTTGCTCCATGTACTTATCGGCATCGCTGACTTTCAGCTCTATGTTCTGAATCCGGTTGATTCCATCCCCCAGCGCACTGTCCAGGTAGGTATTGAGTTGTTCTAAATCACGAACAGTCACAGTCACCTGACGTGAAGCCTGATAACCCACCAGTTCAGGTGGCGCATCGTTGCTGCTGTGATACTGCGGATGCAGATAAATATTGGCACTTTCAATATCCGCACGTTTTACGCCGCTTTTTTGCAAGCGCTCCATAAAGGCCGTGACGGCTTTATCCGCGGCCTGTTTCGCTTCCTGAGCGGTTTTACGATTTTCTTCAACCGCCACTGTAAACACAGCCATGTCCGGTTGAGCAGTTATTTCACCCACACCAATGGTTTCCAGACGGGGAAAACTGTCTTCTGCCATTGCCAACGGACTGATCAGAGTCGCTCCACTCAAACAAACAGCAAGTAAGGTTTTTTTCATAACACCATCCAAATCATAACGTTAGGTTTCAGCTCATTGGCCTTATGCTGTTTTTGACACCGGACAGAGAAAAATTATCCCTGGATCGCAAAAAATTTTGCACATCATTTTATTAAAATGACATTTATCAATTCCAGAATACGCTGACTCCCCTCACTGGGGCAGACGGTTTCTGGCATGATCAAGCAACTGAGCTGTCACTTCACTAAAGACACCACTTTCCAGCGCCCAGTGATGCCAGTAAATTCTGCGTGTCAGCATGATACCCGGGGTCAGGTTGACCAACTCGCCGCTTGCCAGTTCTGACTCTATCTGAATTTTAGGGATCAGGCAGTATGCCGCTCCCTGTAGCGCCAGTTTGACGAAAGCCTCTGAGGAGCGCACCCTGTGGGTCAGCACGCTGCCACGAGGCAGATTAAAATGCTGCTGAATGAAGACTTCATGCATATCGTCATACTGGTCAAATGCCACAGCAGGGGCGCGCATCAGTGCTTCGCGGGTGACTCCATCAGCAAAATACTTCGTCTGAAAGTCCGGGCTGGCGACACACAAATAATCCATCCGGCCAAGGTAATCAGACACACAGCCAGGCATTGCCGTGGCCTCCATGCTGATAGCACCGAGCACTTCCCCGCTGCGCAACCTGTCGAGGGTTCTGCTTTCATCTTCCAGCATCAGGTTAATCTCGATGCGACGCTGTTTGAGCAGCGGGCTGAGTGCCGGCAGCAACCAGGTGGCCAGACTGTCAGCATTTGTAGCGATGGACATTTGTAATGGCTGGCTTTGCTCACCAGGGCGGATATCCGGCAGTAACTCCTGCTCCAGCAGGCGAACACGGCGGTACAGACCCAGCAATTTTTGTCCTGCCGGTGTGGGCCTTGGTGGCTGCTCACGCACCAGCAATGGCTGAGCCATGTGTTTTTCCAGCTGCTTTATCCGCTGCGAAACCGCAGACTGAGTGATGCATAGCATTTCTGCCGCCCGTTCAAATCCTCGCTGCGACACGACTGCGTCCAACGCCTGTACCCAGCGATAATCCAGTCCTTCCATGCCTACCCTCAATATTAGTAAGTCTAATAAATCATAAAAATTATTAGATTTACTAAATCATAGCGAGTGATTTAAGCTTTAGCCAGATGTAGCCGTCACTTTCACCACAGAATAAGGACAATATCACTCATGAGTCTATGGCCGTTACTGCAAGGCTTTGGCCTTGGCGCCAGCATGATTATTCCGATTGGCGCTCAAAATGCGTATGTACTCAATCAAGGCATTAAACGTAATCATCATTTAACCACTGCCACTGTATGCTGCCTGCTTGATGTGTTGTTCATCAGTCTGGGCGTATTTGGTGGCGGCGCGCTGCTTTCCAGCAACGAAAGCGTGCTGCTGGCTGTGACCTTGGGTGGGATCGCTTTTCTGCTGTTTTACGGTAGCCTGTCTCTGAAAAGTGCCTTTAGTCAGGCCTCTGAAGAAGAAGCACAAAGACAAACACTGGCTCGCGGCAGACGGGCCGTAGTTGCTGGCGCGCTGGCTGTTACTGTACTCAATCCGCACCTGTACCTGGATACCGTTGTTATTCTGGGTTCGATTGGCGGGCAGTTTGAGGGCCAGGACCGCATTGCTTTTGCCATAGGTACGATATTGGCATCATTCGTTTGGTTCTATACCTTGTCGATTGCCGCAGCGAAGATGGCGCCAACCTTGTCCCGGCCCAAAGTCAAACGTGGCATCGATATTGCCGTTGCCGCCATGATGTTCATTATTGCGGCCCATCTGGCTCAAGGCCTGCTGACACAGTATATTTTCTAACATCAGCAGATACGTGCCAAAAACAACAATGGAGCCAAACGGCTCCATTGTTGTTGCAATTTAGCTGAACATTATTCTTCAACTTTGTTGAGGTACACATCCATTTGCGGAAAGGGAATCTCAATACCTTCTTTATCCAGCTCTTCTTTGATCGCCTGAAGCAAATCAAAATAGATGGCCCAGTAATCGGCGGTTTTCACCCAGGGACGAACTACAAAATTCACCGAAGAGTCAGCCAGAGCCACTACACCAATAGTTGGCGCAGGCGTTTTCAGTAAGCGAGGCTCTGCATCCAAAACGCGCTTGAGCACTTCTTTGGTTTTCTTCAGATCCGATTTGTACGAAACCCCGATGACATAATCAATACGACGGGTTTCATGCCTGGAGTAGTTGGTGATAGCTCCACCAATCACAGCCGCATTAGGGACAACCACCATTTTATTGTCCGGGGTATTCAGTACGGTCTGAAAAACCTGAATAGATTCGACAGAACCGGCCACCCCGGCCACTTCAACATAATCGCCTGATTTAAAAGGACGGAAGGCAACAATCAGCACACCGGCAGCGAAGTTGGACAGTGAGCCCTGCAAGGCCAGGCCGATAGCCAGGCCGGCGGCACCGATGACAGCTACCACAGAGGCCGTTTGCACACCCACTCGGCTTAATGCCGCAATCAGCACTATCACAAACAACAGGTAGCGGACCATTGACTGCAGGAATTTGACAACCGCTTCATCCATTTGCTTGCGGCGCAGCATTTTGCCGAAGCCGCTCGCCACCCCTTTCGATACCAGATTACCAATAAACAGAATTAATAAGGCAGAAATCAGGTTAACGCCATACTGGATTAACAGCTCCTGATTATCGACAACCCAGTTACCCGCTTGTTTTACACCATCAGCCAGCTCATTATTGGCAATGGTATCAACCATTTTATCCGTTACACTCTCAGTCATAGCGCTCTCTCTACATTGGGGATGATGCGGTAATGCTCAAGTCCCGTGATACATAACAAACAGAACGAAATTACCCTAACAATAACCACTTATCTGAACTCAGATAAGTATGATACGACATGCGCAATCATTGCTGTCATAGCGGTCACAAGCAAGACTTTTTTATGCGGCTTAAGGTAACTTTATTCAGCTCTTGCTATTAAACCAAATAAAAAAGCCCGCAAAGCGGGCTTTTTACAATCTAATCTGCTCAGAGTGACAAATTACAGCACGTCTACTGCATTCAGATCAGAGAAAGCTTGTTCCAGGCGCTTAACCATAGAATCCTGACCTTTACGCAGCCATACGCGTGGATCATAGTATTTCTTGTTAGGCGCATCTTCACCGGTTGGGTTACCGATCTGGCCCTGCAGGTAAGCTTCGTTTTCCAGGTAGTACTCACGGATACCGTTCCAGGTTGCCCACTGAGTATCAGTATCGATGTTCATTTTGATCACACCGTAGCCGATAGATTCGCGGATTTCTTCCAGAGAAGAACCTGAACCACCGTGGAATACGAAGTTCAGCGCATTAGACTCAATACCGAACTTCTCAGAACAATACGCTTGAGAATCACGCAGGATGGTTGGCGTAAGAACCACGTTTCCTGGCTTATAAACACCGTGTACGTTACCAAATGACGCTGCGATAGTGAAACGTGGGCTGATAGCATTCAGTTTCTCATAAGCGTACGCCACATCTTCTGGCTGAGTGTACAGAGAAGATTGGTCCAGGTGAGAGTTATCTACACCGTCTTCTTCACCACCGGTACAACCCAGTTCAATTTCCAGCGTCATGTTCATCTTGCTCATGCGCTCAAGGTACTTGGCACAGATTTCGATGTTTTCTTCCAGCGATTCTTCAGACAGGTCAATCATGTGCGAAGAAAACAGAGGCTTGCCTGTTTCCGCAAAGTGCTTTTCACCGGCGTCCAGCAGACCATCGATCCATGGCAGCAGTTTTTTCGCCGCATGGTCAGTGTGCAGGATCACTGGCACACCGTAAGTTTCAGCCACAGCGTGAACATATTTTGCACCCGCAATCGCACCCAGGATCGGGCCGTTCTGACCTTCCAGCTTCAGGCCTTTACCGGCAAAGAAACCTGCACCGCCGTTTGAGAACTGAACAACAACAGGGGCTTTCACTTTCGCGGCAGTTTCAAGCACTGCGTTGATAGAGTCCGTGTTAACTACGTTAACCGCTGGCAGAGCAAATTGGTTTTCTTTTGCTACTGCAAATACTTTCTGTACGTCGTCGCCAGAAATCACACCAGGTTTTACGAAGTCGAAGATCTTAGACATAACAATAGTCCTATTAGCTTTTAGCTTTGTTGTCTGGGTTTAAAGATAAACTCATTGCTAATGTGTGCGGCCAAACGGTTAATGTTCACACCACACACAGCATATTCCAGGCGCCGAGCCAGCCCAGCGCCGCTGTTATCAGGCTTTCGCTCGTTCTTCCAGCATAGCAACTGCCGGCAGTTTTTTGCCTTCCACAAACTCCAGGAACGCACCGCCACCGGTTGAGATGTAAGACACTTTATCTTTGATACCGTACTTATCAATGGCTGCCAGCGTATCGCCGCCACCGGCAATAGAGAAACCTTCAGAATCGGCAATCGCTTGCGCTACGACTTCAGTACCTTTACCAAATTGCTCAATCTCGAACACGCCGACCGGGCCGTTCCACAAAATAGTTTTGGCTTCTTTGATAATGCGAGCCAGCTCAGCAGCAGAATCCGGACCGATATCCAGCACCATGTCGTCTTCTGCAATATCAGAAGCAGACTTAATGGTGGCTTCAGCCGTGTCAGAGAATTCTTTGGCGCAGACTACGTCAGTCGCAACCGGCACATTGGTTTGCTCCATCAGCGCTTTCGCTGTGTCAAGCAGTTCGGCTTCGTACAGAGATTTACCGACGCCATGACCTTCAGCCGCAATAAAGGTGTTTGCGATACCGCCACCCACCACAACCTGATCGGCAATCTTCGCCAGTGACTCCAGCACGGTCAGTTTGGTCGACACTTTAGATCCGCCAACAATCGCCACCATAGGACGAGCCGGATTACCCAGCGCCTTACCCAAAGCGTCCAGTTCCGCAGCCAGCAGCGGGCCTGCACAAGCCACAGGGGCAAACATGCCCACACCGTGAGTAGATGCCTGGGCACGGTGCGCCGTACCGAATGCATCCATCACAAACACGTCACACAGTGCCGCGTATTGCTTGGACAGTGCTTCGTCATTCTTCTTCTCGCCCACGTTAAAGCGAACGTTTTCCAGTACTACCAGCTCGCCTGCATTCAGATCCAGACCATCCAGGTAATCTTTCGCCAGCGTCACATCACAGTCGAGCGCGTCTTGCAGATAGTTCACTACAGGCTGCAGAGAGAACTCGTCAGCGTATTCACCTTCGGTCGGGCGACCCAGGTGAGAGGTAACCATTACCTTTGCGCCTGCTGCCAGGCATTGCTTAATCGTAGGCAGAGATGCCAGGATACGTGCATCAGAAGTTACTTTACCTGCTTTTACTGGCACGTTCAGATCGGCACGGATCAGCACGCGTTTACCGGCCAGATCCAGCTCAGTCATCTTGATTACAGACATGGTTTGTCCTCTCAATAGTCTTACTGTGTAAATGATAAATATGTTCAGCCCTGCGATTTTGCCTGGCTGGGAAATTCAGAAACGTCTTTCAGCTGACCACTGACCTGATGCATCACCAGTGCTGTATCCAGCATTCGGTTTGCAAATCCCCATTCGTTGTCGCACCAAATCAGCAATTTCAGCAGATGCTGATTGCTGACACGCGTCTGGGTGCCATCAACAATGGCGCTGTGGGGATCATGATTGAAGTCAACAGAAACAAGTGGCGCTGTGGTGTAATCGACAATATCCGTCAATGTACACCTGGCAGCCTCGGCCAGGGCTTGATTTACATCATTAACCGAGACATTAGTCTTCACCGTAACGCTCAGATCCATCGCGGTGACGTTAATTGTAGGAACCCTGACTGAAATCGCCTCAAATTTATCCGCAAATTTAGGGAAAATACGGCCTATACCTAAGTGTAATTTTGTGTCTACCGGAATGATCGACTGGCTCGCGGCACGTGTCCGGCGCAGGTCAGTATGGTAGGCATCGATCACCTGCTGGTCATTCATGGCTGAATGAATCGTTGTGATAGTGCCGGATTCAATGCCGAAAGCTTCATCAAGCACTTTAATCACAGGAACAATGCAGTTGGTGGTACAGGAACCGTTGGAAACAATGCGATCTTGAGGTGACAGGCTGTCTTGGTTAACACCGAAGATGATGGTGTTATCTATGTCGTTAGCTGCAGGATGGGAAAACAGGACTTTCTTGGCACCGGCCTGAATATGGGCTTCACCGTCGGCTCTTGAGCCGTACACCCCGGTACAGTCCAGAACGATATCCACTTCCAGATCCCGCCACGGGAGCAACTGGATATCATTGAGATGAAGAATACGAATCGCGTCTTCACTCTGACCATCGGCAATGAACAGATGTTCCTGATCATGGCTGACCTTGCGACCAAAGCGACCATGACTGGAATCATACTGAAGCAGATGTGCCATAGCTTCAGGCTGAGCCAGTTCATTCACTGCCACGACTTTTATCTGGTGGTGTTTGCCGCTTTCATACAAGGCCCGCAGTACACTGCGGCCGATACGGCCAAATCCATTAATTGCGACTCGTAATATCATATCCGTGCTACGTAAGTGAAAAGCCGCTCTAGTGTATACCAAGCGTTAACGAGATTCATCCTAATTGTGACCCGCCTCACTCCCCAGAACGATTGTCTGCGAGCGTAGCGCAATGCCAGTAAATACGCCCGCTGTAACTACATCCTTCCTTATAACAGATATATAAATAGTGCTTTATCGGAATAAATAAAGCTCCCGTCTGGCGTATTTTTTTCATTGTTCGAAATAATTTTTCTGCAACCTATCAATAACAATTGGTCCGAGCAGTAAATCACCGACGTTCAATCAGGCAATCGCGGTTTTGATCGCAATACGCGCCGATCCATCAAGAGGCCGGAACGCATTTCGCAAA
Source organism: Photobacterium sp. WH77 (assembly GCF_022014395.1). Taxonomy (NCBI): domain Bacteria; kingdom Pseudomonadati; phylum Pseudomonadota; class Gammaproteobacteria; order Vibrionales; family Vibrionaceae; genus Photobacterium; species Photobacterium sp. WH77. Next base: position 196,148 of record NZ_JAKLTE010000005.1, on the reverse strand, counting down.
GAGAAGAAGGGGCTGTCAACTCACAAAGAAGGTAAATAGTCTGAATTTTTAGTTAAAACCAATATTATTAACTAGTAAGATTACAAACCACATGATGAAGATAATCGTTTGGCTGAAAATTATCTTATTTCCACACATATCTAGTTGTTGATTTTGATCCCATACAAGTTATTATAGCCGTCTAGACGGAGGTAGCTCTATACATACAGACTGATGATTAATCACTCAGACTGCTGAAAATCACACCTCCAATCACCTTTAAAGTTTTTCTAATAGTGAGAATACTCATGGCGAAACACCTGTTTACTTCTGAGTCGGTATCGGAAGGCCATCCAGATAAAATTGCAGACCAGATCTCAGATGCAGTCCTGGATGCGATCTTAGAACAAGACCCGAAAGCACGTGTTGCGTGTGAGACTTACGTAAAAACCGGCATGGTCATGGTCGGTGGTGAAATCACTACCACAGCTTGGGTGGATATCGAAGAGCTGACCCGTCAGACGGTGCGTGAAATTGGTTACGTCCATTCAGACATGGGCTTTGATGCCAACTCTTGTGCCGTACTGAGCGCAATTGGTAAGCAGTCTCCTGATATTAACCAGGGTGTTGACCGCAGCGACCCGAAAGATCTGGGTGCAGGCGATCAGGGGATTATGTTCGGTTACGCCACCAACGAAACTGAAGTGCTGATGCCGGCCCCTGTCACTTATGCTCACCGTCTGGTTGAGCGTCAGGCTAAAGTCCGTAAAAACGGTACGCTGCCATGGCTGCGCCCGGATGCCAAAAGCCAGGTCACCTTTGCTTATGACCAGGGCAAAATCGTGGGTATCGATGCCGTTGTTCTGTCGACTCAGCACTGTGACAGCATTGAACTTCCTGTGCTGCAAGAAGCTGTGATGGAAGAAATCATCAAACCGGTTCTGCCGGCAGAGTGGTTGAACAAAGACACCAAGTACTTCATCAACCCAACCGGCCGCTTTGTGATCGGTGGTCCAATGGGCGACTGTGGTCTGACTGGCCGTAAAATTATCGTCGATACCTACGGCGGTGCAGCGCGTCACGGCGGTGGTGCCTTCTCTGGTAAAGATCCATCAAAAGTGGATCGCAGTGCGGCCTACGCCGCCCGTTATGTGGCGAAGAACATAGTCGCAGCTGGCCTGGCTGACCGTTGTGAAATCCAGCTGTCGTACGCTATCGGTATTGCCGATCCAACATCCATCATGGTGGAAACTTTTGGTACAGAGAAGGTCTCTCACGACCTGATCGTTGAAGCCGTTCGTCACCACTTCGACCTGCGCCCATACGGCCTGATCGAAATGTTGGATCTGCTGCAGCCTATCTACAAGAAAACAGCGGCATACGGTCACTTTGGTCGCGAAGAATTCCCTTGGGAAAAAACCGACAAAGCAGAGCTGCTGCGCGATTACGCCAACATCAAGTAATTGAATCTGCAAGGCTGTGATTCTTACTCGTGAAAAAGGAAGCTTCGGCTTCCTTTTTCATTGCTTTTCTTTCTCACTCCCCTCCCCTGTACAGCTTTTTCAGCTTTTGACCACCTATGATCTAAAAGCAGACCAAGCTGCTCACCCCTCTCGTAAAAACAGATAACAATATAAAAATAAACATATTTTAGTGTTATTTACTTCCCATGATCCAATCGCCCGAAAAGCTGATCATCTGTACCTGTACAGCTTCCGGAGGTTTTGAACACCTATGTTCTAAAAACTGTCACTGCTGTACAAAACGCATTTCAGGCCATCGAAGGTAGAAAATCAGCGCCAGACCTTACATACTGACCCCCTTGTTTGTTCACCTTTCAGCATCATGGACTCACTACAGCAAGCCATTATTGAACGTACCCTCTCCTGCCTTCGCCGGGCTGAAAACAAGCTTGGCAAACAGTTTCCTGATCCGGCAATCCGCTTTACCCAGCGCGGTAAAATTGCTGGCAGTGCCCGGATGCAAAGCTGGGAGATCCGCTATAACCCGGTATTACTGGCAGAAAACCCGCACGCTTTTCTGGCCGAAGTGGTTCCCCATGAACTCGCCCATCTGCTCACTTTTGCCTGTCACGGCAAAGTGCGTCCACATGGCCCTGAATGGCAAAAAATGATGACTGAGGTGTTCAATGTGCCAGCGCGCACCACCCACAGCTTCGATATCTCTTCTGTAAGCGGGCGTACTTTCCCCTACCGCTGCCAGTGCCGGGAGCATCAGATCACTGTCAGGCGGCATAATAAGATTCTGCGTCAGCAAGCCATCTATCACTGCATGCAATGCCACCAGCCTTTGATGCCTGTTACTGGAAATGCGTCGCAGTGAAATTGAAAATTTGATTTTTTACACACAGATAACGTGAAACACTTCTAAAAAATTCCGGTACTGATAACATCATCATCCATACATTCAGTCACCGGAAATCCCATGTTAATCAAGCTGAAATGGCTAATGACTGCCGTACTGCTAAGCGTCAGTGCCCTGCCCTCTCCCGTATTGGCAGACCCACCGCACAACTTCTCCAAAGCAAAAAAACTGCTGGTCAACATTTATCAGGATCACAACGAGAGCTTTTACTGCGGCTGCCGGATTGAATGGCAAGGGAAAAAGGGAATCCCGGATCTGAACAGCTGCGGCTATCAGGTTCGCAAGCAGGAGACGCGTGCCAGCCGGATTGAGTGGGAGCACGTGGTGCCGGCCTGGCAGTTTGGCCATCAGCTGCAATGCTGGCAGGATGGCGGGCGTAAAAACTGCCGCAAAGACCCGGCCTTCAGCCGGATGGAAGCCGACATGCATAACCTGACCCCGGCCATTGGCGAGGTGAACGGCGATCGCTCGAACTATCGCTTTGCCCCCTGGCGTGAACATGACGGTGCTTTCTACGGCCAGTGCGAAGTGAAAGTTGATTTCAAAAACCGCCGGGTGGATCCGCCACCCCGTGCCCGAGGAGCCATTGCCCGCACCTATCTTTACATGGAGCAGGAATACCGCTTCCGTCTGGCGAAAAGTCAGCGCCAGCTGATGCAGGCCTGGCATAAGACTTACCCGGTCAGCCCCTGGGAGTGCGAAAGGGATCGACGTATTGCCAACATCCAGCACAAGCACAACGGTTTTGTGCTGGAAGCCTGTCAGCAGGCAGGACTTTAATATAATAACGGCTGAGATCAGGGCTCTCAGCCGTTTTCTATTTTGTTAGTGACGCAGCATCTCATCCAGGTAACGCTGGCTGTTATCGGCAACCGGCGCCTGGCGATTGAAACGCTCAAATCGGGCCGACATCACAGCAGTCCGCGCCTGGCACCATCCATAGCCGTACGGCAGATCCACCGGCATTGAACTGGCTATTGATGCAAATTCAGCGCTCAGATCCTGCTGTAAGATACTCTCCGATACCAGCCTGGCGCGCGGCACAACCTCTTTCTGCGCCAGCCGGTTGCGCTGCCCCCAGCCAATAATCAAATCATCACAACTGTAATTTTCAACCTTGGGTGAGGACGTAAACGCCACATCAGAGACCGCCTCATATTCCCGCCACATCATATAAGCTTCAAACAGCATGGCGACATCTTCCGCGCCAGTGTAATAGCCGTAAAAATCGGCGCCACCATCAGGCTCGAATGCCGATCCTGCCTGCTCAGGCGACATGGTCGTTGACGCCGAGGCGCCGCCAAAATAGCTCTCAGCCATCAACTGTAAACTGTCTGCTGAAAGCGCATGGGCTTGTTGCAATGATGTCTGAATCCAGTTGCCTTTAATCTGCTTGATGTTTTTACCTATGCTGGTTGACACATCCAGCACACTGAGTTGATCCGGCGGCAGGAAGTCGTTGGCATGAGCCAGCTCATGGACCAGCAGATTAAACAGTCCCGGCGCTATTTCTGATTTGCTCCGCCAGTAATTGTCGTACTCATCGAAGGTATTGCTGTAAGTAACATAATCACCATTGCTGTACACATAACGTTGTAAAGCCAGAAACGGCAGGACATCTGCAAACCCGGAGCGGTAATCTTGCTGCTGATAAATGTCATTCCATTCCGCCTGATTGCGCCACAGATACCGCGGATCGATATATATCCCTGCAGTATCTGTGTGATAGAAAGACGGGCGGATATCAAGGCTGAGTACAATGACATTGAGTGGCTTAAACAGATTCAGCACATCCTGCGGTAAGTCACGCACCACATCCATAAAGCTGTCCCCCATCCAGCCATGGGATACCAGCAATCGCTGGGCAATGTCGTCCGGCGTCAGATCGCCCTGAATGTCATAGCCGAGCGGTGCGATATCCTGCAACTGGCAGGACTGCCTCTGTTTATAGATGACAGCACAATCTTCGGCTGCCAACCCGTACTGACTGGAGCTCAGGTACGGCTGCAGACTGGCCAGCAAAGGATCGCCATCCACATTCAGGCTGCGCTCGCCAGACTTACCGTCGCCGCCACAGCCCGCCGCCAGCACCGCCGCCATAAGGAGCGCCAGTCTGTGCGTTCCTTGTGTTATTGTCATTTTTGTTATGTCCCCTATGCAACAAATCCGACATTTTAGGTGATACGGGGTTCAATCCCACTGACTTTTTGCCGGAGTTATGAGCCGCATCAATGTCGGCTCGTGCAGCTTTTGCGCGAGATAACACTTCAGCGCGCTTCCGCTGTGTTTCATCGCGCAGTATTCGGCACTGTGCAATGTTCGGTACATTACCGCCAAGCTTGATATACTGACGCCAGGAATAACCATCAAAGCCAACGAATTTAATACTATGAGAGTGCCACGTATTTTCCATCCTGAGACCCTACCGGCAAGCGGTAGAGTGCCATTAAGTGACGACGCCGCCAACCATGTCGGCCGCGTGATGCGGATGCAGCCAGGCCAGGAAATTCTGTTGTTCGACGGCAGCAATGCTGAATTCCCTGCTGTCATTACCGAAGCCGGTAAAAAACATGTCGAAGTAGAGATTTCTGCCCGTATTGAGCACAGTGTGGAGTCCCCTTTGGATCTGCACTTGGGCCAGGTGATTTCCCGCGGCGATAAGATGGAATTCACGATTCAGAAATCTGTCGAGCTGGGCGTCAACAGCATTACGCCGCTGATCTCAGAGCGCTGTGGTGTCAAACTGACTCAGGACAGGTTCGATAAGAAACTGTCACAGTGGCAAAAAATCGCCATCAGCGCCTGCGAGCAATGCGGCCGCAATGTGGTGCCGGAAATCCGTCCTGTGATGAAACTGGAAGACTGGTGCGCGGAAGAATTTGACGGCCTGAAGTTGAATTTGCACCCAAGAGCCCAATATTCCATAAATACCCTGCCCGCACCTGTCACCCGGGTCCGTCTGCTGATCGGGCCGGAAGGCGGTCTGTCGGAGCAGGAAATCAGTATGACTGAAACGTTCCGGTTCAGCGAAGTGCTGCTGGGTCCCCGGGTTCTCAGAACTGAAACTGCCGCTATGACGGCGATAACTGCGCTACAGGTCCGCTTTGGCGATCTTGGCTAACCAAGGAGAAAAGACATGATCAAATTGGGTATTGTGATGGATCCCATCCAGTCCATTACCATCAAAAAGGATTCCAGCTTTGCGATGATGCTTGAAGCGCAGCGTCGCGGCTGGGAAATCCATTATATGGAAATGGCTGATCTGTCTCTGGAGCAAGGCAAAGCAATCGCCCGGACCCGGATCGTCAAATTGCAGGAAGATCCGAACGACTGGTTCAGCTTCCACGGTGAGCAGGAAATCGAACTGAGCGAGCTCGATGCCGTGCTGATGCGCAAAGATCCGCCGTTCGATACTGAATACATCTACGCCACCTATATTCTGGAGCGCGCGGAAGAACAGGGCACCCTGATCGTCAATAAACCCCAGAGCCTGCGTGACTGTAATGAAAAACTCTACACCGCCTGGTTCCCCGAGCTGACACCCACCACAATAGTGACCCGCCGGGCAGATAAGATCCGCGCTTTCCAGCAGGAACACGGCGATATCATTCTCAAACCGCTGGACGGTATGGGCGGCTCGTCGATCTTCCGTGTCAAAGCCGGGGATCCTAACCTGTCGGTGATTATTGAAACCCTGACCAATCACGGTGAATACTACTGTATGGCGCAAACGTTCGTGCCGGACATCAGTAACGGCGACAAACGCATTCTGGTAGTTGACGGCGAGCCTATGCCTTACTGTCTGGCCCGTATTCCGGCCGAAGGGGAAACCCGTGGCAATCTGGCCGCCGGTGGCCGCGGCGAACCCCGCCCGCTGAGCGAGACTGATCGCAAAATTGCTGAAGCTGTCGCACCGGCACTGAAAGAAAAAGGGCTGATTTTTGTTGGCCTGGATGTGATTGGCGACAAGCTGACTGAAATCAATGTCACCAGCCCAACCTGTATTCGCGAAATTGAAGCGGCGTATGATATTTCTATTACAGGCAAACTGATGGATGCCATAGAACGCCGCCTGAAAACCGCTTGATACTGATACCACCCGGACGTGTTGTCTGCTGAAGTTGACAACACGTCACGTTTTCATTTTTAACAGCATCTCTCTCAGACTTACCATTTAGGCCAATTAGTCCTCATACTGTAATTATGAGAGCCTGTCTGAGAGTGTGTAAGGACTGAACGATGAATCTCACCAATCACTTTCTGGTGGCCATGCCCAGTCTGCAAGATCCGCACTTCAAACGCAGTGTGGTGTATGTGTGCGAGCATAACGACGAAGGCGCGATGGGCATTGTCATTAATTTGCCAATTGATGTGTCTGTCGGCAGCATGCTGGAGCAGATCAAAGTGGAGCGAGACTTGCCACTTGCGCATCCTGCCAGCCTGGAGAAGCCTGTCATGATAGGCGGCCCGGTGGCCGGTGACCGGGGATTTATCCTGCACAACAGCAAAGAAGAATACAGCTCCAGCCTTGATCTGACCGAAGAGATCAAGATGACCACATCAACCGATATCCTGCCTTTGCTGGGCACCAAGGATGAGCCGAGTCAATTTCTGGTTGCCCTTGGCTACGCCGGCTGGACCGCCGGCCAGCTGGAACAGGAACTGGCCGACAATAGCTGGCTGACCATGGAAGCGGATCCCAAGGTCGTGTTTGAAACTCCCATCAATGAACGCTGGGACAAAGCCGTCGCCAAACTGGGTATCCATTCCGCTAACTTATCCACTGAAATAGGACATTCATGAGCACCTCTCGTACAGTACTTGCCTTCGACTTTGGCACCAAAAGCATTGGCGCCGCCATCGGTCAGGAACTGACGGGGACAGCCAATCCCCTTTCGGCACTCAAAGCCAACGACGGTATTCCCAGCTGGGAAGCGATTGAAAAATTACTGAAAGAATGGCAACCCGACCTGATTGTGGTCGGCCTGCCGCTGGATGTTTACGGCCAGGAGCTGGAAAGTATCACCCCGCGCGCCCGCAAATTTGCCAACCGCCTGCACGGCCGGTTCGGGTGCCAGGTCGAATTACATGATGAGCGTTTGAGTACGGTCGAAGCGCGCTCGGATCTCTTTGCCCGTGGTGGCTATCGCTCACTCAGCAAAGGCAATGTCGACTCTCAGTCTGCCGTGGTTATCCTCGAAAGCTGGTTCGAACAGCAATACGGTTGATCGCTCGGTACAGCGTTTTTAGTTTTGAGATCATGGCTGACCCAAAACCCTGAACGCTGCCGACAAAAAAAGCCCTGAAAGCAAACGCTTCAGGGCTTTTTTGTCACTCAGAGTTATCAGGCCAGAGTGATGGCAAGCTTACATGTGCCCGGCCACAAACATCGCAAACGGAATCGCCAGCAGCAAACTCAGCGCGGTACGGATAAACCAGATCACCACCAGCCGCCCGACACTGAGCGGAATGGAGGTCGACAGAATGCAGGGAATGGAGGCGGAAAAGAACAGCACGCTGGACACACAAATCACGCCCGCCGCCATACGCACCACAAACTCCGCCTCGCGCAGCAGCAGAGCAGGCAGGAACATTTCCGCCAGACCTGATGCCGAGGCCTGGGCCAGTTCTTTCGCGCCATCAATGCCCCACACCGCGGTAAACGGGTAGAACAGATAACCCAGCCACTCAAACACAGGGGTGTATTTCGCCACCAGCAAGCCAATCAGGCCCACAGACATGATGGAGGGCAGGATGGAGATGGTCATCACCAGGCCGTCTTTAATGGTAGATAAGATATTGCCGCCCAAAGCCGGCGCCTGACGGGCCACACTCATGCCGGTCTGATAAGCCGTCTGCAACCGTCCTTCGCTGCCGGCATCAGGTTCAGGATCCGCCACGGATTCATCCATCTGACGTAACGGCGGCAGACGGACAGTAATCGCGGTGACAATGAAAGTGATCACCAGAGTGCCCCAGAAATACAGGTTCCATACCGACATCAGATCCAGGGTTTTCGCCACTATGATCATAAAAGTGGCCGACACGGTCGAGAAGCCGGTGGCGATGATCGCCGCCTCTTTCGCTGAATATTGCCCTGATTTGTATACTCTATTGGTGATCAGCAACCCCAGAGAATAACTGCCGACGAATGAGGCAACCGCATCAATCGCAGAGCGCCCCGGCGTACGCCAGATCGGTCGCATCACAGGCTGCACCAGGATACCAATCAGTTCCAGCAAACCATAGCTCACCAGAAACGACAGGAAAACAGCCCCTACTGGAACGATAAGCCCGACCGAGATCACCAGCTTCTCGAACAGAAACGGCAGCATGTCTTTGCTGTGCAGGAACTCTGGTCCTGCACCTGTTACCGCCATCAGTGCCGCGCCAGCGCCCATGACTTTGAGTACAGAAAAAACTTTATCTGTCAGGCTTTTTGACCATTGACCGGTGACAAAAGGATAGACCGCACCTATCACTATCATGGCAAAGGCATACCAGGCAACACCGCTCCCCAGCCAGACTTTGATTTGACTAACCAAATGATCCAGCGGGATCGTCGATTTTCCATTCACAGAAATTGGAACGAAAAAGAAAAATATCCCGACAGCACTGAGAAACAGTAATCGGAAACGTGCCAGTGCATCCGATGCACTGACACGAGACTGAGATTGTTCCATGTTATTCACTCCCTCTACACGTTATTTGTATATACATATAGAGAGCGAGCAAACAGAGCGCAAGGTGGTTATTTTGAAACCACTAAGGGGATCACAAAGATTTAACTCAAGAGTAACAATATCCCAGACCGTACAGCATGATCCGCTCTGGGATCATGGGTGGGCAAAAGCTCCCCGGGCTGTAACTGTTGTCACTCAAACCGGATCGTGACCCCGTCCAGCCCGCCACCTGAGCTCTGACCTGACTGGCCGGTTTTGATCATCAGGCGCAAGTCATTAGCCGAATCGGCATAACTGAGGGCATCGTTCTCACGGATTTTGCCTTGCCTGAACAGTGCATACAGCGATTGATCAAAAGTGATCATGCCATGCTCACGGCCTTTGCCCATGGTGGCTTTCAGTTCATGCAATTCTCCGCGCCGGATAAGATCCGACACTCTGGGCGTGTTGATCAGTAACTCAAATACCGCATGACGTCCCTCACCGGAAGGATCGGGAATCAGCTGTTGCGCCAGTATCCCTTTCAGGTTCAGCGACAAATCAAACAAAAACGACTCCCGGCGATCTTTCGGCACTAAATGCAGTATCCGTTCCAGCGCCTGATTGGCATTATTGGCATGCAGGGTCGCCATGCACAGATGACCGGTTTCGGCAAAATTGAGCGCATGCTCCATGGTTTCCTGATTGCGTATTTCACCAATCAGAATCATATCCGGTGCCTGACGCAAAGAATTTTTCAATGCCACTTCATAGCTTGCGGTATCTAAGCCAACCTCACGCTGAGTCACTATGCATTGCTGGTGCTGATGAATAAATTCTATCGGGTCTTCAACCGTCAGGATATGACCGCTGCTATGGCGGTTTCTGTGCCCTGTCAGCGCGGCCATGGAAGTTGACTTACCTGAGCCGGTCGCCCCGACCACCAGAATCAAACCCCGTTTCGCCAGTGCCATGGCTTTCATGGGTTCAGGCAGGCTGAGGGAATCCATGTCGGGAATAACGGTTTCAATACGGCGAATCACCATGCCCGGCTGCTCACGCTGCCAGAAGGCACTGATACGAAAACGGCGCTCACCGCGCACCAGCGCAAAATTCGCCTCTTTCAGTCCGGCAAAGCTCTGCCATTGTTCTGCAGACATTGCCTGCTGGCACAAAGCAGTCAGCTGTTCTGCCGACAAGGATTCACCGAGTGAACACAGCCGCCCGTTCACTTTCAGCTGACAGGGCGCCGCCACAGTGAGATACACGTCAGACGCCTGCTTGTCGGTCATCTGGCTGAGAATAAAATCCAAATTCATGGCTAGTTTTCCTGCCTCATAATCCCTGATTTCGCTCAACCACCCGGGCGGCTTCCTCTGGTTCAATCAACCCTTGGGCCATTAAGCGGTTAACAGCCTGCTCCATCGTTTGCATCCCCAAACCGGCCCCGGTCTGGATCATGGAATACATCTGGGCCACTTTATCTTCCCGGATCAGGTTTCGGATCGCCGGGGTTGCCAGCATGATTTCATGGGCCGCCATCCTGCCACCGCCAGGGCATTTCAGCAGAGTCTGTGCGATCACCGCCCGCAGTGATTCCGACAGCATGGAACGCACCATGGCTTTATCGTTACCGGGGAAGACATCAATAATCCTGTCAATCGCCTTGGCCGCCGAGCTGGTGTGCAGAGTTCCCAGTACCAGATGGCCGGTTTCGGCCGCCGTCAGCGCTAAACGTATGGTTTCCTGATCGCGCAATTCACCGACCATGATCACATCGGGATCTTCACGCAACGCTGAGCGCAGCGCATTCTGAAAGCTGTGGGTATCACGGTGCACTTCGCGCTGATTGATCAGGCAGCGTTTACTTTGATGAACAAACTCCACCGGATCCTCAATGGTCAGAATATGGCGATGGGTGTGGGTGTTAATATGATCAACCATAGCGGCAATGGTGGTCGACTTGCCTGAACCGGTTGCCCCTGTTACCAGCACCAGGCCACGCTGGCTCTGGGCAACCTGGTAAAACACCTCAGGCACCTGCAAGGTTTCCAGCGAGGGCACAGACTGGGGAATGGTACGGAACACCGCGGCACAACCCCGGGACTGCTGGAACGCATTGACACGAAACCGGCCGACATCGGGCAAGACAAAAGAAAAATCCACTTCCAGCCTTTCTTCATATTCACGCCGCTGACCGTCATTCATAATGTCGGTGATCAGCCGGTTCGCCTCTTCATGGCTCAGAGGCGGGATGCTGAGCGGCCTGACATCACCGTCTACCCGAATCATTGGCGATACCCCAGCGGAAAGGTGCAGATCGGAGGCGTTATGCTTTACACTAAAGTCCAGTAGTTCGGTGATATCCATACATTTTCCCTAAAGAATCAATTATGAGTAGTATCAAACAAAATATTACACAGGTCACCCGCGAGATCCGGCAGGCCTGCGAAAAATGCGGCCGCGATACAGATTCAGTGCAACTGCTGGCGGTCAGTAAAACCAAACCGGTCAGCGCTATTGCTGAAGCCATTGCAGCGGGACAGCAGGCCTTTGGCGAAAACTATGTCCAGGAAGGTGTTGAGAAAATTCAGTATTTTTCTCAGTCTGACCAACAATTAATCTGGCATTTTATCGGTCCTGTCCAGTCCAACAAAACGCGCCCGATAGCCGAACATTTCGACTGGGTGCATTCGGTCGACAGGCTCAAAATCGCCCGCCGGCTCAGCGAACAGCGCCCGGCAACACTGCCGCCGCTGAAAATACTGCTTCAGGTCAACACCAGTGGCGAGGCGTCCAAATCGGGGGTCGACTTTGATGAGCTGGCAGAGCTGGCGGCTGAAGTGGCCGCCTTGCCCAATATAGAGCTGCGCGGGCTGATGTCTATTCCGGAAAAAGCTGACGATTATACCAGTCAGCTCTGCGCCTTTTCCGCACTGGCAAAGGCCAGAGACACTTTGCAGCAACGCCTGCCCCACACCAGATTGGATACCCTGTCGATGGGCATGAGCGGCGACATGGAAGCAGCCGTGGCCGCAGGCAGCACTATGGTGCGTATCGGGACCGCTATCTTTGGCGCCAGGGATTACAGTTAAATTCGCTTGAAGCATCAGGCGCTCATTACGTTTAGAAGGATTTCTCATGGAACAACGTTCAATTGCTTTTATCGGCGCTGGCAACATGGCCCGCTCCATCATCGCCGGCCTGGTTGCCAGCGGTTATCCGGCAGATAAAATCACCGCCACTGCGCCCAGTGCCGAACGCCGTGAACCATTGGCTCGTGAGTACGGTATTCATACCGACAGCGATAACCTGCGCGCCGCCCAGCAGGCCGAGGTCATCGTACTGGCGGTCAAACCTCAGTTAATGGCCAGTGTCTGTGAGCCGCTGCAAGCCATCGATTTTGACGGCAAACTGGTGATCTCCATCGCGGCAGGGATCTCAGTAGCGCGCCTGCAGGCCATGCTGGCAGCCAAAGTCAGCCTGGTGCGGGTGATGCCCAATACCCCTTCGCTGATTGGTAAAGGGATGAGCGGTATGTACGCCAATGCCAGTGTCAGCAGCCAGGATCGTAATTTCTCTGACAGCCTGATGGCGGCGGTAGGCAAAACCTGCTGGGTATCAGAAGAGTCAGGGATCAATGGTGTGATTGCCGCTGCCGGCAGTGCCCCTGCTTACTTCTTTCTGTTCATGGAAGCCATGCAGAACGAAGCTATTCGTCAGGGCTTTGACAAAGAGACCGCGCGTGAACTGGTTCAGCAGGCCGCACTGGGCGCAGCCGGCATGGTGATCGCCAGCCCGGACACAGAGCTGTCAACCCTGCGTGAACAGGTCACTTCAAAAGGCGGAACCACAGCAGAGGCAATCCGCACATTTAATGAAGCGCAACTTAGTGATATCGTAGCCAAAGCCATGCAGGCCGCTGTCAGCCGCGCACAGGAAATGGAAAAATTATTTTAAGGTAACAATATGAATGCTATTGCTTTTTTAGTCAGCACCCTCTTTGACCTCTATATCATGGTGGTGCTGCTGCGACTGTGGCTGCAATGGGCCAAAGCGGATTTCTATAATCCCTTCTCCCAGTTTGTGGTGAAAGTCACCCAGCCTGTCCTCGGCCCGCTGCGTCGTGTTATCCCTTCAATCGGCTCGCTTGATCTGGCCACAGTGCTGTTTGCCTACCTGCTCACGGTAGGAAAGTTTATCGCGCTGCAATTAGTGCTGACCAATGGCGGAATGGCATTCAGCCCGGATCTGTTCTGGATAGCCGGATTATCCTTGCTTAAAGCGGCCGGTGGCCTGCTGTTCTGGGTGCTGCTGATCCGCGCCATCCTGAGCTGGGTCAGCCAGGGACGCAGCCCGATCGAATACGTGATGCATCAGCTGACCGAGCCGATGACAGCGCCAATCCGCCGCATCATTCCGGCCATTGGCGGCCTGGATCTGAGCGTGCTGGTGCTTTTTGTTGGCCTGCACTTCGCCAATATCCTGATGGGCGATCTGATTGGCCCTATCTGGTTCCAGCTGTGAGCCTGACACCTGTCTGTATCGATAAAGCGGATCTGATGATCCGCTTTTATGTACAACCCAAGGCCAGCCGGGATCAATTTGTCGGCCTTCATGGTAACGAGATCAAAATCGCCATCACGGCTCCGCCGGTTGACGGCAAAGCGAACGGCCACCTGGTCAAGTTTCTGGCCAAGCAATTCAGAGTAGCCAAAGGACAAATCATCATAGAAAAAGGAGAAACGGGCCGGCATAAACTCGTCCGGATACAAGCGCCACAAGTCATACCCCCGCTCGTCAGCGCCTTGCTGTAATTCTGATACCCGCAAAGACGCCGTCCGCGGACCACTCTATACTTTAAACAATTACTGCATATCCCTTTTGAATGTAAGGTCTTACTCCGTGTGACATACTTCGACAGGACAGAAGGACGACACCATGAAACAGTTACTGATTGCTATTATTGCAACCATAGGTTTTGCCCTGCCAGCACAGGCAGAACAACTTAAAAACATCGGCGAGCTGGAAGTTCACTATTCAACCTTTCCGTCTACCTTCCTGACGGCGGATATCGCTAAAAACTACCGCATTCAGCGCAGCCGTTATTCGGCCCTGATTAATGTCACAGTGCTGGATACCAGCACCGAAGGTAAACCCGCGGTGGCAGCACAGGTGAAAGGGACGGCGCGCAATCTGGTCGGCAATGAGAAAAACCTCACTTTCCGTGAAGTGCGCGAAGGCGATGCTATTTACTACATTGCCGAGCTGAGCCATGCCAATGAAGAACGCTTCCGTTTTAATATTGATGTCTCCCGCCAGTCCACCAGCGGTAATATTCAGTTCGAACAGACCTATTTCGCGGAATAAGCCACTCCAGCGAAAAAGAGGGCAGCACTCTTCTTTTCTGTCTTTGGCATTTGCTCTGGCTGTGGGTATCATAGCGCCCCCAGCCTTACAGACCAGGAGTCTTCATGAGCAAATTAGTACTTGCGACCGGCAACCAGGGTAAAGTCGGTGAAATGGCCAACCTGCTTGCCGATTTCGGTTTCGAGGTCATCGCCCAGACGGATCTTGACGTCTCTGATGTCGCCGAAACCGGCACGACATTTATAGAAAATGCCATTATCAAAGCGCGTCACGCCGCCAGAGAAACCGGCCTGCCCGCGATTGCTGATGATTCCGGTCTGGAAGTGGATGCCCTCAAAGGCGCACCCGGTATTTACTCTGCCCGTTATGCCGGAGCAGGCGCCAGCGATCAGGCGAATCTGGAAAAGTTGCTGGATGCCATGAAAGAAGTGCCGGAGGCAGAGCGCACAGCCCGCTTCCACTGTGTACTTGTCATGATGCGCCATGCCGATGACCCGACACCTCTGGTTTGCCACGGAAAATGGGAAGGACGTATTCTCCGCCAGGCCAGAGGCGATAATGGCTTTGGCTATGATCCTGTTTTCTGGGTACCGGAAGCCGACTGCGCCTCAGCCGAGCTGTCCCCTGAACGTAAAAAGCAATTGTCACACCGCGGCAAAGCCTTGCAACACCTCTTTGCTGCCCTGAAGGACGCCTGATGTTAGTACCGCCACCACTGAGCCTGTATGTACACATTCCCTGGTGTGTCCAGAAATGTCCCTACTGCGATTTCAACTCCCATGCACTGAAGCACGATATCCCCGAGCTGGATTACATCGACGCTCTGCTTGAGGATCTGGCTATCGATCTTGATCGCTATCAGCTGGCCGATGGCAGCCGGGCTCTGCACTCCATTTTTATCGGTGGCGGCACCCCGAGCCTGATTTCCGCGCCGGAGATCGGACGGCTGCTGGCAGGCATTGAAGCCAGAATCCCGTTCAGTGACAAGATTGAAATCACCATGGAAGCCAATCCCGGCACAGTGGAAGCCGGCCGGTTTCAGGCCTACCGCGAGGTGGGCGTCAACCGGATTTCCATCGGTGTGCAGAGTTTTCAGGATGACAAACTCAAACGCTTAGGCCGGATTCACGGCAAAGGTGAAGCTGTGCGCGCTGCCGCACTGGCCGAAGAAGCCGGGCTGAACAGCTTCAATCTGGATCTGATGCATGGCCTGCCGGATCAATCCGTTGAAGATGCCATGTCGGACCTCAGGCAAGCAATCGCCTTGAACCCGCCGCATCTGTCCTGGTATCAGCTGACTATTGAGCCCAATACACTGTTTTATTCCAAGCCACCAACCCTGCCGGATGACGATGATCTGTGGGATATTTTCGAACAGGGCCATGTACTGCTGGCCGAGGCCGGTTATCAGCAGTATGAGATTTCCGGTTACAGCAAGCCCGGCATGCAGTGCCAGCACAACCTCAATTACTGGCGTTTTGGTGATTACCTTGGCATTGGCTGCGGTGCCCACGGCAAGGTGAGCTTTGCTGACGGCCGCATCACCCGTACCGTGAAAGTCAAACACCCGCGCGGTTACCTTAATCGTCAGAAAGCCTATTTGGATCAGGAAACCCAGGTGAGTGATGAAGAGCGTCCGTTTGAGTTTTTCATGAACCGCTTCCGGTTGCTGGAAGCCTGTCCGAAGCAGGACTATGTTGAGCGGACCGGCCTGTCGCTGGACAGTATTCGCCAGCCGATCAGCTGGGCACTGGACAAGCAATACCTGCTGGATCAAGGCGACAGCTGGCAAATCACCGAACAGGGAAAACTCTTTTTGAATGATTTACTGGCCGCTTTTGTCGAGGAAGACAAGTAACAGGCTTATTGTTCGCTGGCAGCCTGCTGCCAGCGATTGTCACTTGCAGACACAGAAGATAGGGTAAGGTCAGAAAATAGAGCGGCCAATCCGCTCTGCCAGCAGCTCCAGTGCGGCGGTGCCGGCCACTGAATTGCCCGATACATCCAACTCGGGCGACCAGACCGCAATTGACATTTCCCCCGGCACAATAGCGACAATACCGCCTCCGACTCCAGATTTACCCGGCATGCCGACACGATAGGCAAACTCACCGGCACCATCATACAGACCGCAGGTTGCCAGCAGCGCATTGATTTGTTTGCTTTGCGTGGGCGAAATCAGCGGGGTGTCTGTGCCCAGAGGCATGCCTTTGTTAGCCAGATAGCTGAAGGTCCGGGCCAGATCAACACAGCTCATTTTGAGCGCACAGTAGCCGAAATAATTGCCCAGTACAGGCACAACGTCGTTGTTGAAATTACCGAATGCCCGCATCAGATAGGCAATTGCCGCATTGCGATCACTGTGCTGCATTTCCGATGCGGCCACGTCTTTGTCGTAGGCAACATCCGGGTTACACGCCAGACTGCGCACCAGCTCCAGCATCCGGTACTGCGGCGCCGACAGACGGCTGTGCAGCAGATCCGACACCACCAGCGCACCGGCATTAATGAAAGGATTACGCGGAATCCCCTGCTCCAGTTCCAGCTGGATCATCGAATTAAACGCATGTCCCGACGGCTCTTTCCCGACCCGGGACCAGATTTCATCCGCCTCATACAGTGTCATGGCCAGAGTCAGGCTCAGCACTTTGGAGATCGACTGGATTGAGAAGCCTTCTTCGCTGTCGCCGGCCTGAATAATTTCACCGTCGTTATAGCAAACTGCGATGCCAAGCCTGTTGGCAGGAACCTGTGCCAGCGCAGGGATATAGTCGGCGACTTTGCCCTGGCCGATTAAGGGTCTGACTTCATCCAGAATGTCATTCAGCAACTGCTTATTTGGCTTCATTCACTGTCTCCAGAGGACAAAAAAGCCAACTCAGAGGCTGGCTTTTCAGGCTAATAATGTTTTCAGGTCAACATCTTACTCTATGTTGCCCCTGAATGGCTTTGAACCATAGCACATTATTCTGTTCGCGCGAACTTCATATCCCACACACCGTGACCCAGTCGATGCCCGCGGGCCTCAAACTTAGTCAGCGGACGCTCCTCAGGTCGGGGGATATAATCGCCATCCTGCGCGGTATTCTCATAGCCAGGCGCCGCTTTCATTACATCCACCATATGTTCGGCGTAATTTTCCCAGTCTGTTGCCATATGGAAAATACCACCGATTTTCAGCTTTTTACGCACCATTTCCACAAAAGCAGGCTGCACAATACGGCGCTTATGGTGACGGGCTTTGTGCCACGGATCAGGGAAGAACAACTGTACTGTATCCAGGCTGCCATCCGGGATCATATGCTCAAACACTTCAACGGCGTCATGACACATCACACGCAGATTCGTCAGGCTTTCCGCTTCCGCGGCCATCAGACAGGCGCCGACGCCAGGGCTGTGCACTTCAATACCGATGAAGTTTTTCTCCGGCGCATTTTTTGCCATCTCAACCAGAGAGGCCCCCATACCAAAGCCAATTTCCAGCACCACATGGCCTTCTCGGCCATAAACCTCAGTCCAGTTCAGTGGTTGCTTGTCGAAATCGATCCCCATGTTCGCCCAGTTATTTTCCAGCGCCAGTTGCTGGCCCTTGGTTAAACGACCTTCACGACGCACAAAGCTGCGGATCTTGCGTACCAGCTTACCGTCTTCTGTGTATTCAGTCAGGGTGACGTCAGCATTTGTTCTGGATTCTTGGCTCATGGGTCCTTACCTAAAATTTGAAGTGTTTGGCACTAATGGATCCGGCATTATCCAAAGTTCACGGCTGAGTGCAAGTGCCCTGACAGATTGAAGCCGACAGCGCTTTGTGTTGCAATCAGCACCGCAGACGCAAACTTGCCTGCACCAACTCTATAATAAAGTGAGCAATCCCCTGTGAGCACTAGTTTTTCTGACGCCATTCTGGTCTGGTACGACAAATATGGCCGCAAAACCCTGCCCTGGCAGCACGATAAAACGCCCTATAAAGTCTGGTTGTCTGAAATCATGCTGCAACAGACCCAAGTCGCCACTGTCATTCCCTACTTTGAACGTTTCATGGCGCGCTTCCCTACCGTCAGTGATCTCGCTGAAGCCGATCAGGACGAAGTTCTGCACCTGTGGACGGGTCTGGGTTATTACGCCCGCGCCCGAAACCTGCACAAAGCCGCAAAGCAGATTGTGTCTGAACACAATGGTAAATTCCCGGAAAATATTGAACAGGTAATGGCCTTGCCAGGCGTGGGCCGTTCCACAGCAGGGGCCGTGCTTTCTTTGTCACTCAAACAGCATCACCCGATTTTAGACGGCAACGTTAAGCGGACGCTGGCCCGTTGTTATGCCATAGAAGGCTGGCCGGGGAAAAAGCCGGTGGAAAACGCCTTATGGGCAATCGCCGAGAAGAACACCCCGGCTGAGGGCGTAGAGCGCTACAACCAAGCCATGATGGATATGGGGGCCATGATATGTACCCGCAGCAAACCCAAGTGCGAACTCTGCCCGGTGACCGAGATATGCCAGGCGAAAGCACAAAGCCGTCAAGCCGATTTTCCGGGTAAGAAGCCCAGAAAAACCCTGCCGGAAAAGCAGACCTGGTTTGCCATTTTTCAGCATGGCAGTGAAGTCTGGCTGGAACAGCGGCCTCCTGTCGGCATCTGGGGCGGATTATGGTGCTTCCCGCAACACGACAGCGAAAATATCCAGCCACTGCTCACCCAGCGCCTTGGCGCATCGGCATCTGACGAACTGAAGGCTGAGCACCTCAACGCTTTCCGCCATACCTTCAGTCACTATCACCTCGACATAGTGCCGCTGCGATACCAGCTCACTCAATTACCATCCATGATCAACGAAAGTCACCACGGGCAATGGTATAACCTGCTCAATCCACCACAGGTAGGATTAGCCGCCCCCGTGGTACAAATTCTGGAAAGCCTGCGTTACGAGCTTGAATCGTGACGGTATAACCGAGAAACTAGTGGTAAGAAACCAGTGACCAGTTTTGATAGCTGGCAAATAAGATAACTGAGGATCCCATGAGCCGTACTGTATTTTGTGCCCGACTGAAGAAAGACGCTGAAGGTCTGGATTTCCAACTGTATCCAGGTGAACTGGGTAAACGTATTTTCGATAACATCTCTAAAGAAGCCTGGGCTGAATGGCAAAGCAAACAGACCATGCTGATCAACGAAAAGAAACTCAACATGATGGATCCGGAGCACCGCAAGCTTCTGGAAGCAGAAATGGTGAAATTCCTGTTCGAAGGTCAGGATGTTGTCATCGACGGCTATACGCCACCGAGCGAGTAACACTGAACGCAAGTTTCATGTGCACGAATGTCACGTTCTCAGGCGCCAATGCCTGAAAAACGTACCGTGAACAACAATAAAATGACATTATTTGCCAAAAGCAAGTGATGTCATTTTTTATATGAATAACATGAAAAAAACACTCCTTATTGCCACAGTGGCACTAAGCCTGAGTGGTTGCAGCCGTGAAGTGGTTGAAAATATCTACGGTGTTAATTACGCACCGACCAACCGGTTTGCGAAAAATCTGGCGCCATTACCCGGACAATTTACCAAAGATACCGCGGCCCTTGATCGTCTGATCCACAGTTTCAGCGGCCAGGTGAAGCAGCGCTGGGGGGATGACAACGTCCTGATTGCCAGTAAGCGCCACTACGTTAAATATACCGATGGCTACCAGAGCCGGGCCCATGTCGACTTCGATAAAGGGGTAGTGACCATTGAAACGGTAGCGACCACCAATCCCAAGCAGCATCTGATCAATGCGATCGCAACCACACTGCTCACTCCCTCTGATCCCGCTGAGGTTGATCTGTATTCTGCTCAGGATTTCGCCCTGAGCGGCAGCCCGTTCTTACTCGGTCAGGTTCTGGATCAGGATGGAAAGTCCATTGAATGGTCCTGGCGGGCTAAACGTTATGCCGAATATTTAGTCAACAACAAGCTCAAGAAGAAGCAGGTTCGCTTTCAGCAGGCGTACTACGTCGATATTCCCATGGTGGCTGACCACGTCAGTAAGCGAAGCTACAAGTACGCCAACATAGTGCGCGATGCCTCTCGCCGTTATGGCATTAAAGAAGATCTCATTTACGCCATCATTAAAACAGAAAGCAGCTTCAATCCTTATGCCGTCAGCCCGGCTAATGCCTATGGTCTGATGCAGGTTGTGCCAAAAACCGCCGGGGCAGATGTCTTTAAGCTGGTAAAAAAGCAAGCCGGGCAGCCTTCCCCGCAATATCTGTTTGATCCGGCGAAAAATATCGATACCGGCACCGCCTATTTTTACCTGTTGCAAAACCGCTATCTGAAAGAGGTCCGCAACCCGCTGTCGCTGCACTACAGCATGATCTCAGCCTATAATGGCGGAACCGGTGGCGTGTTGAGCGCGTTCAACCGTAACCGTAAACGGGCGATGCAGGATTTAAACCAACTGCAGCCGAACCAGGTTTATTGGGCATTAACAAACAAGCATCCCAAAGCAGAAGCTCGTCGTTATTTAGAGAAAGTGACTCGCTACCAGAAAGAGTTTCATAACGGAAAAATCTGATACAGAGTAATAACTTTCCGCTCAATGACCGGAATAACGCCGACTCCTGAACCTCAGCGAACAAAAAGCGAGCAAGCAATCGACATTCGCACTTTTTTATGGAAAAAGGTATTGACGATGAGGGCCAAAACCCGTTTAATAGCGCTCCGTTGCCTCGATAGCTCAGTCGGTAGAGCAGAGGATTGAAAATCCTCGTGTCGGTGGTTCGATTCCGCCTCGAGGCACCATTATTCTTTATGGTGTTCTGGTAACGTCATAATGCAGGACAATTCCCCCTTAGTTCAGTCGGTAGAACGGCGGACTGTTAATCCGTATGTCGCTGGTTCAAGTCCAGCAGGGGGAGCCAAATTCGTGTGCCGACTTAGCTCAGTAGGTAGAGCAACTGACTTGTAATCAGTAGGTCACCAGTTCGATTCCGGTAGTCGGCACCATTTATTTAGAGTAAAGCAGTAATGCTTTACCCTGCCTCGATAGCTCAGTCGGTAGAGCAGAGGATTGAAAATCCTCGTGTCGGTGGTTCGATTCCGCCTCGAGGCACCATTTTTAAAAATTATGGTGCTACTAAGCAGTAACGATATCTGTTTGTCGCGATGCGACAACGTGTCGGTCCCTGGCCGGGCGCGGTAGATTCCGCCTCGAGGCACCATATTTTATTATGGTGTTTTGTTGACACTATAAAGCAAGACAATTCCCCCTTAGTTCAGTCGGTAGAACGGCGGACTGTTAATCCGTATGTCGCTGGTTCAAGTCCAGCAGGGGGAGCCAAACAGCAAAGCGAAGATTAATCATCTTTGTTCTGCCTCGATAGCTCAGTCGGTAGAGCAGAGGATTGAAAATCCTCGTGTCGGTGGTTCGATTCCGCCTCGAGGCACCATATTAAAAAGTGCTTGGGTAATGCCTGTAAGATTATGTTTTCGCTTTGCGAAAATGTGTCGGTCCCTGGCCGGGCGCGGTAGATTCCGCCTCGAGGCACCATACAATTCCCCCTTAGTTCAGTCGGTAGAACGGCGGACTGTTAATCCGTATGTCGCTGGTTCAAGTCCAGCAGGGGGAGCCAATTAAATACATTGCTAACGGCAGTGTATGTCCTCCAACCTGGTGAGCACTTTGTGCTCAATGTCGCTGGCCTGGCCGGCCGCGTTAAGTCCAGCAGGGGGAGCCACTTTAGAAGCCCTGGTCGAAAGACCGGGGTTTTTCTTTATCTGTCACTGTGAACACTACAGACAAAATCATTCCTCCTTTAGCCTTCTGTGAACTGACATACTGAATGCTGCGCATTCATTGTCGCTGGCCTGTCCATGCGCATCTGGTCGGCCACGTTAACACCAGCAGATACATCTATCACTAAGCCGCCCGGACGCGCTGTATAACCTCCCTGCCCGCTTTTCATTTACCCGACTGAATGACTGTTATGGTCTCTATCAATGAGTCAAAGCAGCCGCAGCGTGTAAGAAACCAGCTTTTAGTCCCAAGTATTTAATACGCGATGCAAATTATCATACAAGCTTTTGAGTCACTTCCCTTATTTACATTCCATGAATTGCCTGTTGAGCACTCTTCGTCCAAACCCTTAGATGCAATTACGCACTTTTCGACTTGTTTTAAGGAGAGAAAATGTTAGTTCAATACGCTTCATGGAGGAAAGGGCTGCTGTGCCTTGGTATCACTTCGGTGATCAGCTCACTGTCAGCCACAGCTCACGCGCATGGATACATGGACTATCCACCGGCCAGGCAGGAAATCTGCGATCGTGACGGTGGCTACTGGGATACAACAGACGGTTCAACAATTCCAAACGCCGCCTGCCGCGCCGCCTTTTTACAATCAGGCTGGTATCCTTTTATCCAAAAGCCTGAGTTTGCCCGGCTGGTGTCAGATTACAATAATCAGGCTGCTGTCGAACAAGCCATTCCAGATGGCTCACTGTGTTCAGGTGCCGATAACAAAAAGTCCGGCATCGATCTCCCTTCCCCTTACTGGCAGAAAACCCTGGTGGATCTCACTGACAATGGCCAGCTGACACTGCTTTACCGTGCTGAAACACCGCACAGCCCCAGCTTCTGGAAGTTCTATCTGAGCAAGCCTGGTTTTGACAGCGCGGCGCAATCTCTCGCCTGGGCGGATCTGGATCTGGTGGCAGAAGTGGGTAATATACCGACCACTACAATTAATGGCCTGAAGTATTACCAGATGACGATCACCCTGCCGACTGATCGTACCGGAGATGCGGTACTGTTCACACGCTGGCAGCGCGTAGACCCGGCAGGAGAAGGTTTCTATAACTGTAGTGATATCCGCTTTGCAGGTACAGGCACCGGACAACCGGGTAACTGGACCAGCGCGGGCGCTTATGTCAAAGCAACAGACACTGCACAGCCCGGAGAGTCAGCCTGGTTCCGTATTTTTGACCACAATGGTCAGGAAACCGTATCAGAGCAGTTAGCCATTACTACCGCCAACCAGTCTCAGGCTGTGTGGGCAGAAACTCTGGCTACCACAATCAATCAGGCTTATCCGCAAACGGTGCAGGTTGGCAAACAAGACACTAACGGTGCCATTACTTTTGATACTCAGGATCTCTTTGGTAACCAGGTTTTCCTGAACAATCAGGAACACACCTACCAGCTTGATATAAAAGTGATACCGGCCGCCCCTGACTGGATCGCAACCAAAGCCTATGTAGCTGGCGACAAAGTCATCTATCAGGGCCTGCTCTACACGGCTAAATGGTGGACAAAAGGAGACCAGCCCGGTCAGTCCGATGTCTGGCAGCTAAACTAACCGGAGTATGGGTGGTATGCACTATACAATACCACCCATTTCCTGCTCTGCGATACCCGCCGGCACAGGCTCTCCCGCTATTGTTATATCAATCAGTAACCATAATTCATTCAAAAGGTAAATAGCGAAAACTTTTCCTCTTAAGCCAGATCATGTTTTGCCACTTTCCTTCTCTGAACGCCTGGCAACCTGAATTACTATTTTTTCACGATGAAAAATAACTCCTCCTCACCACATGTCAGGAGGCCTCTTATGCATTACCAAGAGACCAGGGAATGAAACTCAGGACACAAACATATTGGCTATCCGGCATCATACTGTTCGCATTGTTATTTATTATGATAACTGGCCTGTGGACGCTGCGAATGGCCAGCAATCAGGATAATGAATCCAGAGTCACGCAGTTATTTAACAGCACTTACAATATCCTGACTGAAATTGAGAAGATGTCTAAGGAAGGCATTCTCGATGAGCCTCAGGCCAAAGCACTGGCGACCCGCCTGTTGCAAAAAAATATCTATAAAGACAATGAATATGTCTATGTGGCTGACAGCAAGCTGATGTTTATTGCTGCGCCGCTGGATCCTCAGCTGCACGGCACCAGCTTCCATGACTTCAAAGACGGCAAAGGTAACAGTGTCGGTAACATTCTCAAGCAGGCTGTGGCAACAGGCGGGGGCAAGCTCGCTCATTATACCTGGACCCAGAAACAACCCGACGGCAGCATTGAAGAAAAATTATCTATCGCCCGCCAGACGCCATACTGGGGCTGGTATGTAGGTACCGGCATCGGCTTCAACGAAGTCAATCAGCGTTTCTGGTCAGCCGCTAGCTGGAAGCTCATCTTATGTCTGTTCATCACGATAACCATTCTCAGCGTCCTGATTTTTGCCAGTAAACGCATTATTAACCTGCTGGGCGGCGAACCCGACGATGTGCAAGCCGCAGTCCAGGCTGTGGCCGATGGCAAGATCACCACGCATTTTGCACACCGGGCAGAGCCGGGCAGCATCTACTATGCCGTCCAGACTATGAGCCTGTCTCTGGCGGAATTAATCAACAATCTGAAGCAATCCATGTCGGCACTGCACAGCGAAATAGATCAGGTTTCGTCGCGTTCCGGTATTATTACCGGCCTGACAGACAGCCAGCAGCAGTCTACCGTCATGATAGCCACCGCGATGACGGAAATGGCCTCTTCAGCGAATAATGTCGCCGAGTCGGCCAGCGAAACAGCCAGCAATACCGAGCGTGCCGATCAGCAAAGCCAGGTCACTCAGAACCTGATCCTCTCTACTGTCGATAATATTCAGGGACTGGCCGATCAATTAGGCATCGCCAGCCAGGCCGTTTCTCATCTGGATACCGAAGTGAACAGTATCGCCAGAGTGCTGGAGGTCATCGGTGATATCGCTGAGCAGACAAACCTGCTGGCCTTGAATGCCGCCATCGAAGCGGCCAGAGCCGGAGAGCAGGGACGCGGTTTTGCGGTCGTGGCCGATGAGGTTCGAAATCTGGCCGGTCGCACGCAAAACAGCACCAAGGAAATTCAGCAAATGATCAGCCGCCTGCAAAGCGGCTCGCGCAATGCCATTCAAACCATGGAAACCTGTGCCGAGACCAGCCAGTCCACGGTGCTGCAATCCCAGGAAGCCTCAGATGCACTGAACCAGATAGTCGCAGCCCTGGAAAGCATTACCGAAATGAGTCACCAGATTGCCGCCGCAGCCGCCGAGCAGACGCAGGTTAGTGACGATATCTCAGCGCGCATCAATATGATTGAAGAAAACGGCAACCAGCTGTCTGACGTGGTTAATCAAAGCCATAGCAGTACCCGCTCGCTCACCAGTCTGTATCAGGAACTGGAGCAGTGGACACAGAAGTTTAGTTTAAAATCCTGACCCGCCAGCCCTGAACACACCGAACCCCACCTACAGTGGGGTTTGGATGTTTTGCGACATCACAGAGTGAATTACTGCGCGTTATCACTCACCAGCAAGACCCCGAACTCAAAATCCTGATAGCCGTAATGCACCACAGTGCCATCGCTGATACCAAAGGTCAGTATGGTCTGGCTTTGCGCATGGGGTGTCGACGACCAGACAGTCGCAGTCATGGCCCACTGCTCATCTTCAGTACGGATCAGTCCCGGAAACGCCTTCAGATTCACCGCAGGAGCCAGACAGGCCACTTCGCGCAGACTGGCCAGCTCTTTGATGTTGGGCATCCGCCAGCCTGACACGCCATCAATCACAGCGCCTTTCTCATTAAGATCAATCTGGAACAAAGCTTTCTTCCAGCTGTAGGCTTCCGGTGTGCCCTCACAGGTTTGCGTTTGCTGATCCCAGCGGGTCCCCAGCAGGCAGCGGCGCCAAACCAGATTGGTTTGCAAATCCGTCACTGTGCCAGTGCCATTCTCTTTAAAGCGGATATCCGGCGCACTGCCCGGGATATCCTGATAGCAGGACTGAAATGCTGCCATCGCATTGGCGGAGCACAGAGTACACAACAGCGCACCAACAATTTTTTTCAACATGGTTTGATTCCTTATTCTGCGACCATACGAACGGCCATCACATTCGGTGACAGACACTCTTCACCCGGCACACAGAGTGCCTGATATGCCGTTAACTCACCCAGTCCTGTTCCACCGTCAGCACCGCTCATCTGAGTCAGGTAAGTAATCGCTTTGCCGGCGGTGTAACCCGGATCAGTCCGCAGCAGAGTCGAAGACCAGTAGAAACCATAGGGCAGATCGTCGCTGCCGATAGTCTGATCGTTGAAGAACCGCACCTTCAGACCATAGGTGTTGCCTGCCGCATCCGTCGCCGTTTCACCGAAATCCAGCAGATCATACTGCTCATTCATGGTCGGCAACCGCCAGCTGGTTTGGCCGCAGTAGCCGGAGGTATTCAGTTTCTCGCTGTACGCCTGCGTGGTACAGGCTGCCAGATGATCTGCGCTGCACGAAGCCAGTGCAATTTCATTGGCATGGGGAGTAATAGTCTCGGTTTCCAGTGCAAACACACGATGCTTGTCACGGAACGAGGTTTTGTCATCGGCTTTGACTTCCCAGATCAGCCCGGTTCGCTCATCTTTGACACAGTGCCAGCGGGCACTGTCTGGCGGCAGCGGCTGCCCCTTCTCGTCCAGCTTGGTGAATTTAAAACCGCCGTCAGTCACATCCAGGCCGAAGCTGGCATCCTGACCCGGTGTACCGCTGTCAGGCTGATCGGACATTTGCCCGCTCGACAGATTGAGGTGCTGCACCATGCCGGTATCATTGAGCGCTTTGCCGGACATCCGGCCCAGCGCCACTATTTCCTGGATCTGGCTGGCACTCAGCGTGCCGGCCAGCAGATCCGGGCCGTAAGTCACCAGGCCTTTGGCTGCCCCGGCAACCGCGGCAGCATAATCGTCACTGCCGGCACCCAGTTGCCCGAACAGCGCCACCATCTGAGTGTCCAGCTCAGCCAGAGCCACAACATCACTGCTGGCCAGCAGATCCGTCGGCGGGGTTATCCCCAGAGCTTTGAGCTTATGGCTGACCGCTGCAACGGCGGCATCCAGACTGGCGCCAGCCAGCATTTCACCCATGACCAGCGTAGTCACTCCATTGATCAGGATGAAAGCATTCTCACGGGCTGCCGGTGCCGCCAGACTCAGAGGTGACGATACCGAGGAGCGGGCCGAGACCGCCGGACCGGTCTGAACCAGCAAAGGGGAAGTTTTCACCCGGATATCAGCGCTGGTCAGGGTGAAGTTATACTGATTGGAGCTGACCGAAGGTTCATCGGATCCGCACGCCCAGTCGCGGTTGATATCGGCACACACCGTCATCGGCAGGCCAAGATTTGACGACGATACGCGCCCGCTGACGTCATAAAGCGGCAAACCCTGATCATCGGCCTTGCTGCTGCCAGAACCTGAGCCATTACATCCGCTCAGGGCCATGGTCAGCGCAACCGGCAATGCTGCTAGTTGTAAAGATTTCATCTGACTCTCACTTATTATCGACATTCGATTGACGGCGTCTCAGCAACGCCATCACAGCACCAAACAACAGACTGAACAGCCCAAGCGAGCCACCACCGGACGCACTTGGCTTGTCAGGCTGCGTTGTGTTGTCTGCGGTTGGTTTATCCTCCGGTTTCGCTGCGCTGTCGGTTTCACCGCAGTCAAACCCAGTTACTGCCCCGATTCCCCAGGATCTGAGCTGGCCGCTCTGTCCCGTGACTCTGTCAGTCACTTCCAGCACCCAGTTACCCGCCATAGGTTCGCCCTGCAACTGCGCCAGTGCCGGCGTATTGCTGAGCGTGAAGGTGTAGCTTTTGTCCGTCAGCGGATAAGCCTGGTAGTCCAGCAGAGAAAAACTCCGGCCTGAAGGCGTACGGATCACCACCTTCAGATCGGAAAAACGGGTATGAGAAACAGACAGCTGAATACCGAAATCATGAGAGACACTGGCGGCGTCTTCAGGCACGCTGAGCGCGAACAGCGCTTCTCCCAGCAGTATCTTACCGCCTCCGTTGATCTGACGGGCATCCGGCAGCGCCTGATTCAGTTGCTGCAGGGGTTGCGACAAGACAGGCACGCCATAGCTGAAACTCAGCTGCTGCTGGCTGCTTTGCGTTTGTTGTGCCGGATCGGCGGTGACACTGATGTCCGCCGTCAGCGCAATGCTTTCCCCGCACTGCAGCGCCTGCGGGATACGGATCGGCTCATTGACCCGGCTGATCGCACCGGCAGCCAGGTGATCAGCAGCAACTACCTGATGCCAGTTCAGTGCAGGTATCGCCAGTTCAGCACGAAACGCCGCCAGTGTCTGCTCGCTGGCGTTAACCAGAGCAACAGACAGCTGAGTCTGATTATTGTCTGTCACCGCCAGCGCCGAAGCGGCCTGATCCAGCACCACGGCATCGCGCAAAATGCCATGATGCCTGAATCTGCCGGCCAGCCAGCTGGCATAGCTTTTCTGCGGATAGAGGCGCTGCGCTGCGTCAACAGTGGACCGGGCCAGATCGTTCATCTTCATGCCAAAGCCCATCCCGGCCATCCCTTCGAGCACCACGCGGTTAAATTCATCAAACGCCGCTTCGCCATAGACGGCTTCGGCCTGTTTCAGAGTCTGAAACAAAGGCGTCGACCACAGCTGATCCCCCAGGGTGCCGAACACAGAAACATGCGCCCGGTATTCCATTTCAGGGTAATAGCGCGCTTCCTGATCATTGAGCGAGCGCCGCGATTTCAGCGCACCGACCGCGCCGTCCCAGTTGGCAAACACATCCAGCTCAAAGCGTTCGCTGCGATCCCGCTGCCCCCAGAAGCTGTAAGCTCCGGCCCAGTAATCGCCAAAACCTTCACCTATGGCTTCGCTGTCTCCGCCTTTCCAGTCCGGAACCAGTTGATAGTTAATGGCATGCCCGAATTCATGCAGCACCACGTCGGCATCCTCACTGTCCGGGACACCACCAACTCCCATCGCCAGGATCCCGGCATCTGTCAGGTAAGTGGAGTTATTGGTACTCTGGCCCTGCGCATCGATTTTCAGCGGGGCGTGAAACACGGCCAACTCACCGCGAAAACCCAGGCTTTCGAGGTACTGCAGCGAATGATCCAGGTGGTAAAACGCATTGACATCCCGAAACGCCGCGTCCTGGCGAGTAAAAGCAAAACCTTCGCTATCAGCCACTGACACCAGCCCCTGCTGCGGCCCGAGCGCCAGATCTGTGATGTCGGTAATATCGACCGCCATCACCCTGTCGTTGGCCAGATACAGCTGACCATCCTTGCGGGTCACCTCGACACCTGTGACCCTTTGATAGGCTTCTGCCGGAATCACAACCTCATCGACATTGGCATGGCCGGCTTCAAGCGCCCGCCCCGTTGCGGTGCGCGGATCCGGATCAAACACTGTCATGGCCGTCTGAACCCTCTCGCCCTCCGGCGGCGTCAGCAAGGTGTGCGGCCGGGGTGGCAGCGGCTGGTTCAGAGCGCAGTTTGCCGTTTCATCCAGCAAGGTGTTGAAAACACGGTACAACTGGCCGTGCTGATCTGTGGTCACCACAATCGCACCTTCACAGGGCCGGTCCAGAGCGTCTTGCTGAACAAAATTGTAATGGCTGCCCAGCAGGCTCTGGCGGGTGTAACGCAGCGCCAGCGACTCTGTGTGCAGATAGCGAGACTGCACATACGCCAGCGCCGCATCACTGTCATGAATCGCAACAGTATCAATCGGATAGAGCAGATGCTGAGCCTGAGCCTGGCTGCAGAGCAGCGCGGCCGTCGTCAGAAAATATCGTCTCATTGCGGCTTTCCTTAAAAGCTGTACTTGGCGTTGACGCTGAAATAGCGGCCCGGCTCAGTTGAAAAGGTGGTTTGGGCTTCGCTCACACCCGCCACGTCCTGATACCGGGTGTACTGATGATCGAACAGGTTATGCACCGAGGCATTGATGCGGAAATCCTGGGTCAGATTAAATCCCGCCCCCGCATCAAACGTCATCCAGCCTGACGTGGTGGCACAGCGCTGGCTGATCCCCAGCTCATCCTGACAGCTAGGCACTTTGTCCATCGCACCGGCATAATTGACCCGTACGAAGCTCTGCCAGTTGTCCTGCAGATACAGCAGCATGCTGTTGCCTTCCAGCGGCGTCAGGGTGCGGATCGGCTCGCCGTGCTCATCCTCGCCGTCAACGATGCCCAGCTTGCTGACAAGGTTCAGGCGCTCGCTGAACCAGTAGCTGACGCTCATCTCGGCACCGTAGGTTTTCACGCCGTCCAGATTCTGATACTGCACTTCGGCGTACTTAGCGGCTTCGTTCCAGCCAATGGTTTTTTCGCTGATAAAATTGTCGAACACCGAATAGAACACCGCGCCGTACACAGCGAGCTGGCCGTCATCGTATTTGGCTCCCAGTTCCAGGTTGTCACTGGTTTCCGCCTCCAGATCGGCATTCGGCCGGATCACAAAATTGCCCAGATCGCTCGACAAGTGCGGGACAAAACCGTAGGCCTTGGCATAGGAGGGCGCGAGAAAACCATGGCTGTAACTCAGGTAGGAATTCAGGGCTGGCGTCCATTGGTAGGCCAGCGACAGACTGGGTGACAGCTCACCGCTGCTCAGATCATGCAGTGGATAACCGCCAATGGTTTCCTCCACCTCAGACGACATCTGCTGATAATCAAAACGCAGGCCCGGCGCCAGGTTCCATTTACCCCAGCGAATATCATCATGCAGATACACCCCCAGATTGTGGGTTCGGGCCGAGGCAAAAGGCGCAGAGTCTTGCTGCGTGTCCCCGCTCCAGTCGGCAATACGCTTGCTGACCGGACGCTCATGCAACATAGATTCCAGCTCCATCCCCCAGGCGATGGCGTGTTCAACCTCGCCATGAGCAGCCCGCTGCTGCAAATCGGCTGACAAGCCGATCAGATGATCATTAAATGCACGGCTTTCAGACTGACGCCGTTTGAACACCAGCCCTTCCTGTGTCCGCTGCATCGCAATATCTTTATCGCTCAAGGTATCTGTCTGGCGGTAGTACAGATTGATATCGGCCTGCTCGGCCAGCAGGGCTTCCCCTTCCCATTCAGCCCCTGCGCGGACAGACAAGGTGCTCGTCTCCCCTTCTTCCAGAAACGAGCTGGCTTGCCAGCCGCCGCCGTCCGGCTGAGTCGGGGGTATTCCCTGCTCCCGCCTCACCTGCTGCTGGTAATAATCTGCCTTGCCCTTGAGCGTCCAGCTGTCATTCAAAAACCATTCACTGGTCAGAGCCGCATTGAAGCCGTCAATATTCCTGAGATAGAGCGACTGATCATGGTTTTTGCTCTCACTGCCCTGCCAGTAACTGACCCGCACCAGATGCGCCGTGTCGCCCAGCCGTGCCGCCGTGGTCAGTGTCGAAGTGTACTTATCACTGATCCCCGAATAACCGCCTTCCAGACCGGCATAGTGATCCTCGCTGCCCAGATAATCACTCGCTGTTTTCGAGGTCAGCACCACCACGCCGCCAATGGCACCGGAGCCGTACAGCGACGAGTCCGCCCCTTTGACCACTTCAATCTGCTTAACATCGCCCAGATCGAAACTGTTATGGCCGGCCACATCGTTCAGATCGCTGGCCCCATAGCCGTCCGCAACTTTGACGCCGTCTTTGATCACCGCAATCCGGTTACCGCTCATACCACGGATCGTGATGGTTTGCGGACGTCCGGCACCACCGCTGACACTGACACCGGGTTCATGAGACAGTACGTCATACAGCTCGGTCGATCCCTCACGTGCAATATCCTCGCTGGTGATCACCGCCACTGAGCCATTGGTTTCAGACAGCGGCTGCTCGATGCGGGTCGCCGTGACTACCACAGTCGTCATTTTTTCGGCTTCCGCCTGCTGGACGGCCAGGCTGTGAAAACTCATCAGGCCTGCGCTACTGGACAGGGCACACAAAGCCAGGGGGACAGGCTTCAACTGCATGTTGCACACTCCGGTTGTTATAAAAAATTGTTATGAAAATTTGTTATTAAAATGAACGGTTAAGTTTTTATCAGGTAATAGCAGCCCCTCCGGCTTCCAGCGAAGCCAGACAGGCTGTAATAGCAAAACAGTTTAAGGTGACTGTGTTGCTGTGGGTGCCAGATGCAGCAGGAAGGCATACTCTCTGGCCTGCTGCCGCATCGCCTGCCGGGCATCCTGGCGGTGACCGCCTGACAGGTCGGTCTGCAGCAGATAAGGGCCCTGGCTGAGGCTGTTGTCGCGGATTGCCATCACCCAGCGGGCAGGTTCCCAGTAAGGCACCTGAGTGTCGTACAGTCCGGCGGTCACCAGCATGGGCGGGTAAGCCTGCGGCGAAATGTTGTCATTCGGGCTGTATGTTTTCATCACCGCCAGTTGCGCCGGATCACGGGGGTCGCCCCATTCGGCATACTCCTGCCGGGTCAGCGGCAGGCTTGGATCCGACATGGTGGCTATCACATCAACAAAAGGAACCTGCAGTACGGCACCGGCAAACAATTCCGGCTGCCGGTTCAGCGCACCGGCGATCAGGGTACCGCCTGCACTGCCGCCCAAAGCCAGAATGGGCCTGTCGCGACCCTGGCGGTAGGCTTTGATCACTTGCGCCACGGCCAGATAATCGTCGAAGCTGTGGGGTTTACTGTGCCCTTTGCCCTGCGCATACCATTGCGGGCCAAGATACCCACCGCCTCTGACATGGGCGATCGCATATATCACTCCGCGATCCAGCAGGCTGATGATTTGTGGCATGAAATAAGGACGCACCGGAGTGCCATAAGCACCGTAGCCATAAAGAAAAACCGGGGATTTTTCATTGATCCGGTCAGTACGGTAAGCCAGTGTCACAGGAACGGAAACGCCGCCGTGACGCACCTGAATCTGTTCAGTCTGATACGCGGCCGTATCTATACCGCGATAACGATCTTCCGTCAGAGTCGCAATGCGCATTCGGGTAAGATCCAGCGCCAGCCACCGCGGTGGCTGGGTCAGCGACATGCTGCGGATCATCACAGAGCGGCCATAGCGGTTGCTGTTACCAGACAGCCAGGCCACACCGCCTGCCGGAGTGATGATGGTGTCAAACAGGCTCTGGCCCTGATAATCAAGGACGATCACCCGACTGGTACTCTTCTCGGTTACTTCCAGCACTATGTGTTCGGGAAATAGCAACCAGTTCTTGATGTGCTGGTTGGCTGCCGGCTGCCAGAATGGCTGCCAGTTCGTGGCATCACCCTCGTTCAATGCTGCGCGAAAAAGACGAAGGTCACCGTCACGGTTGCTGGCCAGAAACAGGGAGGCGTGGCGCACATCGGCATAATATTCGATACCAGATTCGCGAGGCCGCAGTGTAGCCAGACGCATGCCGCTGTTACTGTCCACCAGCATCTGTTCACTGCTGTCATGGTTATTCGACTGAATGATCACATACTGATCATCTGTCGCTGCATAGACAGATACCAGCCACGCCGGATTGTGCTCCCGAAACAGCATCGCTTTGTGTGCCTGCGGCAGCGACCAGCGCACCACTTGATACGGACGGTAAGTCCCGCCTTCATTTTCGACGAAATACAGGCTCTGGCTGTCAGCACTCCACACAAGATCCGTCGCGGCGTACTCTGAAAGCGTTGCAACAGTCTGCCCGCTGGACTGCTCAATAACGCTCAGCCGGTAATTACGATCGCCCCGGCGATCTTCAGTGACGGCCACATAACGGTGATCCGGACTCACCTGCCAGCTGCCGAGCTGATAGTAGTCCGCCTGTTGGCTGCGCGGTGTCAGATCAACAGCTGTGCTCACTTCACCTGTCCGGGCATCCTGACGCAGCAACAACCGGGACTGATCCGCTGTGCTGAGACGATAATTGTATGACCCGGCAAGCTGCCATGGCCGATCGGCCACGCTGGCCTGACGGGCCTGCCACTCATCCAGCAATGACTGTTCCACCGAGGCCTGTTGCTGTAATGCCTGCTCTGTCTGCTGATTTTGGTCCCGCAGAAAAGCCAGTACCTGTGCCGATTGACGGGAATCATCCCGCAGCCAGCCGTAAGACGGGGCCGGTTCGGAGCTCGCCTTCACATCAACAGCGAATACCAGCCAAGCCGAAAGCAGGCTCGCTATACCGCACAAAGTGATACCCACCAAGCAACTTTTCATCTCGACACCACAACCTACTTACAACTTCATCTGGGAAAGTCATTTTCCGCCCATTAAACAGGGCGCACATCATGCACACAAACAGTAATGAGATCAATTATCAGTTTCATTTGTATTTATAAAAACAGACAGGGAGTGATTCAGATCACACTAAATCATCTAGGCAACAAGATGCTGACCAAAAAACATACCGAATAAAGAAGAACAAACAGAAGAAAGCGCGGGATAATAAAAATTGAACCATAGTAATCGCCGGGTGAGTCCCAGCATGACGATGTATAAATCTGGTGATTTTCATTATTCAGCGGGCAGGGAAGATTAAAATCCACGCAATCCGTACAAAAAAAGGGATCTTGTTCGTTTTTTTTCAAAAAACCATTGACGGAAAAACGCAAAACCTTTTTAATGCGCCCCGTTGCCTCGATAGCTCAGTCGGTAGAGCAGAGGATTGAAAATCCTCGTGTCGGTGGTTCGATTCCGCCTCGAGGCACCATTATTAAATATTATGGTGTTCATTTGGCAACATCTTGATAAGAAACAATTCCCCCTTAGTTCAGTTGGTAGAACGGCGGACTGTTAATCCGTATGTCGCTGGTTCAAGTCCAGCAGGGGGAGCCAATTAAATACATTGTTTAATTGCAGTGTATCTCCTCCAAACTGGTAAGCACTGTGTGCTTAAATGTCGCTGGCCTGGCCGGCCACACCTAGTCGGCCACATTAAGTCCAGCAGGGGGAGCCAGTTTTGTTATTTGAAAATAACTTAACAATAATAAAGCCGACTTAGCTCAGTAGGTAGAGCAACTGACTTGTAATCAGTAGGTCACCAGTTCGATTCCGGTAGTCGGCACCATCTTTTAAACCTCGCAATTGCGAGGTTTTTTTTATCTATTCCTCTTGCACATTTTTCACGACATTAAGCCCATTTTTTATTAACGGTATTCTTAATAATCGATTTCAGAACGCTATTGTGATACACATTTCACACAGCACGGAATAACCTCTCCCTTACCCGACTGTCAAAACATGACAGGCACAGGACACACCGTGCATTGCCTGCCTGAAATAGTAAATGCATAGAAAAAGGTAATGACAAGCATAGAACTTCCTACCGAGTGTTTAACTCCAGGTCTGTATATCAAACTGCCGTTACAGTGGACGGAGCATCCGTTCATGCTTAATCACTTCAAGATTAAAGATAACCAGCAGATCCGTCTGATAAAAAACCTCGGGCTTAAATTTGTCATTCTCTATCCGGATAAAAGTGATACCCACCCTCTTCCGAAAAATACGCTCAATACCGAACAGGATGACATCTCAGAGCAAGAAGCCCGCTTTATCCATAAACAAGCCGATAAGTTGTGGAAAGAAAAGCAACGGCGAATTGAGTATCTGAAGAATTACAAACGCAACCTCAACCGTTGCGAGAAAAGCTTTCAGCGTTCTTTGTCCAAGTTACGCGCTATTTCGCAAAAAATAAAAAACCGTCCTGTGACGGCGTTTGCCGATGCAAAAGAACTTGTCAACGATATGGTAGAAGCCTTACTGGACAACGACAATCTGGTACTGCACCTGATGAGCGATGCGAAAGAATCGGAAGATATTTACTACCATTCGCTGAATGTGGCCGTACTTTCCATGTTGCTGGCCAAGTCAAACGGTATGCCAGCCAGCGATATCAAAACCATTGCCCTTGGCGCCCTGTTTCACGACATAGGTAAACAAAAAATACCGACGCACATTCTGCGCAAAATAACTGCTCTGACAGAGCCAGAAACGAATTTCCTCAAACTGCACCCGAAGTACAGCCTTGAACTGGCAGAGCTGGGTGAAAACTTCCCGGATGCTGCCAAACCTATTCTCAGTCAGCACCATGAGCTGATGGACGGCAGTGGCTATCCGCTGGGCTTACAGGGCCATCAAATAAATCGCTTTGCACAATTGGTTGCTGTCGTTAACGCCTACGACAACTTGTGCCATCCTATGGATCCCGGCAAAGCCAAAATCCCCTACAGTGCGCTTTCCTATCTGTTTAAACACAAGAAGGGGCAATACAGTGAGGAATTCATCGCGTTAATGGTGCGTATGATGGGCGTCTATCCGCCGGGCAGTGTCGTGCAGCTTTCCAATCAGCAGGTCGGCATGGTCATTTCCATCAATGCCAAACGCCTGCTTTACCCCAACATTTTGATTTACGATCCGAGCGTGCCATCCAATGAAGCACCAGTGCTT
Source organism: Photobacterium sp. WH77 (assembly GCF_022014395.1). Taxonomy (NCBI): domain Bacteria; kingdom Pseudomonadati; phylum Pseudomonadota; class Gammaproteobacteria; order Vibrionales; family Vibrionaceae; genus Photobacterium; species Photobacterium sp. WH77. Next base: position 159,516 of record NZ_JAKLTE010000005.1, on the reverse strand, counting down.
GATCTGGAACAAAGTGAACTGACGATAGAACGGGCGCTGCATCCGCAGAAACTGCCCGAACCTATACGCCAGTACCTCAATCCCAGAGCCCGTATTTCTTACTACTTCGAACCGGAAAACGGATAAGGGCTGACAATACAGCCCTTCCGCCGATGCGCTTTACCAGCTGAACATGTCTTTGATCCAGCCTTCAGGTTTACCCTTCCGGCAATGTGCAGACAACGAACCGGTCGGATCCCAGGCAGGCAGTGACTGCTCGCCCTGGCAATCCAGGCCCAGAGTGCCGTTCTGCAATCTGTGATACTTAAGCGTACTGAGTTTCTGCGGCCAGCTAAGCTGCAGCCGCTCAGGCTGGCGCCGCTCCAGATAGCCACTGTAGAGGCGTAATGCGCCGCTGGATCCGGTCAGCTTCACCGGTTTATTGTCATCCCTGCCAATCCACACTGTGACCACTTCCCTGCCGTCGGCCCCGACAAACCAGCTGTCGCGGGTATCATCTGTGGTACCGGTTTTGCCAGCCAGTGCTGCCCAGCCAAATCTGGGTTGCAGATAACGCCCTGTCCCCTGACTGACAACCCGCTTCATCGCATACGTCGTCAGCCAGGCCGCCTGCTCAGGCACCACCTGACGGCCGGAAGGAAGATGACGGTAAAGCACCTTGCCCTGACGCTCGACCACAGCGCGCAAAGCCGTCTGGTCGGCGCGGCGTCCCCCGCTGGTCAGGCTCTGGTACATCTGACTGACGTCAAATGGCGACAGGGTAAAGGCGCCCAGCAAAATTGAAGGCAGGCGTGGCACGGCTTCTTTGGCGACGCCAAGTTCAGCCAGAGTGGCTATCACATTGTCCAGCCCGACCTGCAGGCCCAGATTCACCGTAGGGACATTCAGCGAACGCGATAAGGCGTCATACAAAGGCACCTGGCCGCGATATTTACGATCATAGTTTTGCGGGCGCCACTCACTGCCCTGATTGCCTTTGAGCAAAATCGGCTTGTCGTCCAGTGTCGTTGCCAGACTGAACTTATCAGGCTGGCGCAGGGCGCTCAGATAAACGGCAGGTTTCACCAGCGAACCAATCTGCCGGCGACTGTCGAGTGCCCGGTTGAATCCGGCATAACCCGGACGGCTGCCGCCTATCATGGCCCGGATCTCACCACTGTGACGGTCCACCGCCACCATAGCCGTTTCAATCGGACTTCCGGCTTTTTTCTCCAGTAGCGGGATCCACTGAGCAACCGCATTTTCTGCTTCTTGCTGCGACACAGGATCCAGAGTGCTGAAGATCCGCAAACCGACCCCGGGAGTGAAACGGTTACCGACTTTCTCTTTCAGTTCCCGTTGCAGAAGCTGGAAGTACGCAGGCTGGCGGCTGGCGATCACCGGCTGCTTTTGCACATCCAGCTTTCTTGACGCGGCCTGCTCATACTCAGCGCCAGTCAGGATATTTTGATCCAGCATCAGTCTGAGCACCAGATCCCGCCTGTCTCTGGCGCGATCATTATGTCGCCACGGGTTGTAGTACGACGGGCCTTTGACCATGCCCACCAGCATCGCCAGCTGATCAATGCGCAGTTCCTGCAAAGGCCGGCCAAAGTACAAGCGTGCGCCCAGGCCAAAACCATGAATTTCCCGGCTGCCGCTCTGGCCGAGATACACCTCATTCAGATACGCTTCCAGGATACGATCTTTGCTGTAGCGATAATCGATAATGATCGCAATATAGGCTTCCTGGATCTTGCGCCACAGCGAGCGTTCGCGGGTCAGGAAGATATTTTTTGCCAGCTGCTGAGTTAAGGTACTGCCGCCCTGCACGGTACGTCCGGCTTTAAGGTTCACCAGCGCCGCACGCAGGATAGCCAGTGGTGACACCCCGCCGTGGTGATAGAAATCCCGATCTTCAGTCGCCAGCAGGGCATCAATCAGCACTTCAGGAAACTCTTCCCGTGGCGTGAAGATCCGCTGCTCCCCTTCTTTAGTGCCCAGCATCCCCAGCATTTTGGGTTCGACACGAAGATACCCCAGCGTCTTTTCCCGCCCGAGATCGTCAATCTTGCTCAGCCCGCTGTCACCGAATGTCAGCATTACGTGGCGCTGACTTTCATAACCGTCATCGAATTCAAACGGACGGCGCACCATCTCGATGCGGGTCGACGAGGCAGAATACTCCCCGGCACGCTGCGGGGTACGGACTTTGTGATACTGCAAGGCGTCCAGCTCACGTTTCACTTCGCTCAGGGTGATGGCCTGACCGGGTTGCAAATCCAGCACCCGGCCGTACACAACGGCGGGTAAGTCCCAGAGCTGGCCTTCAAATTTGTCCCGTACCAGGGTGTCCAGATAGATACCCACTACCACCACCACGGCCAGAACCGCCAGCCCCAGCTTAAGGCCGGAGAACAGAACCCAGCGCCCTATGCGGGCGAGGCGGCTTTTCGGTGGGGTGCGTTTAGGCGGTGTCTTAGCCGCTTTTTTGCGCGGCTGAGTTTTGGCTTTTTTGCTGGCCGGAGCGGCTTTCCTGGTGGCTCTTGGCTGTTTTTCCGTTGGCTTTTTGGGCGCGGCCAGGCGGTGCTTGGACTCTTTGATCATCATGATGTCTTAGTGATGTCTTCGCTATCAGGCTGTCAGTTTCAGCGCAGCACATGCTGGCCGACTACATATATTTCTTGGTTTTTCGTGTCGGGGCATGACTGGCGGGATCATCAGGCCAAACATGCTTAGGGTAACGGCCCTTCATTTCTTTTTGTACCTCTTTGTAGGCACCTTGCCAGAATGCGGCCAGATCCGAAGTGACCTGTAACGGACGCTGGGCCGGGGAAAGCAGCTCAAGTATCAGCGCAACCTTTCCCTGGGCTATTCTGGGTGAGACCTGCTCACCGAACATTTCCTGCATACGTACCGCCAGTACAGGGGCCTGCCCAGGCTGATACCGTATCGGGTAACGTGACCCGGTCGGCACCTGATAATGGGTTGGCAGTGCCGCATCCAGAGCTTTGGCCTGCTCCCAGCCCAGATACGCTTCCAGAGCGGCGGTCAGATCCAGTTTCACCAGCGCCTTCATGCTATGGATCCCTGTCATGAAAGGCAGCAGCCAGTCTTCCAGAGCCAGCAGCAAACTTTCTTCATCCATGGCCGGCAGTGCCATCTCCGGCAGCCAGCTGGCCGCGCAACGGGCGCGAGTCAGCAGGCCTTCGCTGCGCGCGTTCCAGGGCAGTACCTTCAGCCCCTGACGGCGAATGGCATTCAGCAAGGCTTCCCCGGCACGGGCCGGATCCGGCTCTGCCAGCGCGGTACGTTTGATAATCAGCTTGCCACAGCAATATTGCTTCTCAGCGACCAGACGGCCTTTTTTGTCATCCCAGTCGAGCCATTCCTTCTCATGGAACAATTGCGGCATCGCCTGCTGCAATTGCCCGATATCGGCCGCCACAGCGGAAAATACCCGGCTGTCACCCTGCCTGGTTTTCACCACATCAGCCACCACCAGCGCAGACTCCCCTGCCAGCGGATGGTCATCATCGATAACCACGCCCTGACCGTTAGCCAGCTGAAAGCGGCCATCCTGCCCCCGGGACACGGCAACACGATCGGGAAAGCCCGCCGCCATCAGCACAGGCAGCCAGCGACTGTCAGTTCGCCATCCGAGCGTCTTATCCTGATCCGTCGTCCCGAGTTTTGAAAAATGCTGTCTGGCTCGCTGCCTGTAGTACGCACTGCGGGGAAGCTGATCCGACTCCAGCAGGTGCAGCTGAAATGCCAGATCTGGATTGTTCATCCCTCTGACCGGCTCTTCTAACAGCGCCACCAGCATAGCGGCGGTCACGCGCGCACTCACCTCAAGCGAGCTGGCATGCGCCAGAATCGCCGCCAGCCTGGGCTCAGTACCCAGTTGCTGGATGGCCTGTCCTTTGCCGGTGAGCTGATGGCGTGTGTCCATCGCCCCCAGCGCGATCAGTAATGCCTGAGCCTGCTGCAGCGCGCCCTCAGGCGGCACATCCAGCCAACGCAGTTCACCGGCGGAAGCACATCCCCACTGGGCCAGCTCCATCGCCAGATGGCTCAGATCGGTACGCAGGATTTCCGGCTCGGGCACGGCGGGCTGACGGGCCAGTAATTCTTCGCTGTACAGCCGCAGGCAAATACCTGGCTCAAGCCGCCCGGCACGTCCGGCTCGCTGTTCCGCCGAGGAACGGGCAATACGCACTAACTCCAGACGGCTGATACCGGTTCTGGCGTCCCAGCGGGCAATCCGCTCTAAACCGCAATCCACCACCAAACGAATACCTTCAATGGTCAGGCTGGTTTCTGCGATATTGGTTGCCAGTACAATTTTCCGTTTGCCCTTGATGGCAGGCTGTATGGCCTGCTGCTGGGCTTTACTGTCCATTTGGCCATACAGTGGCGCAATAATAACATCCGGGCTGACAGCCGCTTGCAACCACTCGGCAAGCCGGCGAATTTCTCCGGCACCGGGCAGAAAGACCAGCACAGAGCCTGGCTCAGCCGTCATCAGCCGGAGGATCTCGCGCCCGGTCCATTCAATCGAAACACCATTGCCCTGCTGGACGCTGGTGGCCTGAGTCTGGTATCTGTAGTCCACCGGATAGCTGCGACCGGCTGATACCAGGTATTCGGCATCAGGCAGTAAAGATTGCAAAGCCTGATGATCCAGGGTGGCCGACATCACCAGTAATTTCAGATCGTCACGTAAGGCTTCCTGCACTTCCAGCGCCAGTGCTAACGCTGTATCGGCATGCAGACTTCGTTCATGAAACTCGTCGAAAATCAGCAGTTCTATACCGGATAACTCAGGATCTTGCTGCAACATCCGAGTCATTACCCCTTCAGTCACTATCTCCAGCCGGGTCCTGCCACTGACCCGAGTTTCGCCCCGCACCCTGAGCCCTATGGTCTGTCCGACTTCCTCGCCCAGCTGAGCCGCCAGATAGGAGGCAATATTACGGGCAGCCAGCCGGCGCGGCTCCAGCAGGACAATTTTACCGGCCACTGCGCCCGCAGCCAGCAGTGACAGCGGCAACCGGGTAGATTTACCCGCACCTGGCGGTGCCTTGAGGATGATCTGTTCACTGCGCTCAAGCGCCTGGTGCAAATCAGGCAGCACCGCATCAATGGGGAGTTGTGACAATATCTTTACCTTGTGTCATCTTCTATGAAGGCGCCTGTGTTGCAGATAATACAGAACGCTCAGAAACAATCGGACTTATTGTACTCAAACAGGGATAACGGTGCTATCCAACCGGCAGGAGGTCACTATGTCACATCACTTCAGGCAGCCTGATGTTCCACCGCAGCCAGACAGCCAACGGATGTTTTTTGCGCTGCCGCTGACGGAACCCCCCGCGGCGAATCTGGCGCCGTACCAAGGCTTGTGTCAGCTGAAAGACGCCTTACCCGGCAAAGGGCGTACCATACCGGATGCCAACCTGCATATGACGCTGGCCTTCCTCGGGCAGATCACCGATGAGCAAACCCGCCAGCTCGTCGCTGCTGTCAACCAGCTCACCATCCCGGCTTTCTCGATGCATTTCAACCTGCTGCGTTACTGGAAACGCAGTCGCGTACTCTGGCTGGGCGGCGATATCTGCCCCGAGCCTTTAGGCCGGCTCGCCGAGCAACTGAACCAGCTGGCCCTTGATCTTGGGCTGATACAGGATGCCAGACGCTATACCCCGCACATCACGCTCAGGAAAAACCTGCGTCAGCGCCCTGTTATTCCTGACGAACAACCGGATTTTCTTTTTCACTTTCAGCGCTTTGGTCTGTATATTTCTAAGCCCGACGGGCCAGGCGTCCGTTACCGGCTCGCGAACCAGTGGCCACTTATTCAACCGGAGATCGCCGTACAGGACAGCGAATGAATTACACACCTTCCCTGCAGTCAGCCACACTCATTAAACGCTATAAACGCTTTCTGGCCGATATCACGTTGCCCGATGGCACCACCACGACCATTCACTGTGCCAACACGGGTGCCATGACAGGGTGCGCCGATCCCGGCTCCACCATCTGGTATTCCACCTCGGACAACCCTAAGCGGAAATACGCCCACAGCTGGGAATTAACACAAACGCAGGACGGACACTGGATTTGCATCAATACTGCCAGAGCGAATCAAATTGTGGTCGAAGCACTCAAAAATAACCACATTCCGGAATTATCCGGCTATGCTTCATTGCGCACAGAAGTGAAGTATGGTACTGAAAACAGCCGGGTAGATATTGTTCTGGATGATCCCTCGCTGCCATCTTGTTTCATTGAAGTAAAAAGTGTCACTTTGCTGGAAGATGATGGCCGCGGGTATTTCCCGGATGCTGTTACCACCCGGGGACAAAAACATTTAAGGGAGCTAGCAGAGGTCGCCGCCACGGGTCAGCGCGCTGTGTTATTTTTCGCAGTCCTGCACTCTGGGATTGAAAATGTCGCCGCGGCACGCCATATAGACCCGGTCTATGATGAGTTACTGGAACAGGCAGAAAAAGCAGGGGTGGAAGTCCTCTGTTACCGTGCAGAAATCAGCCCGACGGCTCTGACTTTGAGCCAGCGGATAGAATTTGCTCAGTAACGCGGAAAAATGATGCTTTCTTCACAATGGTATAAAATTGAAGATATGCAGTAATTGCCACGTTATATCCTTTCTGCTATAGATACCCGCCAAAATTAACCAGTGACGGTTATTCGGTATATGTTAGGAGATGCTATATGCCAGAGAGCAAGGTTAAAAAATCGTTAGGCATCCTGGCTATTGCTGGGGTTGACCCGTATCAGGAAAAAGCCGGCGAAGAATATATGGGTGAAGCGCAGTTAGAGCACTTCCGCAAAATTCTCGGAGCCTGGCGCAACCAATTGCGTGAAGAAGTTGACCGTACCGTTAACCATATGCAGGATGAAGCGGCTAACTTTCCGGATCCGGTTGACCGTGCAGCACAGGAAGAAGAATTCAGCCTGGAACTGCGTAACCGAGATCGTGAGCGTAAACTGATCAAGAAAATCGAAAAAACGCTGCAACGTATCGAAGATGACGATTTTGGTTTCTGTGATTCATGTGGCGTGGAAATTGGTATTCGCCGCCTGGAAGCCCGTCCGACAGCCGACCTGTGCATCGACTGTAAGACACTGGCAGAGATCAAAGAAAAGCAAATGGCTGGCTAAACTGCCCTTTGTAACCATAATCTGACAAAAGGGAGCCAAGGCTCCCTTTTTTATTGTTATTGACTGTCTGCTATCCAACACCATGACAAGATTATCTCCGTATACTGGACGATTCGCCCCCTCACCTTCCGGTCCGCTGCACTTCGGCTCACTGGTGGCAGCATTGGGCAGCTATTTGCAGGCGCGCTCCCGGCAAGGTCAATGGCTGGTCAGAATCGAAGATCTGGATCCCCCGCGTGAAATGCCCGGTGCCGCAGACGACATACTGCGCACCTTGGACGCCTTTGGCATGACCTGGGATGGCAGTGTCATTTACCAGAGTCAGCGCCACGCCCTATACCAGGCTCAGATAGAACACTGGCTGGCTCAGGGCGACGCCTATTATTGTCGTTGCAGCCGCAAAGCGATCAAAGAAGCCGGTGGCTTTTATCCCGGCACTTGCCGCAATGCCGGCCTGGATGCCGCTCACAGTGCGGTAAGGTTGAAAGTCGACCAGGCCATCACAGGTTTTCATGACCAGCTGCACGGCTGGATCGCAATACCCGAAGCGCTGGCCAGCGAAGATTTCATCATCCGCCGCCGTGACGGCCTGTATGCCTACAACCTGGCGGTCGTGCTGGATGATATAGCGCAAGGCGTCACAGAGGTCGTCAGAGGAGCCGATCTGATTGAACCGACAGGACGCCAGATAGGCCTGTATCACCGATTAGGACAACCCGAGGTAAGCTATTTACATCTGCCGCTTGCCGTAACGGAAAACGGCAATAAACTGTCCAAACAAAATCACGCGCCGGCTATCGACACGCGTCGGCCAGGCCCGCAGCTGTGGCACGCTATGAGGTTTCTGGGGATGTGCCCGCCGGCAGAATTGCAGTGCGCTGATCGCGACGACATTCTCCGTTGGGGGATCGCGCATTGGGATGTCGCGAACCTGCCGCCAACAACAGCGATCACGCTGAACCTAGCATCTAGAGGTGACTTGGGTATATGATATGCGGCTGTTCAGTCCGGCCTTATCACAATTACGAGGTGTGTTATCTTTAGTCGAGTCGCCAGCTTTTGCCGTAAAGTATTGACCCGAGAGCAAAAAGCTCTGGGTAACAAGGAGCCAAGCTTGCAAGTTTATCAACGCCAGGAGCACGGTATCTCCCGCAAAGACATCAGCGAAAATGCGCTGAAGGTACTCTACCGCCTCAATAAAGCCGGTTTTGACGCCTATTTGGTCGGCGGTGGTGTTCGGGATTTGCTGCTGGACAAAGAACCCAAAGATTTTGATATTGCGACCAATGCAACGCCGGAAGAAATTAAGGCGCTGTTCCGCAATTGCCGCCTGATCGGCCGCCGCTTCCGTCTCGCCCATATACTTTTTGGCCGTGACGTGATTGAAGTGGCCACTTTCCGCGGCCACCATGATGCAGGCGCCGTTAAGCTGCCAGCCGGCAAGCAGGCCATTGCCTCACGCAACCATGAAGGCATGCTGCTGCGTGACAATGTCTATGGCACCATTGATGAAGACGCAGAACGCCGTGACTTCTCGATTAACGCCCTGTATTACAGCATCAAAGATTTCACAGTCAGTGATTACGCGAACGGTGTGGTTGATCTGCAAAACCGCCTGGTCCGCCTGATCGGCGATCCAGAAACCCGCTATCGTGAAGATCCGGTGCGGATGCTGCGTGCCGTACGCTTTGCCGTCAAGCTGGATATGCAGATTGAAGCCCGCACTGCAGCCCCGATTCTGGAACTGTCGACCCTGCTGAAAGACATTCCTGCCGCACGTCTGTTTGAAGAGAGCCTCAAACTGCTGCAGGCCGGTAAAGGGCTTGAGACTTACAAAATGCTGCGCGAATACAATCTGTTCCAGCAGCTGTTCCCGATTCTGGCCGAGCATTTTACCGAAGATCACAGCAGCCTGACCGAGAAGATGCTTGAGCACATCCTGGCTGCCACTGACGTCAGAATCGCAGAAGGTAAGCGCGTCAATCCAGCCTTTATGTTTGCGGCCATGCTCTGGTATCCGATGAATGTCCGGGCAGAAGAAATTGCCAGCACCAGTGGTCTGAGCGACTACGATGCTTTCATGATAGCGGCCAATGACATTTTGGATGAGCAGGTGAAAAACATTGCCATCCCTCGCCGCCTGACCACGACTGTGCGTGATATCTGGCAGCAACAGCACCGCTTCAGCCGCCGTTTCGGTAAACGCGCCTTTGCCATGCTGGAACACCCTAAATTCCGGGCAGCCTACGATTTTCTCGAAATGCGTGGCCAGTTTGAAGGGAAAGATGTGGCTGAACTGGCAACCTGGTGGCACAAGTTCCAGTTTGCTGAACGTGATGAACGCAATAAAATGGTTCAGGAACTGGGTGGCGGTAATCAGCGTCGTCGCCGTCGTCCGCAACGACGAAAGAAACCACAGGCAAAATCGGCCTCATGATTCGTGCCTATATTGCCATCGGCAGCAATTTGAATGATCCGGTGAACCAGGCTTACCAGGCACTGACGGCGTTACGTCAGGCCTGTGACCTAAGCGTGGTCGCTGAGTCCTCGCTGTACTGCAGCACCCCTATGGGGCCGCAGGATCAGCCCGATTACATCAATGCTGTGGTTGCCGTTGATACTGAACTGACACCACTGGCGCTGCTCGATCTGACGCAGAAGATTGAACAGTTGCATGGAAGAGTCCGCAAAGCAGAACGCTGGGGGCCGCGCACTCTGGATTTGGATATCCTGCTTTATGGCAATTTGCAGCATCACTGTGAACGTTTAACTATTCCGCACTATGGCATGAAAGCCCGTGAGTTTGTGCTTTATCCACTGGCTGAAATTGCCCCTGAACTCGTCCTGCCTGACGGTACAGCGCTGACTGACCTGCTACCCGAGGTGGACCGAAACGGCCTGCGTGTGTGGCCATCCTGACACATCCGGGAGAAGGGAGATAACAATGAAGAAAATCACTATTAACGACCTGATGAAGTGGAAGCAGGAAGGTCGTAAGTTTGCCTCACTCACCTCTTATGATGCGAGTTTTGCCCAGTTGTTTGAGCAACAGGAAGTGCCTGTCCTTCTGGTCGGTGACTCCCTGGGTATGGTACTGCAAGGCCAGACAGATACCCTGCCTGTGACTATTGATGAAATGGCTTACCACACCCGCTGTGTGCGTGCCGGCAGCCCCAATGCTCTGCTTCTGGCGGACTTGCCTTTCATGACCTATGGCACCCCTGAGCAGGCCTGTGACAATGCCGCCAAGCTGATGCGCGCCGGTGCCAACATGGTAAAACTGGAAGGGGGCAACTGGCTGGCCGACACAGTCAGAACATTGACCGAACGTGCCATACCTGTGTGCGCCCATCTGGGCCTGACACCTCAATCGGTCAATATCTTTGGTGGCTACAAAGTTCAGGGACGCGATAAAGAACGCGCTGACCAGATGCTTGCCGACGCCATTGCGCTGCAAAAGGCAGGCGCACAAATTGTCGTGCTGGAGTGTGTCCCTGCCTCACTGGCCAAACGCATCACCGAAGCCTTAGATATTCCTGTTATCGGCATCGGAGCCGGTAACGTGACTGACGGCCAGATTTTAGTCATGCACGACATGTTAGGCATTTCTGCCAATTATATGCCGCGTTTTTCTAAAAACTATCTTGCTCAGACTGGCGATATCCGCAAAGCGGTTTCACAGTATCTGAAAGAAGTGGAAACGGGAACATTCCCGGGTCCAGAGCATACCTTTGAGTAAGGAAAACCCACCATGCAGACTTTTGCTGACATTTCCCCTGTTCGTGAACAGGTTCGGGCCTGGCGCCGTGAAGGCCGCCGTATCGCCTTTGTTCCGACCATGGGAAATCTGCATCAGGGGCACCTGACTCTGGTTCGCAAAGCACGCGAACAAGCCGATATCATTATTGTCAGTATTTTCGTTAACCCAATGCAGTTCGATAAAGCTGACGATCTGAATAGCTATCCTCGTACTCTGGAAGAGGATCTGGCCAAATTAAATGGTGAAGGCGTCGAACTGGTTTTCACACCGACCCCGGATATCATTTACCCCAATGGCATGGACCGACAAACCTTTGTCGAAGTGCCGGGCCTGTCTCACATGCTGGAAGGGGCGTTGCGCCCAAGTCATTTTCGTGGCGTCGCCACCATAGTGGCCAAGCTGTTTAATATTGTGCAGCCAGATGTGGCCTGCTTTGGTGAAAAAGACTATCAGCAACTGGCGTTGATCCGTCAAATGGTCAACGATCTCGCGATGCCGATTGAGATCATTGGTGTACCGACAGTGCGTGAAATGGATGGCCTGGCTATGAGCTCTCGTAATGGATACCTCACCGTAGATGAGCGTCAGCGCGCACCGGTACTGGCCAAAACCATGCGCTGGATCAGCAGCCAGATCCGCGGCGGACGCCGTGACTTTGATGAAGTGGTGCTGGATGCCAATGATCAATTGCGTGCTGCCGGTCTGGAACCGGATGAAATTTACATCCGTGATGCCCGTACGCTGCAGGTTGTCGGCGAAGAGACCACACAGGCGGTGATCCTGATGTCTGCTTTCCTGGGGAAAGCGCGTCTGATTGATAATCAGGTCATTGAGCTGGCCTCTGTCTCAGCAGACACCACTCACTAACAAAACCAGACAGACATCTGCGATAAGCATCTGACTAAAACGCCCAGTTACTTACCGGTAACCGGGCGTTTTTATTGGGCATTAAACCCGCTGTATCGACTCAGGAGCGTAAGCCTATCCCTTTTGATATCAGATAGTGGGCCAGGCCGTACAAAGCAAGCACAAAGGCCAGAAGCACGCTAAACGCTGTGCCTATACCGACATCGGATACCCCGAGGAAGCCATAACGAAAAGCATTGACCATGTAGACGATAGGGTTGAGTTTGGACACCCACTGCCAGAATTCAGGCAACAAATTGAGGGAATAAAACACCCCGCCTAAGTAGGTCAAAGGCGTCAGTACGAAAGTGGGAATAATGCTGATGTCATCAAAGGTTTTGGCAAACACCGCGTTGATCAGCCCCCCCAGAGAGAAAACGATGGAGGTCATGATGACAGTGGCAATAATCACCCCCAGGTGCGCTATCTGCAAATCGACAAACAGCAGTGACACAGCCGTCACTATCACCCCGACACCCAGTCCGCGCAGTACACCACCGCCAATATAGCCAGCGATAATGACAAAGTTGGGCACAGGCGCAACCAGCAATTCTTCAATATTGTGCTGAAACTTAGCACTAAAGAAAGAAGACGCCACATTTGAATATGAGTTAGTGATCACTGACATCATGATCAAACCGGGCACTATGTATTCCATATAGGTAAAACCGCCCATCTCACCGATCCGACTGCCGATCAGGCTACCGAAAATGATGAAGTATAACGTCATGGTGATGGCTGGCGGCACCAGTGTCTGTACCCAGATACGGGCAAAACGGTTCACTTCTTTACTGATTAAACTTTGAAAAGCAATCCAATACTGGTATCTCATGCAGACTGCTCTCCTTGGCTCTGAGCTACAAGCGTCACGAACAACTCCTCAAGACGGTTGGCTTTATTACGCATAGACAGTACCTCTATCCCCTGAGCACTCAGCTGGCTGAATACAGAGTTCAGACCTGTTCCCTTGTGAATGTCGATTTCCAGCGTGTGGTTATCCGGCATTTTCCATGCCACACCATCAAGTTCAGGTTTACTGCCATTGAGGACAACATCAAGAATGAAGGTTTCCACCTCCAGCTTGGCCAGCAGAGATTTCATGCTGGTGTGTTCAATCAGCTCACCATGATTAATGATGCCGATATTACGGCACAGCATTTCGGCTTCTTCCAGGTAATGCGTAGTCAAAATGATAGTGACACCCTGACGGTTAATTTCTCGTAAAAAAGTCCACATCGAACGACGCAGCTCGATATCCACCCCTGCAGTCGGTTCATCGAGAATTAACAGCCTGGGTTCGTGCATCAGGGCACGGGCAATCATCAGGCGACGCTTCATACCGCCAGACAAACTACGGGCACGCTCATTGCGCTTGTTCCACAAATCCAGCTGTGTCAGGTACTTCTTTGCCCGCTCTTTGGCCAGCGCCTTGGGGACGCCATAAAAACCGGCCTGATTAATCACTATCTGCTCGACAGTCTCGAACTGATTGAAGTTAAACTCCTGCGGCACCAGACCGAGCTGATTTTTCGCTTCAACCAACTGCTTATCGATGTCATAGCCAAACACTTTCACCTGACCGGAGGTTTTATTGACCAGGGAGCTGATCACACCAATCGTGGTCGATTTACCGGCCCCATTAGGCCCCAGCAGAGCGAAAAAGTCCCCTTCTTCGACTGTCAGGCTCATATCCTTAAGGGCCTGCACCCCTGGATAAGCCTTGTTTAAATCAGTAATTTCTAATGCATTCATACAATACGCTTTTTTATTTGGTATAAAGAGTAAAAAAATCAACAAATCGGATTTGCAAGCCGCCTCGCAAGTGTATAGTAATGACCTGTTTATCTTTGGCTTTGCAAGCGCATCATAGCAGCCATAGCCTGACCAAAGATAAACAACCCAATGTAGCAAACTAAGGTGTTGTCATGGCAGAAATTAAACAGCTATTTGCAAATAACTTTTCCTGGTCGGAAAAGATTAAAGCAGAAAACCCGGAATTCTTTTCACATCTAGCGAAAGCACAGCACCCAGAATATCTCTGGATCGGCTGCTCCGACAGCCGGGTTCCGGCAGAACGCCTGACTGGCCTGGACTCTGGCGAGCTTTTCGTGCACCGAAACGTGGCTAACCAGGTCATCCATACTGATCTGAACTGCCTGTCAGTGGTGCAGTATGCTGTCGATGTGCTCAAGGTCAAACACATCATTATCTGCGGCCACTATGGTTGCGGCGGTGTGGCAGCCTCCATTGATAATCCGCCCTTAGGGCTCATCAATAACTGGCTGCTTCATATTCGCGATCTGTACCTTAAGCACCGCAGCGATCTGGGGACTCTGCCCCGTGAGGCCTGGGCCGATAAGCTATGTGAAATCAACGTGGCTTCGCAAGTATACAACCTGGGCAACTCGACCATCATGCAACAAGCCTGGGAACGCGGCCAGAAAGTTAAAATTCATGGCTGGGTGTACGGTATTGGTGACGGCAAACTGACGGATTTGGGCGTTACCGCCACCAGCCGGGAGTCTCTGGAAGTTTCCTACCAAAGTGCAATGGCAACGATTTTGCCCAAAGAATAACCCATAAAGTAAAAGCGACCATCTGGTCGCTTTTACTTGCATCACGCAGCTAAAAACCGAGAGTTATCAGTCTTCCAGCGGAATCACTTTTCCGATAAATCGCAGATGGCGGTATTTCTGCGCATAATCTATGCCGACACCGACCACAAATTCATCGGGAATTTCAAAACCAATCCACTCGGCATCCACGGCGACTTCACGGCGCTCAGGCTTGTCCAGCAAAGTACAGATACGGATGGAATTCGGATTACGCAGGGCCAGTATTTCCCGGACTTTATTCAGCGTGTTGCCGGTATCAATAATATCTTCAACCAGCAGCACGTCTTTGCCTTCGATTTCATCATCCAGATCTTTCAGAATACGGACATCACGGCTGCTTTCCATCGCGTTTCCGTAACTGGAAGCCGTCATAAAATCCACTTCGTGCGGCAGATCAACCGCACGGGCCAGGTCAGCCATAAAGACAAAGGAACCTCGCAGCAATCCCACCATGACAAGGTTTTCTGAGCCCTGATAATAGGCGGTGATCTGCTCTCCGAGCTCTTTAATCCTTGCCTGAACATCCTGCTCAGAAATCATGACTTCAATGGTATGCTTCATTTATCTCTCCATATGCGCATTTGGCATGCACATGGGTCTCAGTGATTACTAAAAAGCTATTCTACCATCCTTGAACAAGAAAAGTTATTGCTTCAATTATTCGAGCCATATGACACAACGGGTATAAATCAGATTGAACCAAATCCATTGCTGAGGTAGAGTTATTAAGCAAAGTGCATATAAATCGATTGGCTAGGGAATTTGTAGCATGGACACCATAGTTAAAAAAACGAGGACGCGTCTCTCACCTGAGAAACGAAAACAACAACTTCTCAAGTGCGCGCTGGAAGTGTTTGCCCGCCGAGGTATCGGACGAGCAGGACATGCCGACATTGCTGATATGGCTAATGTCTCAGTGGCAACGGTTTTCAATTATTTTCCTACCCGTGAGGCACTTGTTGAGCAAGTTCTGTCACAGGTGGAAAGAAATTTTAATGAACTGCTGAATCTGTGCCTGGGAGAAGAGCACGATACCCTTCATAGTCACCTGAGCTGCATCACAGGCTATATGATTGATGCGGTTATCGAACAGCAGGACTGGTTAAAGGTATGGTTTGAATGGAGTACTTCTGTCAGAACTGAAACCTGGCCGCAGTTTCTTGATGCAAACCGTCCGAACCTGAAACAACTGACCAATATCTTTGAGCAGGGTAAACAGGATGGTCAGCTAAGTACGGAGATCACCTCTTATGATCTGACCTGGCTGCTTCATGGTTTATGTTACGTGCTGTATTTACGCGCCAACATTGAGCCAGATAAAAACAGCATGCAAACACAGGCCGACGCTTACATCAGCCTAATGTTCCCGCAGGTATAACTGCTGCCGTTAACTGGCAGCAGCAAGTACTCTGGGCTGGTACAAGTCCAACTCTACGGATACGCGTTGACCAGTTTGCAGGATCATAGGGGTATTCACTATCAAGTGGTGCCCCTCGTAGTCTACCGTATAGCGGCAGCTGTCGCCCATGAACTGCTGTTCCAGAATAATCCCATCACCGTCTTCGGTCGGTGCCAGCTTTAGGTTCTGTGGCCTGACAAGCCACTCAACATGCCTGCCTTCGCCAAATGTGACGGCTTTTGCCAGATCAACACAGCCAAAGGGTGTCAGCAAGCCATCCTGCCCGATAGTGGCCGGCAAATAAGACCCCGCCCCCAGAAAATCAGCGACAAAACGGCTACAAGGTTGATAGTAAAGCTCCGCTGCGGTACCAAACTGTTCTATCACGCCATTGTGCATCACTGCCAGCTTGTCCGCGAAAGCAAAGGCTTCCTCCCGGCTATGAGTCACAAAGATAGCCGTTACCCCTTGCGCCTTGAAGATTCGTCGTATTTCCCGAATCAGCCCATGGCGAACCTGAGTGTCGATATTCGAAAACGGTTCATCCAGCAATATCAGATCAGGCTCGCAAGCCAGAGCCCGCGCAATCGCAACACGCTGTTGCTGACCGCCAGATAGCTGGTGCGGATAACGCTGGCCAAGGTTTTCCAGCCTGACCAGCGACAGCATTTCTTCCACTTTGGTCTGCGCATTGTTTTTTTCCCAGTCTCGCAGGCCAAAGGCTATATTTTCCGCCACAGTCAGATGGGGGAACAGCGCATAATCCTGGAATATCATCCCTATATTGCGATTCTCCGGCGGCACCCAGTTCACTTTATCCACCACAGTACGGCCATTAATCCGCAACTCACCCTGCTCTTGCGGTAATAAGCCGGCAATGGCTTTAAGCAGGGTTGTTTTCCCGCAGCCGCTAGCTCCTAACAAACAGATGATTTCATTGTCTTCCACCACCAGAGACAGATTTTCCAGTACAGCATGACCGTTATAACGACAGGTCAGATTATGGACAGATAACGCATGACTCATCAGTGTGATTGCTCCAATGAACGGTTTACAACAACCAAAGGCACCAAGCCGACAAGCACCAGCAGAATGGCTGGCATTGCGGCCAGCTCCAGCTGCTCATCAGAGGCATAGTTGAAGACATAGGTTGCCAGAGTTTCAAAGTTAAATGGCCGCAGTAACAGCGCGGCGTTCAGCTCCTTCATGGACTCGATGAAGACCAGCAGACCCGCTATCAGGCAGCCCCGCCGGATGAGCGGCAAATGTACACGCCTCAGCATAGACATGGGCGCGCACCCCATGGTCTTGGCAGCCATGTCCAGTGACGGAGGTATTTTGGCCAGGCTGCTTTCAATACTGCCAACGGCTACTGCACCAAAACGCACCACAAAGGCAAAAATCATCGCAAACACAGAGCCGGAGAAAAAGAGTCCGGGCCGTCCCCATCCCATGAACTGAGTGAAGTCATTAAGCCAGTGATCGGCTGTGGTCAGTGGGATCATCACGCCGATTGCCAGCACAGTACCCGGCACGGCATAGCCCATCACACTTAAACGCATCGGCACGATGCTGGTACGGCGGCCATCCAGACGATGATAAAAATTGACCAGCAGTGCGACAGCAACAGCCAGTAAAGCAGCACTCACAGCAACCATCAGGCTGTTCATGCTGAACTGTCTGAACTCAGAGTTCCAGCTCTGGGCAAAATACTGCCAGGCATAATAGAGCAGCTGCAGCAGCGGCAGGATGAAAGCCAGTCCAATCAGCCCCCAACACCAGCTCAGTGCCAGCACCTTCTTCCAGCCGGACAAACGGTAACGGACATCTTCATTCGGCTCACTGTGCTGCTGAAACAGTTTTTGCCGGCGACGACTGAATCGCTCTGCGCTGATCAGCAAAAAAATAGCCAGCAGCATCATGGCTGAAATTTTTGCCGCCGCGTTAAGATTGGAATAGCCCAGCCAGGTGTCGTATACCGCTGTTGTCAGCGAATGGACGGCAAAGTAACTGACAGTGCCGAAATCGCCCAGGGTTTCCATAGCAATCAAAGACAGGCCGACGGCAATGGAAGGCCGAGCCAGAGGCAAAGAAATGCGCCGGAAGCTTTCCAGCGGCGAACAGCGCAGCAAACGCGCAGATTGCAGTAAACTGGCACTCTGCTCCATAAAAGCCGTGCGGGCCAGCAGGTAGATATAAGGATATAGCACCAAAGCCAGTACCAGACACGCACCGCCTAAGGTTCGGATATCCGGAAACCAGTAATCCTGATAACTCTGCCAGCCAAACCAATCGCGCAGCAGAATTTGTACCGGTCCGGCATAGTCGAACCAGTCAGTGTAGATGTAGCCTATGATGTAGCCCGGCATCGCCAGTGGCAGTACTAAGGCCCATTGCAGCCATTTTTCACCGGGCAGCCGGCACATGGCCATAAACCAGGCGGCGGGCAAGCCAAACAAAGCCGCCAGTAACGCGGTGCCGGTGACCAGCACCAGTGTATTGAGGGTATAGGTCCCCATCACTGTGCTCATCAGGTGCGCAAACACCTGATCCGATTCCCCCAGTGCCGTATAGAAAATGGCTAAAATGGGTAAAACCAGTAAAACACCAAACGTCCAGCCGCTGGTTTTCCAAATAGGGTATCTGTCTTTCATTGCCGACAACTTAGTATCCTTGAGCTGACACGAGAGAAGCCTTGCCCAACGAAGGGGCAACACATGCGTCCAAGCGGTTCGCGAAAAAAAACGCCCCCAAAGATACCAGACAATCGATAAAAAGGGGCCTACCGACCCCTGTTTTTCTTCTACTTACAGATCAAACTGTACTTCATCCAGCAATTTGGTTGCTGCATTGTGATAATCAGCGATCTTTTCCAGAGGCAGAGTATCAGCACTGAAATCTCCCCAGGACGCCACCAGCTCAGAGCGCTCGACACCCGCTTTAACCGGGTATTCAAAGTTCACATCAGCGTACATGTGCTGGGCTTTGTCTGATGTCAGGAATTCCATCAGTTTCTGAGCATTGGCTTTATTAGGCGCATGCTTAGCCATCGCCATACCACTGATATTGACATGGGTACCGTTAGCCTGCTGACCCGGGAAATTGATGTAAACCGCTTCTGCCCACGCTTTCTGGTTTTCATCGCTTAACATTTTACCCAGATAGTAACTATTGCCGATTGCCAGATCACACAGGCCTTCTTTAACCGCTTTCACCTGGCCTCGGTCGTTACCCTGAGGTTTACGAGCCAGGTTCGCTTTTACCCCTTCAAGCCAGGTTTTGGTTTCTGCTTCCCCATAATGCGCAATCATCGAAGAAACCAGAGAAATATTGTAAGGGTGCTTACCTGAACGGGTGCAGATTTTGCCTTTCCACTCAGGTTTCGCCAGATCCAGATAATCAAAACTTGCTGGCAGACGACCGACTCGCTCTCTGGACGAGTACACACTGCGGGTACGTAACGTCAAGCCAAACCACTCATCGTCAGAGTCGCGGTACTGAGCCGGGACATTCTTGTCGATCACTTCACTGTCAACGGCCTGAACCAGGCCTTTATCACTCAATTCTGCCAGACGGCTGATGTCAACGGTCAGAACCACATCGGCCGGGCTGTATTCGCCTTCCTGAGCCAGTTTTTCAGCAATGCCATCTTTGGCAAATTTTACGTTGACCTTAATGCCAGTTTCATCTGTGAATTCTTTCAGCATCGGCTCAATTAAAAACGGCTGGCGCAGAGAGTAGACGTTGACTTCTTCGGCAGCCAGAACCATTTGAGGTGCCGACAACCCCAGTAATACAGCAGAAGCTAACAGTTTTTTCATTGAGCATTCCCTTAATACAAAAATGAATGATAACGTTTATCAGTATCGCTCAATTATACTGTAGCTGCTTCAGTCAACAATGTGTTGAAACAAATGAACACAAAAAAACGCTGCCTGCTGGCAGCGTTTTTGATAATTATGTGAATTAGCTCAACTTTAAAGCAATTACTTCACGCTGACAAACTCAGGGTAAGCATCTATGCCACAGTCGTGTAAATCCATACCGGCCATTTCTTCCTCTTCGCTAACACGGATCCCCATGGTAGCTTTCAGGATGGCCCATACGGCCAGACTCGCACCAAATACCCAGGCGAAGATAACAACCGCACCCAGTAACTGAGCACCAAAGCTGGCATCTGTGTTGCTGAACGGTACCACCATCAGGCCGAAGAAACCGCACACGCCATGCACTGAAATCGCACCGACAGGATCATCGATTTTCAGCTTATCCAGACCGATGATACTAAAGACAACCAGTGCACCGGCAATCACACCGATAATAACCGCTGACATAGGTGATGGAGACAGCGGATCAGCGGTGATCGCCACCAGGCCCGCCAGTGCACCATTGAGAATCATGGTCAAATCAGCTTTACCCCAGGTGGTTTTACACACTGCCAATGCGGCGATAGCACCTGCAGCCGCTGCAGCATTGGTGTTGAGGAAGATTTTACCCACAGCCGTCGCATTCTCGAAGTCGGAAATCATCAGTTGCGAACCGCCGTTGAAACCGAACCAGCCAAACCACAGGATAAAAGTACCCAGGGTCGCCAGCGGCATGTTTGAACCGGGAATTGGCAGGATTTCTCCATTTTTGCCGTATTTGCCTTTACGGGCTCCCAGCAGCAACACACCAGCCAGTGCCGCAGACGCACCCGCCATATGCACAATTCCTGAGCCGGCAAAGTCACTAAAGCCAGCGGCTGACAGGAAGCCGCCGCCCCAAGTCCAGTAGCCTTCAACCGGGTAGATAACAGCTGTCAGAACGACTGAGAATACCAGGAATGCCCACAACTTCATGCGTTCGGCCACAGCCCCTGAGACCACAGACATGGCTGTCGCGACAAAGACCACCTGGAAGAAGAAGTCAGATTCCAGCGAGTGGTCAGCCCCTTCCGCCTGAGTACCGAATAAGGTACCAAATGAAGGTAGCCAGCCACCTTCGCCGTTATCCACATACATGATGTTATAACCCACAATCAGGTACATGGTGCAGGCAATGGCGTACAGACAAAAGTTTTTAGTTAAAATTTCTGTGGTGTTTTTTGAGCGCACCAGACCGGCTTCCAGCATGGCAAAACCCGCTGCCATCCACATGACCAGGGCGCCTGAGATCAGGAAAAAGAATGTGTCGAGCGCGTAACGCAGCTCTGTCACCGTTGTTGATAATTCCATGGTTGTCGTCCTCTTATCACATCTCGTTGTTATAATGCTTCTGCGTCTGTCTCACCGGTACGGATACGTACCGCATGGTCCAGATCGTAAACAAAAATCTTACCGTCACCGATTTTGCCGGTGTGTGCTGCCTTGGTAATCGCCTCAAGAATGATTTCCAGGTTCTCCGCCTGAGTGGCGATTTCCAGCTTGACCTTAGGCAGAAAATCAACCTGATATTCCGCACCGCGGTATAGTTCAGTGTGCCCTTTCTGACGGCCAAATCCCTTGACCTCAGAAACGGTCATCCCCTCAACCCCAACGTCCGCCAGCGCTTCACGCACATCATCCAACTTAAAAGGTTTGATTATTGCATTGATGAGTTTCATTAACCTTGCTCCTTAAACCTGTGCATCCCTAACATACACAGATTAATAAACAAGCTTCGTGCCAACTTTAAAAAACTTTAATAAACATTAACTTAATTAACAAACATAAAAATTGCACAAAAAAACCGCACCATAGTGGTGCGGTTAATTCCCCGAAAAGAAGCAAAGCAGGAATTTACACTGAATCTGACGCCTATCGTCCGCGAGTGAATGCACGCCAAGCATGCAAGACTTGCTCAAGATCCTCAAATCCACACAAGGAAACCGCTTCATCGTCATAATGGCTCATGTCTTCATCAAGCTGCTCTTCATCTTGAAAAAACAAATAATTAGCCTGAACAATGGCTTCGTTATCCTCCAGGATCAGTGTCATTTCTTCCCCGCTTAACCGCCACTCGCTCGTCGTACCCTTTAATGCACCAAGTTGATTCAGAATCAAGGCTATCTTTGCCTCATCAGCCTGCACTTCTTCCACCAGCCAGCGGCCAAGCGCTTCATGTCCCATAGAAAAAACCACATGATAGCTGCCATCCAGCATGTTTTTCTTAAATTCGTAGTCCATACCTGCCCTTTATTATTGTGATTAGTGATTGGTGTCTGCCGTCAGGCGCCATCTTACTTAACTATTGTCCGCATACTGCATTCAGTGAAGGAAGACGGAATAATTCCGCCGCGCACCTTGTCAGGAACCCGGTAAAAATGCAACCTGAAGCCGCTATGAACTGCCTATAAGGCGTGTGTGGGAAGTCTCACAACCTTGCCGAGCCACAGGCTTAGAAGGCACACGGCGAAACGTAGCGCAACACAAAAGACATAAGGATAAAAAGACAAAAAAAGACAGGGAGCCACTGGCTCCCTGTCTTATTCACAAGCATCTATTCTGGTCGGGTATGATTACACCGCAGCCTGGATAATCACTTCATCCGCACGCTTAGTGTACTGACCCATACGGTGGAAGTTCAGATAACGGTAAGTATCTGCTGCCGTTGCATTAATCTGCTTGGCGTACTCCATGTACTCTTCCACAGTCGGGATACGACCCAGGATAGCACCCACCGCTGCCAGCTCAGCTGAAGAAAGGTACACATTGGCACCTGTCCCCAGACGGTTCGGGAAGTTACGGGTAGAGGTCGACATCACAGTTGCTTTATCAGCCACACGCGCCTGGTTACCCATACACAGCGAACATCCCGGCGTTTCAATACGAACACCGGCACGACCGAAGATACCGTAATAACCTTCCTCAGTCAGTTGATCACGGTCCATCTTAGTGGGTGGTGCCACCCACAAACGCGTGTTCAGCTGGCCACCAAATTTATCCAGCAGCTTACCGGCGGCACGGAAATGGCCGATGTTAGTCATACAGGAGCCGATGAAGACCTCGTCGATTTCCGTACCCTGCACTTCAGACAGCAGGCGTGCATCGTCCGGATCGTTAGGCGCACACAGAATTGGCTCTTTGATCTCAGCCAGATCGATTTCGATCACGTGAGCATATTCGGCGTCTTTGTCTGCTTCCATCAGAGACGGATTATCCAGCCATTCCTGCATCGCAGTAATACGGCGTTCAATGGTTCGACGATCACCATAACCTTCGGCGATCATCCACTTCAGCATCACAATGTTGGATTCAAGATACTCAGCCACAGACTCCTGCGACAGTTTTACTGTACAACCCGCCGCACTGCGCTCTGCCGAGGCATCAGACAGCTCAAAAGCCTGCTCAACCGTCAGGTGCTCAACACCTTCAATTTCCAGCACGCGGCCGGAGAATTCGTTGATCTTACCGGCTTTCTCTACGGTCAGCAGACCATGTTTGATACCGTAGTAAGGGATGGCATGCACCAGATCACGCAGCGTGATACCTTCTTGCATTTCGCCCTTAAAGCGCACCAGGATAGACTCTGGCATATCCAGCGGCATCACACCGGTTGCCGCAGCGAACGCCACCAGACCAGAACCGGCCGGGAACGAAATTCCCAGAGGGAAACGGGTGTGCGAGTCACCGCCGGTACCGACAGTATCAGGCAGCAGCATGCGGTTCAGCCAGGAGTGGATCACACCGTCGCCAGGACGCAGCGATACACCGCCACGGTTCATGATGAAGTCAGGCAGCGTATGGTGGGTGTTGACATCAACTGGCTTAGGATAAGCCGAGGTGTGACAGAATGACTGCATGGTCAGCTCAGCAGAGAAGCCCAGGCAGGCCAAGTCTTTCAGCTCATCACGGGTCATAGGACCTGTGGTGTCCTGAGAGCCCACTGTGGTCATCTTAGGTTCGCAGTAGGTGCCCGGACGGATACCTTCAACGCCACAGGCTTTACCAACCATTTTCTGAGCCAGGGTAAACCCTTTACCAGAATCTGCCACTGGCTGCGGGCGACGGAATACCGTCGACGCTTCCAGGCCCAGACACTCACGGGCACGGTCAGTCAGACCACGGCCGATGATCAGCGGAATACGGCCGCCGGCACGCACTTCATCAATCAGCACGTCGGTTTTCAGCGAGAAGGTAGAGACCACTTCATCACTGCCGTGACGACGCACTTCACCTTTGAATGGGTAAACGTCGATCACATCACCCATGTTCAGCGCCGTCACATCCACTTCAATCGGCAGTGCACCGGCATCTTCCATAGTATTAAAGAAGATAGGCGCAATCTTACCGCCCAGTACATAACCGCCAGCGCGCTTATTGGGGACATTCGGAATATCATCGCCCATGAACCAGAGTACGGAGTTAGTCGCCGATTTACGGGATGAACCCGTACCGACCACATCACCGACGTAAACCAGCTGATGCCCTTTCTCTTTCAGGGCTTCAATTTGTTTCACCGGACCAACTGAACCGGCTTGATCCGGTTCAATGCCGTCACGTTCATTTTTCAGCATCGCCAGCGCGTGCAGAGGAATATCCGGACGAGACCAGGCATCAGGCGCCGGCGACAGGTCATCGGTATTGGTTTCACCGGTGACTTTAAAAACAGTCAGGGTAATTTTTTCAGCCAGTTCAGGCTTAGACAGGAACCACTCGGCATCCGCCCAGGATTGCAGCACTTGCTTGGCGAATTCATTGCCGGCTTTTGCTTTTTCTTCGACATCATAGAAAGCATCGAACATCAGCAGCGTATGAGACAGGGCTTTCACCGCAATCTGTGCCAGTTCGGCATTGTCTAACAGGCTGATCAGGGGCTCAATGTTATAACCACCTTGCATGGTGCCCAGCAGTTCAGCCGCTTTTTCTTTGCTGACAATGGGAGAAGTCGCTTCACCTGTGGTAATCGCGGCCAGAAAGCCCGCTTTCACGTATGCAGCTTCATCAACACCTGGCGGGATGCGGTTTTCCAGCAGGTCGACCAGGAAGGCTTCTTCGCCTGCAGGTGGATTTTTCAGAAGTTCAACCAGAGCAGCAGTTTGCTCGGCATCCAGAGGCTTAGGGACAATCCCTTCAGCAGCACGCTCTTCGACGTGTTTACGGTAGGCTTCAAGCACGACATATTCCTCATTTTTCGGTTTAGCCAACCGGCTAAACATCCTTGGAAGTGATTGCCCTCTCCGGTTATCACGCACGCATTATGCTTGACTTGATTCAGACCTTTTTGACGTGCAGGAGAGACCAAAACCGGTTACGGAGCATACCATTTTTAACTAAACATTAAAATCAGGCGGACTTTTACAACATTCACAAAACAGGAAAAATCCCAGTATTACAGGGCTCCTCCAAAAAACAGATAGAAAGAACTTAAATCTTCTTCCGTCCTGCCATAAGCCAGAATGAATGGCCCAAATGGCGTAGTAATACCAGTGAATATGCTACCTGCATAGTATCCCGGTATTTCTGAGACAGAAAGATTGGGATTATTGAACACGCCGCCCCATTCGACAGAGCCCCCCAGATACACCGCTGAGTTAAACAGGCCAAAGTCGTTATCCAGCAGATGGTATCGGTACACCAGGGCAGAAAATACTTTATTGTTACCCGACAAACTGTTTTTCGGTATGCCGGATAGATTCAGGAAACCACCCAGCTCTTTGGGATCTAGTCGTAAATCCTCATCGGAATGCACGTTGCCGTATTCCGCCTTGCCCATCAAGGTATGGCGGCCAAAAGTGTACGCTCCCTTCCAGCCCAAATCGAAATGCAAAGATGTGTCTGCACTGTGTTCACCCTGAAAACGCACACTGTCATCCGAAGAGGCAATCTCGGCGAGAAAAAAGTGGCCGTTGTTCGGCAGGGTGAAATCGTCCAGGGTATCAAGGTTGTACTTCAGATAAAGACGCCGGCTGCTGCGATCCTGATCGCCCAAATTCAGAATACCGGGAAATTGTGTCTCTCCATTGCCAAACAGATAACCCAGCCTGAACTCTTGCCAAAGGGCAGGCTGCCACCCCAGTGAGCTGTCGATACTCACATCAATGAAGCGCGCAGCAAGAAAATCATCAATGTTCTTCAGGCTCGGTTCTTCCCCCGAAACAGCGACATGGGTATTGGTTACATCGTAGTCGATACCCATCACGGCGAACCATTCCTGATCGCTGGTAAAAGGCACATACAGTTCGCTGGCGATACGCTTATCAGAGCCATATTCGAGCTCGTTGCGCCATTCAGCCCCTTTCTCTGACAGGCCGGTCGCCGTTAACCCCAACCCAATGGAGAAGTCGGTATTATTGGCAAAATCATCTTCTAAGGCGAAGCGCATGTCGATAAAGTTGGGCCCCCAGCTTTTGGCCTTCACTTCAAAAATCAATATATGGCGATTGCCTAAACGCTCAAACCTGTAATCTACCCGTTCAAACCTGTCCAGCGCATACAGATCGCGCACACTTTGCTCCAGCTGCTCGGTATTTACCTTCATGCCGGGTTTCAGTTGCAGCCGCTCTAACAGGACTTCATCGGCATAAGGACTGTTGTTGAGCAATTCAATTTCGTCGATCCGGCCTTCTTCCAAAAATTCCAGCTCGCGCCGGGCAGTCTGTTTGTAATCAATATATGTCTGATAAATACTGGCGTTGCCGAGTTCTGACAGCTGGAAGCGCACAGCCTGAACACTGTGATAACCGCTGTCAAAGGCTTCCGGCATGCGGTGAAAGTCTGTGGTGCTGATGCCCCGGACATCAGGACGCAGCAACAGGTCGGTATCGGACAACTGTGCTTCCTGCCGGGCAGAATTATCCCGCACCATAAAATCGGTCAGCTGATCCATGACCACCAGGTAGTCGCTCAGCTCATCGGCAGTTTTGAAATCGTTACTGATATCAACCGCGATCACCAGATCGGCGCCCATCTCCTTCACCACAGAAATGGGCAGATTATTGGTGATGCCGCCATCCACCAGTAATTTGCCTTCCAGCATCACAGGTGGCAGCAAACCGGGAACAGACATACTCGCCTGCATCGCCTCGGCCAGATCGCCGCCGGACAACACAACGGGTTTAAGATTTTCAATATCAGTGGCAACCGCACGGTATGGTACAGGCAAGGCATCAAAGCTGACCATCCAGGGCAAATTGCCGGATGTGGTACGCAGTATCTCGCCCATGGTTTGTCCCTGTACAAACCCTTTCGGCACTTTGATCTCCCAGAATTTAAACCCCAGATCCATGACTATCTGGAACCTGTCCTCTTGCTGCTTTTCACGAACCCGCCGCTCACTGCGCTGCACCCTGTCTTCATAACCCGACTCCCAGTCCACGGTATTGAGGATGGCTTCAACCTCATCGGCGCTCATTCCCGATGCATACAAGCCCCCGACATAAGCGCCCATGCTGGTCCCCACAATGTAATCCACCGGGATCTGCAGCTCTTCCAGCGCCTTCAGCACCCCGACATGGGCCGCCCCTTTGGCACCGCCACCGCCGAGGACAAGTCCGACCTTCAGGCGATCAGCATTTTTTTGCTCCGCTTTCACTAAAGCTGAAGTAAATACGGCCGATATCACAATAAATAATGCAAAAAAACGAAACATCCCTTTAAAAACACCATGTTGATCACTGAGCCGATGTGGGTGACACCGGCTAAAAAAGACAATTAATTCGCACACTTATACCGCAGAAATCCCGGTAGCAACAGAGAATTGATGCATGAACCTCAAGCAGCTTTCCATCAGGCAAAAACTTACACTGGCAATGAGCATAGCCGTCATTGCCTCAAGCGCATTAGTCAGTTACCTCAGTCTCAGCACCTCGCAGGACATTATTCAGTCGCGACTGCTCAGCAATGAACTGCCTACCCGGCTGGCCCAGTTCAGCGGACAAGTGGAATCAGAAGTCAGGCTGCTGCAAAACGCCACTGAACAGCTGGCAAACAATACGGCCATGCTAAACCTGCTGGCGCAGCCTGTCAGCGCCGACGACGAACAGCAGCTTATTGACCAGCTCAACAGCCTCAAGCGCCAGTATGGTCTGAACGATGCCTCTATTGCCAACCGGGAAACCGGGGATTACTGGAACCAGAACGGATTCCTGCGCCGCCTGAATCGTACTCAGGATAGCTGGTTCTACAACTTCCGTGATAGCAACAAGTCAAGAATGACCCAGGTGTTCAGGGAAGCGAACGGTGAGCTGAAACTTTTTGTCAATTACCAGCAGCTGAACGGCACAGGAATGTCCGGCTTTTCCCGCTCATTCAATGATATGGCTAATCTGCTCTCGCAGTTCAAACTGGAGCAAACCGGCTTTGTGGTACTGACGGATGCACGCGGCGTGGTGCAGCTTGATCCGAACAACCGCAACCCGGAAAAAACGCCTTTTACCGATCGCTTTGGTTCCGACAGCCGGGTGTTACTGGAAAAGAGCCCTTTCAATCTGTTTACCGCCCATTACCAGGGTCAGAAGCTGCTGCTGGCTTCCAGCTATATTCCGGCGATGGACTGGTTTGTGATTGCTCAGGTGCCTGAACAAGAAGTGTTTGCCCAGTTAAATGAGACTCGCAATTATGTGATGCTTCTGGCTGTCCTGACCACCCTGGCATTTATTGGCCTGGCGGTATACCTGAGCCAGACCATCACCCGGCCGATCCGCCAGGCCGCTGATACCTTCCGCGAACTGGGCGAAGGTGATGGCGATCTGAGCCGACGCATTCCTGTGTCAGGTAAAGACGAAATTGCTGAACTGGCCAATGGTTTCAATGCCTTTGCCAGCAAGATCCATGCACTGGTTGTCGACGTCGCTGCCACGGGCACAGAGCTCCGTGAGGCCGCCGAGCAAGTCTCTGCTCAGGCACAAGCCACACTGGATCACAGCCAGAATCAGCGTGATCGTACCCTGCAGGTGGTCACAGCCATTAATCAGATGGGCGCCACCGTCAATGAGATTGCCGGTAATGCGGCTTATGCGGCGGAATCCGCTTCGCAGGCCACCTCGGCCACCAGCAATGGTCAGCAAGTGGTCCAGAGCGCCCAGGACAGCATTGAACAGTTGGCCGGCGATATGCACAACATGGCAAAAGTGGTCGCGACACTGGCAGATAATACCGTCGCCATTGGCGGTATTCTGGAAGTGATTCGCGGCGTCTCCGAGCAGACCAACCTGCTGGCACTCAATGCCGCGATTGAAGCTGCGCGGGCCGGCGAACAAGGACGGGGCTTTGCCGTGGTCGCCGACGAGGTACGTAACCTGGCCAGCCGCACTGCGGCCTCAACTGATGAAATCCAGACCATGATTAACCGCCTGCAGCAGGAAGCGCAACACGCCGTCCAGGCGATGCAGAACAGCCAGCAATTAACCGAAGCCGGCACCCAGGCCGCTGATGATGCCACCAAAGCACTGCTGCTCATCAACGATCAGATCCTGCAGATTTCCGATTTGAACACCCAGGTCGCCACCGCAACCGAGGAGCAGTCCACCGTTGTGTCTGATATCAACATCAATATCGAAGATATCAACGAGAATACCCAGCGTACCTCAGACACGGCGAATGAGATGGTCACGTCCAGTCAGAATCTGCACGCTTTGTCGCTCCGTCTGGAGCGTATGGTCAGCAGCTTTAAACAGTAATCAGATCTGCATGCCTTCAAGCGCCGTGTCCAGAACACTCCCTTCTCACCTCCCCCTCTACGAGGGGGAGAAACAAAAACAGCGAGCCTGAATTCCTTTTCCTGGCGTTTCCCTCTACGAGGAGGGAGGAACCGAATGCCATTACTCTGGTTCGAAACGTAAAAAAGCGCCTCAAGGGCGCTTTTTTCATGCAGTCAGAAAAGGTAAAAAATTACTTTTTCTTCTTCGCTTTGGCGTTTGGCAGGTCAGTGATCGAACCTTCGAACACTTCCGCAGCCAGACCCACAGACTCGTGCAGAGTCGGGTGAGCATGGATAGTCAGTGCGATGTCTTCGGCATCACAACCCATCTCGATAGCCAGACCGATTTCGCCCAGCAGTTCACCGCCGTTAGTACCTACGATAGCACCACCGATAACACGGTTAGTGTCTTTGTCGAAGATCATCTTGGTCATGCCGTCAGCACAGTCAGACGCGATCGCACGGCCAGAAGCGGCCCATGGGAAAGTAGCAACTTCGTAGTTGATGCCTTCTGCTTTCGCTTCTTTCTCTGTCTTACCCACCCAGGCAACTTCAGGCTCAGTATAAGCAATTGAAGGAATCACTTTCGGGTCGAAGTAATGCTTCTTACCGGCAATCACTTCTGCCGCTACGTGACCTTCGTGCACACCTTTGTGTGCCAGCATTGGCTGACCCACCACATCGCCAATCGCGAAGATGTGTGGCACGTTGGTACGCATTTGCTTGTCGGTGTTGATGAAACCACGCTCATCAACCGCCACGCCCGCTTTCTCAGCGTCGATCAGCTTACCGTTTGGTGTACGGCCGATCGCCACCAGAACCGCGTCGTAACGAACAGGCTCAGCCGGTGCTTTCTTGCCTTCCATTGACACGTAAATGCCGTCTTCCTTCGCTTCAACCGCAGTCACTTTGGTTTCCAGCATCAGGTTGAACTTCTTGCTGATACGCTTGGTGAAGACTTTGATGATGTCTTTGTCTGCCGCAGGGATCACCTGATCAAACATTTCAACGACGTCGATCTGAGAGCCCAGTGCGTCATACACAGTACCCATTTCCAGACCAATGATGCCGCCGCCCATGACCAGCAGTTTTTCTGGTACTTCTTTCAGTTCCAGCGCGTCTGTTGAGTCCCAGATACGCGGATCTTCATGCGGGATGAAAGGTAGTTCAATCGGACGGGAACCGGCTGCGATGATAGCGTTGTCAAATTTCACCGTAGTGGCTTCTTCGCCTTCTACAACGATAGTGTTCGGATCGGTAAATTTACCGTAGCCGTTCACGACAGTCACTTTACGCATTTTCGCCATACCACCCAGACCACCGGTCAGTTGGTTGATGACTTTATCTTTCCAGATGCGGATCTTGTTGATATCGGTTTGTGGCTCACCAAATACCACGCCGTGATCGGCCATGGCTTTAGCTTCTTCGATGACTTTCGCCACGTGCAGCAGTGCTTTCGATGGGATACAACCCACGTTCAGACACACGCCACCCAGAGTGCTGTATTTTTCAATCAGAACCGTTTCCAGACCTAAGTCTGCGCAACGGAAAGCGGCAGAGTAACCGGCAGGACCTGAGCCTAGAACTACGACCTGGGCTTTAATTTCTTTACTCATTATTGACCTCGTTGTAAGTCATCTATCCCTAACTGGCTGTAAGGCAGAATGCGTTATTTTTTTATTTTCAGACCGCGCAACAGTTTACAGACCTGTTATCACCCTGAAAAGGAAAATGGCATTCCCTGTGAGCCAGGCAACAATTCCTTGCCCGTTCATACGGGCAAGGAATCTCGGGTCACACCTTTTACAGCACCAGACGACGAATGTCGGACAGCATGCCGTTCAGGTAAGTAATGAAGCGTGCACCTTCAGCACCGTCGATCACACGGTGATCGTAAGACAGTGACAGCGGCAGCATCAGGCGAGGTTCGAAGTCCTTGCCGTTCCATACTGGTTTCATCTCAGACTTAGACACACCCAGGATGCCCACTTCAGGGGCATTCACGATTGGAGTGAATGCCGTACCACCCAGGCCACCCAGGCTTGAGATAGTGAAGCAGCCGCCCTGCATGTCAGCAGCCGTCAGTTTACCGGCACGGGCTTTCTTAGAGACCACCATCAGCTCTTCAGACAGCTCGTAGATGCCTTTCTTGTTCACGTCTTTGAACACAGGCACAACCAGACCGTTTGGTGTATCTACCGCAATACCGATGTTAACGTATTTCTTCAGGATCAGGCTCTCACCGTCGTCAGACAGAGAAGAGTTGAACGCCGGGAAGGCTTCCAGAGACTTGGCAACAGCTTTCATGATGAACACCAGCGGGGTGATCTTCATGCCTGTGTCTTTCTTCGCTTCAATCGCATTCTGCTCTTTACGGAAAGCTTCCAGCGCTGTGATGTCTGCGTCATCCCACTGAGTAACATGCGGGATCATCACCCAGTTACGGTGCAGGTTGGCGCCAGAGATCTTCTTGATGCGAGACAGCGGCTTCACTTCCGTTTCGCCGAACTTGCTGAAATCTACTTTCGGCCAAGGCAGCAGACCCAGTGCCGCACCGTCACCTTTACCGGATGCAGAAGCTGCTGTACCAGACTCAAGGCGTTTCAGCGCGTCTTTCACATAGCTCTGAACGTCTTCTTTCAGAACGCGGTTCTTGCGGCCGGTACCTTTGACTTTCGCCAGGTTAACACCAAACTCGCGAGCCAGACGACGAACAACCGGAGAAGCGTGTGCGTATTCGTTGTTTTCAACGAAATCGCCACTCGCTGCAGGAGCTTCAGCTTTCGCAGCCGGAGCCGCCGCTGGTGCTGCTGCTGCCGGAGCAGGTGCTGCGGCCTGAGGTGCTGCAGCCGGAGCGGCACCAGCCACTTCGAATACCATGATCAGAGAGCCGGTCGAGACTTTGTCGCCGCTCGCGATCTTGATTTCTTTCACTTTGCCCGCGAATGGTGCAGGCACTTCCATTGAAGCTTTGTCGCCTTCCACTGTGATCAGAGATTGCTCTTCTTCCACCATGTCGCCAACGGCAACCATGATTTCAGTCACTTCAACTTCGTCACCACCGATATCCGGTACGTTCACTTCTTTGTCAGCCGCCGCGGCTGGTGCTGCTGCCGGAGCAGGAGCTGCTTCAGCCGCTGGAGCCGGTGCTGCTGCACCAGAACCGGCCACTTCAAAGACCATGATCAGAGAACCCGTCGACACTTTGTCACCGGATACGATCTTGATTTCTTTTACCGTGCCCGCGAATGGCGCCGGTACTTCCATCGAAGCCTTGTCGCCTTCAACCGTGATCAGAGACTGCTCTTCTTCAACGCTGTCGCCAACCGCCACCATGATTTCAGTGACTTCAACTTCGTCGCCACCGATATCCGGCACGTGAACTTCTTTCAGTTCAGCGGCGGCTGGAGCGGCAGGGGCTGCAGCAGGCGCGGCTTCTGCAGCTGGAGCAGGTGCCGCTTGCGCCGCACCCTCCGCTTCGAAGATCATGATCAAAGAACCGGTAGACACTTTGTCGCCTTCCGCTACTTTGATTTCTTTTACGATACCCGCCTGAGAAGCCGGTACTTCCATGGAAGCCTTGTCGCCTTCAACAGTGATCAGAGATTGCTCTTCTTCCACCTTGTCGCCAACGCTGACCAGGATTTCAGTAACCTCAACCTCATCAGCACCGATGTCAGGTACATTAATTTCGATTGCCATTATTTATTGCCTCTTACGCGAATAGCGGGTTGATCTTGTCGGCATCGATGTTGAATTTCTTGATTGCTTCCGCAACGGCAGATTTCTCAACATCACCACGCTTGGCCAGCTCGTTCAGAGCTGCAACAACCACGTAGCCAGCGTTCACTTCGAAGTGACGACGCAGGTTCTCACGGCTGTCAGAACGGCCAAAGCCATCAGTACCCAGCACTTTATAAGATTCAGCCGGGATGAAGGCACGCACCTGATCCGCATAGTTCTTCATGTAGTCAGTTGCTGCAATGGCAGGTTCAGTACCCATCACTTCCGCGATGTAAGTGACTTTCTGCTCAGCTTCCGGGTGCAGCATGTTGTAACGCTCTGCGTCCTGACCGTCACGGGCCAGTTCGTTGAATGAGGTTACAGAGAAGACGTCAGACGCGATGCCGTAATCGTCGCTCAGGATTTGAGCGGCTTTACGTACTTCAGTCATGATGGTGCCTGAGCTCATCAGCTGAACTTTCGCTTTATCGCCCGCGTAAGTTTCCAGCTTGTAGATACCCTTACGGATACCTTCTTCAGCGCCTTCCGGCATCGCTGGCATTGCGTAGTTTTCGTTCATCAGCGTCAGGTAGTAGAACACATTTTCCTGATCGCCATACATGCGACGGATACCGTCTTGCATGATAACGGCCACTTCGTACGCGAACGTCGGGTCGTAAGAGATACAGTTCGGGATAGTGTTGGCCAGAATGTGGCTGTGACCATCTTCGTGCTGCAGACCTTCACCGTTCAGGGTTGTACGACCGGCTGTTGCACCCAGCAGGAAGCCACGTGCTTGCTGGTCACCCGCCATCCACGCCATGTCGCCAACACGCTGGAAGCCGAACATAGAGTAGTAGATGTAGAAAGGAACCATTGGCAGGTCGTTGGTGCTGTACGAGGTCGCCGCAGCTACCCACGAAGACATAGCGCCCAGCTCGTTAATACCTTCCTGCAGTACCTGACCTGCGGTGTCTTCTTTGTAGTAAGACACAACGCCACGGTCTTCAGGGGTATAAGTCTGACCGCTTGGGTTGTAGATACCGATTTGACGGAACAGGCCTTCCATACCGAAAGTACGCGCTTCGTCAGCAATAATAGGAACGATGTTCTTACCGATGTTCTTGTTCTTCAGCAGCACGTTCAGTGCACGCACAAAGCCCATAGTGGTTGAGATATCACGCTTCTGCTCTTCCAGCAGCGGTTTGAACTCTGCCAGCTCAGGCACAATGAACTCTTGGGTGAAGTTCGGCAGACGCTTAGGTGTGTAACCGTGCAGTGCTTTACGACGAGCGTGCAGGTATTCGTGCTCTTTCGAACCTTCTTCCAGTTTCAGGTAAGGCAGGTTCTTCACGTCATCTTCAGACACCAGATCTTGCAGACCCAGGCGATCGCGCAGGTGCAGAACATGGGTCATGTCCATTTTCTTCACCTGGTGCGCAATGTTCTTACCTTCGGCCGCTTCACCCATGCCGTAACCTTTAACGGTTTTAGCCAGGATAACAGTTGGCTTGCCTTTGGTGTCTTGCGCGTTTTTGAATGCCGCGTACAGTTTTGATGACTCGTGACCGCCACGCTTCAGCGCAAAGATTTCGTCGTCAGTCATGTCAGCAACCAGGGCTGCTGTTTCAGGGTATTTACCGAAGAAGTGCTCACGCACGTAAGCGCCGTCTTTGGATTTGAACGTCTGGTAGTCACCGTCAATGGTTTCGTTCATCAGCTGCAGCAGTTTACCTGTGGTATCTTTTGCCAGCAGAGAATCCCAGTTGTTACCCCAGATTACTTTAACTACGTTCCAGCCTGCACCTTTGAACAGACCTTCCAGTTCCTGGATGATGCTGCCGTTACCCATAACCGGGCCGTCAAGACGCTGCAGGTTACAGTTAACCAGGAAGCACAGGTTGTCCAGTTTCTCACGGGCTGCAAAAGAAATCGCACCGCGTGATTCTGGCTCATCCATCTCGCCATCACCCAGGAATGCATACACACGCTGAGCAGAGGTATCTTTCATACCGCGGCCATTCAGGTACTTCAGGAAACGCGCCTGATAGATAGAGGCGATTGGACCCAGACCCATAGACACGGTTGGGAATTGCCAGAATTCAGGCATCAGTTTAGGGTGCGGATAAGAAGAAATACCTTTACCGTCGACTTCCTGACGGAAGTTATCCAGTTGCTCTTCAGTCAGACGACCTTCAACGAAGGCACGAGAGTAGATACCCGGAGAGATGTGGCCCTGATAGTACACCAGGTCGCCGCCGTCTGTTTCGTTAGCTGCACGGAAGAAGTGGTTAAAGCACACTTCGTAGAAAGCCGCAGAAGATTGGAACGAAGCCATGTGGCCACCCAGTTCCAGATCTTTCTTAGAGGCACGCAGTACGATCATTACGGCGTTCCAGCGGATAATTGCACGGATACGACGTTCCAGAGTGGTATCACCAGGATACGCAGGCTCTTGTGCTGCAGGAATGGTATTGATGTAGTTAGTGGTAATGCCCGTTGGCATGTCTACTCCACCCAGACGCGCTTTTTCCAGCACTTGCTCCAGCAGGTACTGTGCGCGCTCTACACCTTCTTCACGAACGACGGACTCCAGGGCTGCTAGCCATTCTTGAGTCTCCAGTGCGTCCACGTCATGCTTCATGACTTCAGACATGCGATCTATCCTTTCGTTGATATTCTACAAAACCAGGGTTTTATCGCCCCTAACAATGTCGCGACTGTTTGATACCGACCTCGGCTTATATGAGGGAAGTATTAATCCAGCCCGTCCTTGCGTTGTTGAATCCTGCGAAGAGAGCGTTCACGTCTGCTATCTTCAAGCGTTAAATCCAACAATGTTTCCTCGATATAAGCCAAATGTGCATGCGATGCTTCACGCGCCATTTCCGGCTGCCCGGAAACGATCGCATGCACAATATCGGCTCGGTGTTTGCTCACCTTCTCCACCACCTCTGGGCGACGGTTCAGGAGTTCAAAGTTTTGTAATACGTTTTGTTCCAGCAAGGGGGCGAGACTGCGGATGATATGCAGCAGTACCAGATTATGAGCGGATTCGGTCACCGCAATCAGATACTGCATCACAGCGGCAGCTTCAGACTTGAGATCACCCTGTTGCTGGGCTTCCTGTATCCGGCTGTGACAGGCGCGGATACGGTCGAAATCGTCTTCATTGCCGCGAAGAGCGGCATAGTAAGCAGCCAGCCCTTCAAGGGCATGGCGGGATTCGAGTAAATCGAGCTGTGTTTCAGGATGGGCTGCCAGTAAGTCCAGCAGGGGATCAGAAAAGCTTTGCCATAACTGATCCGACACAAAGGTGCCCCCGCCCTGACGACGGGTCAGCAGATGTTTGGCTTCTAAGCGTTGAATCGCTTCGCGTACCGAAGGACGCGAAACGTCAAACTGCCGCGCTAACTCTCGTTCAGGCGGCAGTTGGTCTCCGGGGGACCATATCCCCTCCAGGATCAGTCGCTCAAGTTCTTGCTCTATGACGTCTGAGAGCTTGGCTTGGCGAATACGCTTATAAGTCATTTATTAGTATCTGCTTCTTGTATTTTTTTATCTTACAGTTCGACCCTACGACCGGTTAATTGGTCATACCAATTTAACTATATACAGAAATTTTACAGAAATAATTGAGGATGTCTACCGACAACTTGATTCATGTCATGGTACTTCGAGCAATAAATCCCCGCAATTCGGACCATGAAAGCCAAAAATTATCGCAACTTTAGACCATAATCCCGCATGTTGCGAACAAGATTCCTACAGAAAGTTAATGGTCAGACCAATTTGTTAACATTTTCGTCACATACAAAAATGTCACTTTTTGTAAAACAGCTCAAATTTTTTTTAATCACTTAACCCGCTTTTATAACACCGCCAGTCAAAGGCCAGTCCAGGGTCGGTCTTGCGGCCGGGAGCAATAAATTCATGCCCGGTGATGCGGGCGCGGGACAGTTGCGGATAACGGGCTAACAAAATGCGGGTGAGTC
Organism: Photobacterium sp. WH77; assembly: GCF_022014395.1. NCBI lineage: Bacteria > Pseudomonadati > Pseudomonadota > Gammaproteobacteria > Vibrionales > Vibrionaceae > Photobacterium > Photobacterium sp. WH77. The sequence continues at coordinate 122,352 of NZ_JAKLTE010000005.1, read as the reverse complement.
GGCGCAGAGCGTCATACTGCTCCGGGGTATATGGCAGGGTATCTGTGCCTTCCAGTTCAATGCCGATAGAAAAATCATTGCATTTCTCTCTGCCGGCAAATTCAGACACACCGGCATGCCAGGCTCTGGCATTGAAAGGCACAAACTGAATCACTTCGCCATCGCGGCGGATCAGGCAATGGGCGGATACCCGTAACTGATGAATTTCCCGAAAATACGGGTGCCCGTCCGGATCCAGTTGTCCGGTAAAAAGCTGCTCTATATAAGGACCGCCAAACTGCCCTGGCGGCAGGCTGATATTGTGTATCACCAGCAAAGAGATATCGGTTTCATCCTGCCGGCGGTCACAGAACGGAGAAGGCACCCGTTTCACTTTGTCCAGCCAGTGTTGGTCGTTAATTCTGAAATTCATGCCTGCTGCCTGTTTGCTTGATTTACCTGACACTAAGGATAAAACCTGTAGACGCTCTCACTCAACCCGAGAATGCCTTCCCCTTGCCAGCATCTCACAGTATGATCGGCTTCATTTCGACAGCCTCAGCCAACACGGTATATAAGTTATGAGCCCTACGGAACAAAAACATGATACGCAGTCTCGCCTGGCCTACCTGCGCCAGCAGCTTCCCGAAGATATCCGCCGCAATGTGGCCGATGCGCTGCGCGAAGATTTGGGCGGCGAGATTGATGCGGCCCGCGACATTACTGCCAGCCTGATCCCGGCGGACAGCCAGGGAACGGCCACCATTATTACCCGTGAATCCGGGGTGTTCTGCGGCCAGCTCTGGGCCGACGAAGTGTTCCGTCAACTGGGTGAGCAAGTAACCATAGACTGGCAGGTCAGCGACGGCGATCCGGTTGAGCCCAATCAGGTGCTGTGCGTGCTGCAGGGCCCATCGCGTATTCTGCTGACTGGCGAGCGCAATGCAATGAACTTCATCCAGACCTTATCCGGCTGCGCCACTAAGGTGGCACATTACGCCGATCTGCTGGAAGGCACTCCAACCCGTCTGCTCGATACCCGTAAGACCATACCCGGCCTGCGCAACGCACTGAAGTACGCTGTTGCGTGTGGCGGCGGCTTCAACCACCGTATCGGAGTATTCGATGCCTATCTGATCAAAGAAAACCACATCATTGCCTGTGGCGGGATCAGACAAGCCGTTGAGGCGGCCAGGCAGCTCAATCCGGGCAAGCCGGTGGAAGTGGAAACCGAGAGTCTGGATGAACTGAAACAGGCCATTGATGCCGGTGCTGACATCGTGATGCTGGACAACTTCACCACGGATATGATGCGCGCAGCGGTTGCGTTAAATCAGGGACAGGTCGCTCTGGAAGTGTCGGGCAATGTCACCGATGAAACACTGCGCGACTTTGCTGAAACCGGTGTCGATTATATCTCGGTCGGCGCGCTGACCAAGCATGTGCGTGCCATGGACTTGTCAATGCGCTTTAAATAAGCTCAGATGATTCAGAAACAGAAAGGGAGCGCCAGAGCGCTCCCTTTTCTTATTAAGGATGAGTCCCTGTTAGCCGCGGTTCAGGAAAGACACTGCTTTGTCCGGGAAGTCAGTGAATACGCCATCCACTTTCACTTTGTTATAAAACACGTCCAGCATGTCATCGAAGTTATCCGCATAAGGGGCAATACGGCCTTCATCGGCACGGAAAGTGTAGGGGTGAACCACCAAACCGGCAGACTTAGCTTCTTTCATCAGCGGCAGGATGATCAGCTTATCCTGGGTTGATTTATCATCCACCAGCATAGGTTTCCATGGCCCTATACCATCGGCATACTGAGCCACTTTTGCCATGCCGCCTTTTTCAAACATCCAGTCATAGTTGTACGGCGTTGCATCCTTGCCTTGATACACCATGGTCTCGTTCCAGTCGGTGTAGGCCATCAGCTGTACCAGATTGAGATCCATCTTCATGGCCGGCATCAGTTCATCATTGATGCGTTTGAGTTCAATCGGATCAAAACACTGCACAAAAGCTTTGTCGTCTTTGCTGTCGTAGCCGTAGGCTTTCAGCACTTTCAGTAAGGCCTTGGAGATATCCTTGCCTTCGTGGCGGTGGAACCAGGGGGCTTTGATCTCAGGGTAGATCCCTATGTTGTAACCCAACGTGCTGTTCAGGCCTTGGATCAGCTCAATTTCTTCCGCCAGTGTCGGCACAGTAAAGGACGACTTCCACAACGGGAAACGGTCAGGAAAACCCGCCACCTTGTTGCCGTCTTTATCTATATTAAAGCCTTCGGTCAGACGCAGACCTTGAATTTCAGCCAGGGTAAAATCGATCGCGTAGTAACGGCCGTCGGCACGGGCACGATCAGGATAACGCTCCGCCACGTCTGTCACACGATCAAGATAATGATCATGCAAAACAACCAGTTGGTCGTCTTTGGTCATCACCACGTCTTGCTCGATATAGTCCGGCTTCATGGCATAGGCCATTGCTTTGGCTTCCAGCGTGTGCTCAGGCAGGTAGCCCGACGCGCCACGGTGTGCAATCACCAGCGGATCCGCCAGAGAGAAGGAAGAGTAAGTCAGTGCAGCCAGGGTTAAGCCAATAACGTTCAGTTTCATTTTATTATCCATATGTTGGTACATAGACACCCGAAAAGAGTCAGGCCGCCACAGTTATGAAACGGCCCGAATAATATAAAGATTAAAGCATGAATTTAAGCAAGTGCTTGTTCGCGTGCTTTTTGTTTATGGTGCGCCCGCTCACCGACAAAGGCATACATCAGGAAGATGATGGATGCGATACAAGAGCCCACCAGCACGATGAAACCGCCATCCCAGCCAAAGTGATCCACTGTGTAACCCAGTACCGCATTCGCCGCGACAGCGCCACCCAGGTAACCAAACAGGCCGGTCAGACCCGCCGCTGTGCCCGCCGCTTTCTTCGGCGCCAGTTCAAGCGCATACAGACCAATCAGCATCACAGGACCATAAATCAGGAAACCGATCGCAATCAGTGCCAGCATATCAACAGTTGGATTGCCTGCCGGGTTAAACCAGTAAACCAGTACTGCCACAGTAACCAGCACCATGAACAGAATACCGGCAGGCGCACGGCGCCCTTTGAACAGTTTGTCAGAAATCCAGCCGCACAGCAGCGTGCCCGGAATACCGGCCCACTCATACAGGAAATACGCCCAGGATGATTTATCCACAGTGAATTCCTTGGCTTCTTTCAGGTACACAGGTGCCCAGTCGAGTACGCCGTAACGGATCAGGTACACAAAGGCATTGGCAATCGCGATAGACCACAGCAGCTTGTTGGAAAATACGTACTTAAAGAAAATTTCTTTGGCCGACATCTCTTTTTCATGAGACTTGTCGTAATCGTCCGGGTAATCGTTTTTGTATTCTTCAATCGCCGGCAGGCCGCAAGACTGAGGCGTATCACGCACCGTCAGCCAGATGAAAACAGCCACCAGGGCAGCAAAAAAGGCAGGTACATAAAAGGCCGCGCGCCAGTCATCCTGGAAAGCCCATAACCCCAGCAAAAACAGCGGGCCAATCAGGCCGCCGCCCACGTTATGAGCGACATTCCAAACCGAGACAATTTCGCCCCGCTCTTTACGGGACCACCAGTGCACCATAGTCCGGCCGCACGCTGGCCAGCCCATACCCTGGAACCAGCCGTTCAGGAACAGCAGGATAAACATGGCGGTAATGCTGCTCGTTGCCCAGGGCATGAAACCGAAGCAAAACATCACCAGCGACGACATCAGCAGGCCGGCACTTAAGAAATAGCGCGGATCGGAGCGGTCAGACACGCTGCCCATCAGAAACTTCGACAGGCCATAGGAAATAGAGACAGCGGCCAGCGCGACACCCAGATCACCACGGCTAAAGCCCTGCTCAATCAGGTATGGCATCGCCAGACTGAAATTCTTACGTACCAGGTAATAACCTGCATACCCGAAAAAAATTCCAATAAAAAGCTGCCACCGCAGCCGTTTGTAGGTGCTGTCAACCTTGTCTGCCGGTAGCAGAGGCTGATGCGCTTTGGGAGTGAAAATTCCAAACATTCAGAGGGAACCTCGTTGTTATGATTATTGCGATGGTTTTTTAATGAGCGAGTGAGCGTATTCATCAAACCGATGAAAGTAAATCTTTTCGTTTGTGCTCATTTGCTATCTGTGATCTGAGTATTGTCTTGATAGACACCCAACAAAAATAGTGGTTTTTAAGTAATTTACTGCAATTGCACTGTGTTTATGCTCATTTCGCACCATGAGCACATTCGAGCAAGTCAGTCTGACTAATGTCAATCCGGCCCTTGATACCGCCTGCCCGACACCGTTTTCTTCGAGCAGCCTCCAGCGATCGGTTGTAAGCCCTGGCTGTTACAACTAAGGGGTTGAATAGCACCGAGAAACCAAGATTCACTGCTATCCATATGAATAACATGACTTATTTTCATTCGCACAGTTTCTTCAGGCGGATAGCATGATGACCAGACACAGTGGATTTACATTGATTGAATTGATGATAGTGGTGGCTATCATCAGCATACTGGCGGCTTTTGCCATGCCGGCTTATCAGGGATACACCCAGCGTGCCCATGCAACTGAAATGCTGCATGCTTCCTCGGCGATGAAAACCGCGGTCAGTTTATGCCTGATGACAGGGCAAACATCAGGTACCGCCCAGCTGGTCGACTGTCACAGCGGCAGTAACGGTGTACCTGCCAGACAACTTTTCAGCAAAAGCAACGGTGACAGTTTTGAAATTTTCTCAACAGTGACGGCAAGCCTGTCAGGGACCACACCAACCATCACTGACGGCGCAGCCATAGTAGCGCGTATTCCGGAAGGACAGCGCAAAGGCAGCCTGCCGGCAAATGCGGAAATCCGGTTACAGCCACAGAGCGACGCCCACGGCATTGTCTGGCGCACACTTTGCAGCGGTGATAACCAGTCGCAATTTTGTCCGGGGCAATAATATGAGCAGCGCTCTGGTCAACACTTTGCTGCAATCCAGCCTAATCAATCCGGCTGAAGCCGATCGAATCCTGGCCGAAATGCGCCATCATCACCTGAACGATATCGCGGCCATCGTCAGCTCTGGGGTGTTCAGCGACTGGGATCTGGCCAAACAACTGGCCCATCTTGCTGCACTGCCTATGGACGATGTCCACCATTACGATTATCAGTCGGTCTGTAAAAAGCTGAGCCTCAGACCTCTGATAGAAAGACACAACGTGCTTCCCCTCGCACTGGATAAGGATGTGCTCACCTTAGGAATCGCCAACCCCTTTGATACCCGCAGTCAGGACGAATGCCGCTTTGCCTCCGGCTATCAGATTTCACCGGTGATTTTACCGCTCAGGCAACTGGAAAACGCCATCAGGCGGATTTACGGTGATCCGATTACCAGCACGCTGCACACTGCCAGCCTCAACGACAATGAGATAGCGCAGATCTCAGCCGCCCAGGCTCCGCCGAGCGAACAAGCAGCCGACAACGACGACGCCCCTGTCAGCCGTTATCTCAATCACCTGCTGCTGGATGCGGTACGGCGGCAGGCCTCTGATATTCACATCGAGCCGTTAGAAAAACAGTGCCGGATCCGGTTTCGCTGCGATGGCCTGCTTCTGATTCATGCCACTCCCCCTTCAGATTTGGCTGCCCGGCTGGCCGCCAGACTCAAAATACTGGCCAGACTCAACATAGCAGAGCGGCGCCTGCCTCAGGACGGCCGCTTCAGGCTGCCGCTCAATCAAGATCTGACCGTAGATATGCGGGTCTCGACGCTGCCGGCGCAGTGGGGAGAAAAAGTCGTCTTGCGCTTACTCGACAGCAACCATATTCCGCTGGCGCTGCACAGGCTGGGGTATACCGACGGCCAGCGTAATGTCTTTGAGCAGGCACTGACTAAGCCACAGGGCCTGATCCTGGTGACCGGCCCGACCGGCAGCGGAAAAACACTGTCGCTGTATGCCGCCCTGAACTTACTGAACAAGGAACACCGCAACATTTGTACCGCGGAAGATCCGGTTGAGATTCAATTACCCGGCATCAACCAGCTTCACATTCACCCCGCCATCGGGCTGGATTTTGCCACAGCACTGCGCACCTTTCTGCGCCAGGATCCCGATGTAATCATGATAGGTGAGATCCGGGATCAGGAAACCGCAACCATGGCGGTACGCGCCGCGCAGACCGGCCATCTGGTTCTGTCCACCCTGCACACCAACTCCGCGGCCGATACCCTGAACCGATTACAGCATCTGGGGATCGCGCCTTATGAACTCAGCGCCTCACTCAGTCTGATCATCGCCCAGCGGCTGGTCCGCTGCCTGTGCCCGCACTGTAAGCAACAGACTGACCTAGCGATCAGCCAACGCCAAAGACTGGCCATAGACGCATCAACGCCAGTGTTCGCCGCCAACCCTCAGGGGTGTGAGCACTGTAATCAGGGCTACTTAGGCAGAACCGGGGTGTTTGAACTGGTATCTTGCAAAGCCAGCCAGACAAACCCGTTAAGTGAAGCCGCGCTTTACGATTTTATGACTGAGCAGGCTGACGGCTTGTCACTGGAGCAGGCCGGGATCCGTTTGCTCTGTCAGGGCCTCACCAGCCTGAGCGAGCTGCAGCGGGTGCTGGCATGTGACAGTCTGCAGCCGGATGCCGGGAGCGCCTGATGGTACCGGCAGAACGATTAGGTTACTTTCGGTGGCGAGGACGCCAGAGCAATGGTCGCAGCGTCAGCGGCGTGCGTGTCGCTTTCCAGCCCGGAGAGATCGAAGACTCCCTTCGCATTCAATCGATTACGCCTCAGTCCATCCGCCGCATCAGACCCGGCTGGCTAATCTATCGCCGTCATCGTTTCCGGCAGCAGGATCTGACCAACATGTTCCGGCAGCTAGCCAGCTTACTGAGTGCTTCTCTGCCGCTGAGCGCAGCACTGGCCATTCTGACCAAAGAGCAGAGCCGGATGGAAGCCGCCGCCATACTGAACCGTATCCAGCAGCAGGTCACATCCGGCACCCCGCTCTCTGAAGCCGTTGCCCGCCACACACCCTGTTGCGATGCCATAGTCACCAGCCTGCTCAAAGCCGGTGAGTTCGCAGGGCAACTGCCGCAAATTCTCGAACAGATTGCCTCGTACCGCGAACAGTATCATCAGCTGCAGCGTACCCTGTTCCATACCCTGCTCTACCCTGCTGCGGTTTGTGTGGTGGCCATGGCAGTAACTGCCCTGATGCTGGTGTGGATCATTCCGCAATTTGCCGGATTGTTTGCCACCATGGGCCACCAGCTCCCCTGGCTGACCCGTGCAGTGCTGACGCTGTCGGACTACGCCGGCCGGTACAGCCTGCAACTTATGGCCAGCGTGGCCCTGATAACCGGACTCTGCCGCTGGCAGTATCGCCGCAGCCTGCGCTGGCAATACCGTTTTCACCACGTAGCACTGCTGTTGCCGCTCGCAGGCACCTGCCTGCATCTGGCAGCGCAAGCGCGATTCACCCGCACATTGGGCACCACTTTTCAGGCCGGCGTCCCTTTGCTGGACGGGCTGAATCTTGCCGCGAGCACCTGCGGTAACAGAGTGCTGGAACACACCTACCGTCAGGCTGCCCGGCTGGTCGCCGGCGGGCAACCGCTCCACTCCGCAATCCGGCAAGGGATGGGCAAACAGCGCGCCCTTGTTCCTGAACGTCTGATACAGCTCATCATGGTCGGTGAAGAAACCGGGAAAATAGATACTCTGCTGTTCGAGCTGGCGGCTTACTATGACAACGCACTGTCACAGCAGTTGAAAACGCTGACAACCCTGCTCGAGCCTGTGCTGATACTTGTCATAGGGATAATTATCGGTACCTTGCTGCTGGCCATGTACTTGCCCGTGTTTGATCTGATGAAAGCCGTTGGTTGAGTTATTTGTCTGCGGCTCGCTACTGACGGCAAAATCAGGCTAAAATAACGGTTCTTCGGATATCTTGATGGAAAATGAGTAATCTCATGGCGTTACTGACCTACTATCCCTGGCTTTACCCTCTGGCGGCCGCTATTTTCGGCCTGATCGCCGGCAGCTTTCTGAATGTGGTCATCCTGCGCCTGCCTGTCATGATGGAAAGACAATGGCGCGCAGATTGCGCCGAGTGCTTTTCAGAACATGCGGAAATTGGCCCCCAGCCCGTTTTTAATCTCAGTGTGCCGGCTTCCAGTTGCCCGCACTGCCAGCATAAGATCCGCGCCTGGGAAAACATTCCAGTCGTTAGCTGGCTCTTGCTCCGTGGCCGGTGCAGTAACTGCAAAACAAAAATCAGTGCCCGGTATCCGGCCATCGAGCTTCTGACGGCACTCACAGCGCTGGCCGCCGCACTGGTGCTGCCATTCTCGGCCTGGAGCCTGGCAGTGATTGGCGCCGGTTGTGCCCTGATCGCCCTGACTTTCATTGATATCGATAAAATGCTGCTGCCGGATCAGCTCACTCTGCCCCTGATGTGGGCAGGTTTGCTACTGGCCCTGCTGGATGTCAGCCCGGTCAGTCTGGAATCTGCCGTGATTGGAGCCATGGTCGGTTACCTGTCGCTCTGGAGCCTGTACTGGGTATTCAAGCTGCTCACCGGCAAGGAAGGCATGGGTTACGGCGATTTCAAACTCCTGGCCGCACTGGGAGCCTGGGCCGGATGGCAGTTGCTGCCTTTTATTGTCCTGCTCTCTTCCTTGCTCGGCGCTATCTGTGGCATCATTTTGCTGCGTATGCAACACAGTGACAGCCAAGCGGGTATGCAGACGCCGTTTTCATTCGGTCCTTATCTTGCTCTGGCCGGGTGGATAGCCCTGCTTTGGGGTGCCCCCGTTCTTAGCTGGTATGTAGGGACATATTTAGGATATCCATTATGACTTTGGTAGTCGGCCTGACTGGCGGCATTGGCAGCGGTAAGACCACAGTAGCTAACCTGTTTGCCAACTATGGCATTGATATTATTGATGCCGATCTGATTGCAAGAGACGTCGTGGCACCTGGCTCAGCAGGCCTGAAAGCCATTACTGAACGCCTCGGGAATGACATCCTGCTGACAGATGGCCAGCTCAATCGCAGTAAACTCAGAGAGGCTATCTTTAATGAGCCAGCGTTAAAAGCCTGGCTGGATAGCCTGCTGCATCCCATGATTCGCCAGCAAATGAAACAGGATATCAATAAAGCCACCTCGCCTTATTGTCTGTTAGTTGTACCCTTAATGGTGGAGAATCAGCTGCAAGCCATGACCGACAGACTGCTGGTGATTGATGTTCGGGAAGACATACAGATAGCCCGTACCACGGTTCGAGATAAGGTCAACGACGATCAGGTCCGTAAAATTCTGGCGGCCCAGGCCACCCGGGAACAACGGCTTACGGCGGCTGACGATGTGATTGATAACAATGGTGACAGCCACCAGTTACGCGGTGAAGTTGCCCGGCTGCATCAGCAATATCTGCTCCTGAGTGAGCAGGCTGATCGCAATTGATACAGCGCTGATCAAGAGATGAATAACAGGCCCGCACTATGCAGACTAACCGGCAGACAACCCGTTTTGAACACCCGTTAAACGAAAAAGTCCGTATTTACCTGCGACTGGAGTATTTATTGCTCCAAATGAATCACACCAGTGAATCGGAAGATCCCTGGCAATATCAGCTTTTTTTCCGTGCTTTGTTTGATGTGCTGGATATTCTTGATCAGATCCAGGTGAAAAGTGAGCTGGCCAAAGATCTGGATAAGCAGCAGTCTCAGCTCAAGCTCTGGCTGGATGTCGACGGTGTAGATCAAAGCGCCGTGCTGTCGCTGCTGGATCAAATGGCTTCCATCCATCACAACCTGATCACAGCTCCGCGTTTGGGCCAGATCTTACGTGAAGATCGCTTTCTGGCCGGGATCAAACAGCGCTTCTCGCTGCCCGGCGGCAGCTGCTGTTTCGATTTGCCCAGCCTGCATCACTGGTTACATCTGTCGCAGGACGGCAAACAGGCAGATATGGCGTACTGGTTAGATCAACTCAAGCCAATGGCTCAGGCGATTCAGCTATGGCTGAGAGTCACCAGGGAATCCGGCCACTTTAAACCTCAGATAGCCCGCAACGGTTTTTTCCAGCATGAGGCGGAAAATGCCAGCCTGTTACGATTGCAAATTTGCCCCAGCTATGGGGTTTACCCTATGATATCCGGTCACCGCAGCCGGTTTGCCATCCGATTCATGCCCTTTGATGAAGGGCAGAGCACGACGAGTAATCCGGTTAGCGAAAGAATTGAATTCACACTAGCGATTTGCTGAGGTTCCCGTGTCGCAACAAAGAACACCCACGATAGTCCAATGCCCTACCTGCCAGGCCGACGTTGTATGGGGAGAAGTCAGTCCGTACCGACCTTTTTGCTCCAAACGTTGCCAGCTTATCGATTTAGGGGAATGGGCGGCAGAAGAAAAAGCCATACCCGGCGCCCCTGACATGTCAGACTCAGACGGCTGGTCAGAAGATAACGCGTAACATAGCGGGTCAACAGCCCGCTACCAAATCTGCTGGTTTTATCGGGCCAGCAGCTTATCAATAACCGGATAGTTGGCTTCGGGGAAAGTGAATTCCCGCAGCGCATCCAATGTCACCCATTGGCCTGGTTGTCCCTCACGGCCGTACGCTTCGCCATCAAAGGCCTTGATCAGGAAAAAATCGAACTTTAAGGCTTTTTCCGGATAGTCATGCTCTAACTCAATAAAGTGCTCCAGCTCGGTGGCTGTAATCCCCACTTCTTCGTTCAGTTCACGAATAACCGCTTGCTCTGCCGTTTCTCCCAGCTCTACCTTACCGCCGGCAAATTCCCAGAAGCCGCCTTTATGGGCCGTTTCGGCACGACGGGTGATGAATACTTTATCCTGCTGGCGGTTCAGGATAATGCCCGCCGATATCCAGACTCGTTTTTTATTCACGCTGCTTACCTGTTCAAATACTATTTCGCTCTGTCAGCAGAGCACTTGACTGATTTTAACCTTTGACAGAAAAAAACAAAGGCCGCATTCGCGGCCTTTGAATAATTACCTTCCCAAATCAGCTAATTCGGCCATGGCATTGTTTGTATTTCTTGCCAGAACCGCAAGGACACGGCTCGTTGCGGCCAACCTTACGCTCACCGGCCGGGGAATCTTCCCCGCCCTGACTGGTTTCGGCCACGGCACTGGCTGCTTCCTGATGGTTGAATTGCTGGCGACGGGCCATTTCTTCGGCCATGCGCTGGCGTTCCGCTTCGACACGTTCCACTTCATCCTGCTGCTGCACCCGTACCTTGCTCAGGATAGCCACGACGTCGGTTTTCAGGTTTTCAAGCATGCCCTGGAACAGTTCGAAAGACTCACGCTTATATTCCTGTTTCGGGTTCTTCTGAGCGTAACCGCGCAGATGAATCCCCTGACGCAGATGATCCATAGCCGCCAGATGCTCTTTCCAGAGTGTATCCAGATTCTGCAGCATCACGGTTTTCTCAAAGTTACGCAGCACTGGGGCGCCAACAGCTTCTTCTTTGCTGCTGTACACACTGACAGCTTCAGCAACAATGCGCTCGCGTAATGCTTCCTCATACAACTTATCATCGCTGTCCAGCCACTGCTGAACCGGTAAATCCAGGTCAAAGTCTGCTTTCAGGCGCTCTTGCAGGCCAGGGATATCCCACATTTCATCCAGTGACTGCGGTGGAATATAGGTATCTATCACGCTGTTCAGCACATCTTCGCGATTATGCGAAATCATTTCACTGATATCATCGGCGTGCATCAGTTCATCACGCAGTTCGTACACCACTTTACGCTGGTCGTTCGCCACATCATCAAATTCCAGCAACTGTTTGCGGATATCGAAGTTACGGCCTTCAACTTTGCGCTGCGCATTCTCGATGGCTTTCGTCACCCATGGGTGTTCGATAGCTTCACCTTCTTCCATGCCCAGCTTTTTCATCATCGCGGACACCCGGTCTGAGGCGAAAATACGCATCAGGCCATCTTCCATCGACAGGTAGAAACGTGAAGAACCGGCATCCCCCTGACGACCGGCACGGCCACGCAGCTGGTTGTCGATCCGGCGCGATTCATGGCGTTCAGTGCCTATGATATGCAGGCCACCCGAGTTAAGCACCGCAGCATGACGCTCTTTCCATGCCGTCTTAACAGCAGCAATTTGCTCCTCAGTCGGCTCTTTCAGGGCTTCGACTTCACTCTGCCAACTGCCACCCAATACGATATCGGTACCTCGACCAGCCATATTGGTCGCGATAGTCACCGAGCCAGGTTTACCTGCCTGAGCAACGATATCCGCTTCTTTTTCGTGGAATTTGGCATTCAGAACCTGATGCGCTATACCGGCTTTTTTCAGCTGGCTGGAAAGCAGCTCAGACTTTTCAATCGAGACCGTACCCACCAGCACTGGCTGACCATTGGCAACACGGGCATGAATATCTTCGGTGATAGCGACGAATTTTTCTCTTTCGGTCATGTAAACCAAATCACCCATATCATCACGGATCATAGGCTTATTAGTTGGCACAACCACAGTTTCCAGGCCATAAATGCTTTGGAATTCGAAGGCTTCGGTATCCGCTGTCCCCGTCATACCAGACAGTTTTTCATACAGGCGGAAATAGTTCTGGAAAGTGATAGAGGCCAGCGTCTGGTTTTCATTCTGGATTTTAACGCCTTCTTTGGCTTCAACCGCCTGATGCAGACCTTCAGACCAGCGACGGCCCGGCATGGTACGACCCGTGTGTTCGTCAACAATGATGACTTCGTTATCTTTGACGATATAGTCAACATCACGCTCAAACAACACATGCGCACGCAGTGCAGCATTCACATGGTGCAGCAGAGAAATATTGGCAGGTGAGTATAAGGTGTCGTCTTCTTGCATCAACTCGCGTTGCTTCAGCAATTCTTCGACAAACTCCTGACCATTTTCTGTCAGGTGAACCTGCTTTGATTTCTCATCAACCGTGTAGTGGCCTTCACCACGATATTCTTCGCTGTCTTCCTTGTCCTCTTTGACAAGCTCAGGGATCAGTGTGTTGATCTGGGTATAGAGCTCAGAGCTGTCTTCAGCAGGGCCGGAAATAATCAGAGGGGTACGGGCTTCATCGATGAGGATGGAGTCCACTTCATCCACAACCGCAAAAAAACGTTCACGCTGCACTCGGTCTTCCGGTCGGAAAGCCATGTTGTCACGCAAGTAATCGAAGCCAAACTCGTTGTTGGTGCCGTACAATATATCGCACGCATAGGCTTCTTTTTTCACCGGTGGCGGCATCTGAGACAGGTTCACGCCCACTGTCATTCCCAGGAATTCAAACAGTGCCCGATTGGTTTCTGCGTCACGGCTGGCCAGGTAATCATTCACTGTCACAATGTGAACGCCTTTGCCCGTCAGTGCGTTGAGATAAGCCGGCAGGGTGGCTGTCAGTGTTTTACCTTCACCAGTGCGCATTTCTGCAATTTGGCAGTCATTGAGCACCATGCCGCCGATAAGCTGCACATCAAAATGACGCATACCGAACACACGCTTAGAGGCTTCGCGTACGGTTGCGAAGGCTTCAGGCAGCAGCTGATCCAGCGATTCTCCCTGTTCCAGACGCTGACGGAACTCTGCCGTCTTAGCCTTCAGCTCTTCATCCTGCAGGCTTTCAAATTGTGGTTCTAGCTTGTTGATCTCATCAACAATTTTACGCAAACGTCGAATGGTACGGTCGTTGCGGCTGCCGATAACTTTAGTCAGTAGTTTTGATAACATGGCTATGCCGTTTTACTCTTTGTGATGTCAGATCCCAGCACAAGCGCAGGCTGAGTACTCAATAAATTGCAATCAAAACGAAGCCCTTCCATGCTCCGCCCTTCCCAATACTATTCGTTAACTTCAAGCTGGGTTGAAAACAAATGTCTGTGATGGAGATATTGTGTTTCCCTTGCTAAATTTCAAGGGCAATCAAGGCACAATATCATGCTTTACGAATTGGAACCATGCACCTCAACGCCAGAAAAAGCGCAGGCCGCTCCCTTAATTTGTTATGATAAAAAATATTCTCTGGTCCGCCTATCATTAAGGCGATAACTTAGTGATCAGATAGTAAAATTTAGATCTCACTCCGTTCGGTGCGTTCTTTACATTCATTAAATTCATTTTTACGGCGTCAAAATGAGAGATCACCGCCCACAAACAACAGCCAGCCTGCTGGATGATGAAACGGCATTGGGCAATATCCAGCAAAGAGCCATGGCATTGCATAAGCTCAATGTGCAGGTACAGCAGCATCTCAATTGCGCGCAACTCTGCCGTGTCAGCAACTACCGGCAAGGAATATTAGTGATTGAAGTCGCATCGGCGGCCTGGTCAATGCGGCTGAATTATGAACGGAACCAGTTGATACAACGGCTCCGTGAGCATATGCTGCCTCAGCTTCAGGATATCAGGGTCAGTGTCAATCCGGCTCTGGCGGCAACGACAGTGAAAACCAACAGCACCTCTGTGCTGAAACGTAAGCCCATTTCACAAAAAGCTGCGCAGTCTCTGATGGAAACCGCTCAGGATGCCCCAGCCAAAGTCAAAGCCCGTCTGGAGCGACTGGCTGCTCTCGCCAAACAAAACAACCAGTAACCGACACTACAGGTGAAAAAAAACGCCAGACAGAGTCTGACGTTTTTCCTTTAATTGCTTAGCTTTACGCCAGTACCATGCCAGGCTGGGCAAAGGTTACCGGTACTTCGGCTTCGTCCTGGAATGTCGACCATTCAAAGGCTTCCTGATCAGCAAGTACAGCGCGCAGTAGCATGTTGTTCAGGGCATGACCGGATTTATAAGCCACCATTTCACCAATAATGTTGTGACCACACATATACAGGTCGCCGATAGCGTCGAGTACTTTGTGCGTCACCAACTCATTGTCGAAACGCAGACCTTCATCGTTCAAAATGCGATAATCATCAAGCACGATAGCATTATCGAAGCTGCCACCCAAACACAGGTTCTGAGACTGCAGATACTCAATATCACGCATAAAACCGAAAGTACGGGCACGGCTGATATCTTTCACAAACGACTGGCTGGAAAAATCCAGTACCAGACGCTGCTGCTCGGAATCAATCGCCGGATGATTAAATTCAATCGCGAAATCCAGACGGAAACCGTTATACGGTCGCAGCTCCGCCCATTTATCGCCATCTTCAACGCGAACAGTTTTTTTCAAACGCAGAAAACGCTTAGGCGCATTCAGCGTTTCAATGCCGGCAGATTGCAACAGATAAATAAAGGGGCTGGCGCTACCGTCCATAATAGGAATTTCCGGTGCGTCCACTTCCACAATAACGTTATCAATACCCATACCAGCAAGGGCAGCATTCAGGTGCTCGACAGTTGAGATGCGTACGCCCTGATCATTCACCAGCGCGGTGCACAACATAGTATCTCGCACAGAATCTGCATTAGCCGGGAAATCCACCGGCGGATTTAGATCCGTACGACGATAGATTACACCAGTATTTGCGGCAGCAGGCCGCAGAATAAGCGTCACTTTACGTCCGGAATGCAAACCCACTCCAATCGTTTTAACGATGCTTTTTAGTGTACGTTGTCTGATCATCTGCTTACTCGTCTCAACTGACTGATGACTATTTATCGGCCACCAATCTGCAAACTTGAGGGCGGCCAGGCGCTCATATTACCACCAAACGTGACCTAACCCAAATTTTTTAAACTTAGTCTGCCTGCTTGCGCAAAAATGCTGGGATATCCAGATAGTCATGATCGGCTTGCTGTTTAGGCTTAGCGGCCGTAGCGGCTGACCCTGACTGAACACTTTTCTCAGCAACAGCGGGTTGTGCCGGCGTTTTAGCTGCGATCGGTTCTTCCTTCTCCTGGATCACAGGCTTTTCCTGTGCTGCAGGCTTGGCTGAGCTGGTGACCAGAGTAATATCCGGACGAGACTCTTTACCAATACCGGTTGCCACAACTGTCACACGCAGCTCATCGGTCATATCCGGATCCAGAGACGTACCGATCACCACAGTTGCGTTATCAGAAGCAAAAGCTTTCACTGTATTGCCGACAGTTTCAAACTCGTCCAGACGCATATCCAGACCGGCAGTAATGTTCACCAGAACACCACGGGCACCAGCCAGATCGATGTCTTCCAGCAGCGGGCTGGAAATCGCCATTTCTGCTGCTTCTTCCGCTCGGTCTTCACCTGTCGCAACACCGCTACCCATCATGGCATGACCCATTTCGGACATCACAGTACGTACGTCTGCAAAGTCGACATTGATCATACCCGGGCGGGTAATCAGCTCAGCAATACCCTGAACGGCGTTTTTCAGTACGTCGTTTGCTTTTGCAAAAGCGTCTAACAGCGTGATACCACGCCCCAGCACTTTCAGCAGCTTCTCGTTTGGAATCGTAATCAACGAATCAACGTGTTTGGACAGCTCTTCAATGCCCTGTTCCGCAAACGCCAAACGTTTTTTGCCCTCAAAGCTGAATGGCTTAGTGACAACAGCAACCGTTAGAATTCCCAGCTCTTTCGCTACTTCAGCAATGATAGGCGCCGCACCTGTACCTGTGCCGCCCCCCATGCCTGCAGCGATGAAGACCATATCAGAACCTTCTAATGCTTCCCTGATCGCTTCACGATCTTCCAGGGCTGAATCACGACCAACCTGAGGGTTAGCGCCTGCGCCCAAACCTTTGGTGATATCACCACCAATCTGGATCACTGTGCCGACGTTACTCTTACGCAAAGCCTGCGCATCAGTGTTAACACTGATAAAGTGTACGCCTTCGATCGATTCACGAACCATGTGATCGACAGCGTTACCACCACCACCGCCAACGCCAATGACCTTAATTACCGCTTCATCAGACAATTCCATCATCGGTTCAAACATGTGTTCTCTCCGTTCTTCCTGTTCGCATCAGGTTTAAAATTCTTTTCTTAGCCAACCACTAATTTTAGTGAACAGACCTGCAACTGACCGTTTTGGTTCAAGTTCACCATCTTCAAATGTCTGACTGTCCTTTCCGTAATGCAGTAAGCCTACTGCTGTCGCGTAATGCGGGGCCTGGACATAGTCCGTTAAACCACTCAATGCCAGCGGTCGGCCTAAACGTACCTGATTACGGAATACCCGCTCAGCACATTCGACCAGCCCTTCCATCTGTGAGGCTCCACCGGTTAACACTATCCCAGCGGCCAGCTGGTGTTTAACACCCGTATTACGCAATTGTTCTTGTATTTCCACCAACTTTTGATTAACCAGACCCAGCAACTCGCTGTATCTCGGTTCAATGACTTCGGCCAATGTCTGGCTTTGCAGGCTGCGCGATGGCCGACCTCCCACACTCGGTACGTCGACTTTGGCATCTTTACTGACCAGCTCGCTCAGTGCACAACCGTACTTCACTTTGATTTCCTCAGCATCACCTGGCGGTGTGCCAAAGGCATAAGCGATATCGCTGGTGACCACATTGCCTGCGTAAGGAATCACTTCCGCATGCCGCAATGCACCACCTGTCCAGACAGCCATGTCCATGGTGCCACCACCAATATCTATCACGCACACACCCAGTTCACGCTCATCTGCCGTCAGTACAGCATAACTGGCAGCCAGCCCGGAGAAGATCAGTTGATCCACTTTCAGGCCGCAACGCTCTACGGCTTTCACTATGTTACGTGCCATATCATTATGGCAAGTGATCATATGAACGCTGGCCTCCATCCGGACGCCGGACAAACCCACAGGGTTCTTGATACCTTCCTGGTAGTCAATGGCGAACTCTTGCGGAATCACATGCAGAGTGCGATGCTCATCGCTGATTTTCACCGATTTGGCAGTATGAATGACGTTATCCACGTCATCCTGAGTCACTTCTTTATCAGAAATCGGCACCATGCCTTTTTCGGTCTGGCAACGAATATGTTTACCAGACAGCGACAAATAAACAGAGGCAATTTGGCAGTCGGCCATTAATTCTGCCTGGTCAACCGCCCTTTGCACAGATTTGACGACAGATTCCAGATCATTGACGCCGCCTTTGTCCATGCCTTTAGACGGACTGCTGCCCACACCAATGACATTCACCTGGCCGTCAGGTAATGCTTCGCCGACCAAAGCGCATACTTTGGAAGTACCGATATCAAGGCCAACAATGAGTTTTTTATCTGTAGCCTTCGTCATTAGCGCACGCTCTTTTCCTGAACCACTTATTCATTATTCTGTTGCCATCCAACAGCAACACCTGTGTCGTAGCGGAGGTCAACATAATCAACGGCTTTACCCTGCTGTTCCAGATCCGGGTATAACCATAAAAACCGTTTGATACGCTCAATTCTGGCTTCCCGACCCAACTCCAGCCGGATTCCATTGCTTAGCCAGATTCGCCATGACCGCCGCTCATTTAACGACAGCCTGACAATTTCTAAACCGCCGCGCTGCAACTCGGGTTGCATTTCACGCCAGGTTTTGAGCATTTCCTCACTGCTGCCATCCGGTCCTTCCAGCGTTACCATAGGCTCGCCCGACACATCGGAAGACGGGGCATGAAACACCTGCCCTTGCAGGTTAACCAGATACTTGTCATTCCAGACAGCAGCTGGTTGATGCTCAACCAGATACACTTTTACGGTATCCGGCCATTGCTTTCGTACCGATGCCTGAGCAACCCAGGGTAAAGACTCCAGAGCATGCTGAAGCTCGTCCACATCCTGAAGCATAAAACTGCCCAGTGAGCCCATTTCAAGAATGCCCTGTCTGACCTGATCTGTGGTCAGATGATGCAGCTCACCCTGAATAATCAATTGGGATAACGGCAATCGGTTGGCATCTGTCATCCAGTGCACTACCGCGACAAACAACCAAGCCATAGCGGTTATGACCAGCACCAGAAAGCTTAAACCCCGCCACTGGGACAAAGTACTGCCAATCAAGTTACTCTGTTTCAAGGCTGTTTCTGTCATGGTTTAACACTTTATTTCCTGAATCATGTCAGTCTGCCGTTATTTTATGGACCAGACAAGACAAGTGATGACTTATCAGCCACAAAATTTCACCAGAATCAGGATATAACAACAAAGCTGGCCGATTATACCGACCAACTCGATGCTCTCCAACCATTGTTCGCAATTTCCTGTGCTTAGACATCAAAGTGCATGCAAAAGCAGGATTATTCTGGCTTTCTCTTCAAGCTTAGCGAAGAAGTGCAAGAAAGTGACACAAAATAATCCAGATTTTAGCGTTTAAATGCCACACCGGCATATTATTTCTTCATTTCATGCACGCTGAGCGCCATCGCGGCCAGCTGTCGGGCAATTTTACCAACGTCACCAGCACCTTGCGTCAGAACAAGGTCATTCTCTTGAATAACATTGGCCAAAGCTCCCGGTAATGCCGCTGTGCTGGGCACAAAAATCGGATCGAGCTTACCCCGTCCGCGAATGGTACGGCACAGTGAACGTCCGTCAGCACCGGGGATCGCGACTTCACCTGCGCTGTACACATCCAGCATCAGCAGTACATCCACTTGCTCCAGCACATTGGCAAAATCATCATACAGGTCGCGGGTGCGGGTATAACGGTGAGGCTGGAATACCATCACCAGACGTTTACCCGGCCAGCCAGCACGAGCGGCTTTAATGGTGACATCCACTTCACTCGGGTGATGACCATAGTCATCCACCAGCATCACGTTGCCGTTGCCGCTGTCAAATTCACCCAGGTGATCAAAACGGCGGCCGGTTCCTTCAAATTCAACCAGCGCGCGCAGGATAGCGTCATCCTCTACGCCTTCTTCCGTCGCCACAGCAACGGCCGCGGCGGCATTGAGGGCATTGTGCTGTCCCGGAATATTGAGTGTGACTGACAGCTCCGGTTTCCCTTTTCGCAGAATCGAGAAATGTCCTTGCTGGCCCTGCTGACGATAATTCACCAACCGGACATCGGCATCCTCGGCAAAACCGTAGGTAATGACCTGACGCCCCACACGTGGCAGCAATTCCCGTACCACAGGATCATCAATACACATCACGGCCAGCCCGTAAAACGGCAGGTTATGAAGGAAATCAATAAAGGTTTGCTTCAGGTTTTCAAAGTTACCGCCATAAGTTTCCATATGGTCAGCTTCAATGTTAGTAACCACACACACCATGGGCTGCAGGTGGATAAAAGAGGCATCACTCTCATCGGCTTCAGCGATCAGATAGCGGCTGCAACCCAGGCGTGCATTGGTACCGGCACTCTTCACCAGGCCGCCATTAACAAAGGTCGGATCCAGTCCGGCTTCGGAATAAATCTGTGTAGTTAGTGCTGTTGTGGTTGTCTTACCGTGCGTACCGGCAATCGCAATGCCATGGCGATAGCGCATCAGCTCGGCCAGCATTTCCGCACGGCGGACCACGGGAATACGTAACTCACGAGCCGCTTTCAGCTCGGGGTTTTCCGCCGATATTGCGGTCGAGGCCACCACCACGCTGGCCCCTTCAACATTCGTACTCGCGTGACCAAAAAACAGCTCTGCACCACGCTCGCCAAGACGCTCAGTGACTGAGTTTGGGGTAATGTCCGAACCACTGATACGGTAGCCTTCATTCAATAATACTTCGGCGATGCCACTCATTCCGGCCCCGCCGATACCAACAAAGTGAATACGCTCAACGCGGCGCATCTCTGGCACCATGGTTCTGATTTTGGCTATTTGCTGGTTATCCAGTTTACTCATCACTCTGTTCTCTTCTTTACTTAGCCTGCGCCTTAATCACATCAGCCACTCGGACATCCGCATCAAGGATCGCAGCCTGTCTCGCCGCCTCGGCCATGCTCAGCAAAGCCGGGCGATCTAAGGTTGTAATTAGCTGTGCCAGACGATCGGCTGTCAGATCCGGCTGCTCTATCATGTGTGCGGCGCCGCACTCCACCAGATGATCCGCATTCAGGGCCTGCTGGCGGTCTTTATGCATGAAAGGCACGAATATCGCTCCGACGCCAGCCGCCGACAACTCAGAGACGGTCAGCGCCCCAGATCGGCAAACCACCAGGTCGGCCCAGTCATAAGCCGCCGCAACATCATCAATAAATTCAGTGACGTTATATCCCTGCACACCACACTTGTTGTATAGCTGCTCAGTGCTGGCCTGATTTCCTTTACCTGCCTGATGCCAGATGTCGACATCTCCGCCCAGCTGCGCAGCGGCGGCCGGTACAGTCTGGTTCAGTATTCGTGCGCCCTGGCTGCCACCCATTACCAGGATCCGTACCGGACCCTCTCGCTCAGCCAGTCGCTGCGCTGGCGCTGCCAGCTCAGTCACATCGCGGCGAACCGGATTGCCAACCACAGGTTTGCCTGGAAACGCGCCGGGGAAAGCCTGTAACACGCTGGCCGCAATGCGCGATAACCAGCGGTTTGTCAGGCCCGCAACCGCGTTTTGCTCGTGAAGAATTACCGGAATACAGCTGATCCAGGCTGCTACGCCACCCGGACCGCTGACATAACCGCCCATGCCAAGCACCGCATCCGGTTGCCAGGCTTGGATATAGCGGCGGGCCTGCAATATCGCGCCCACAATCTGAAAAGGCGCCGCCAGCAGTTTTTTGATCCCCTGGCCGCGTAATCCTTTCACTTTAATAAAGTCTATTTCAATCCCGTGTTTAGGCACCAGGTCGGCTTCCATGCGATCTGCCGTACCCAGCCAGCGAATTTCCCAGCCTTGCTGCTGCAGCTTACGGGCCACGGCTAACGCAGGAAATACATGGCCGCCCGTGCCGCCAGCCATCACCAGCAAACGCTTATTTTTCTTCATTGTCATTTTCATCACTTGATTGCGCTGATCCGAAACGAGCCTGATGCCGTTGTTCATGATCAATGCGCAGCAAAATGGCCACGGCCGTCGACATAATGAACAAGCTCGATCCGCCGTAACTGATCAAAGGCAGAGTTAACCCTTTGGTCGGTACTATACCGGCCGCCGCCCCGACATTGACCAAGGTCTGGAAAGCAAACCAGAACCCGATGCCGAATGCCAGAAAACCGCCGAACAACTGGCCAGACTCCAGACTTTTCTTTCCGATGAACAATGCTTTGAACACCAAGGTAAAGATAAGCAAAAGCACCAGAGTTACCCCCAGCAGCCCCAGCTCTTCGGCCAGTACAGCGAACACGAAATCAGTATGAGCTTCGGGTAAATATTCCAGTTTCTGAATGGAATTGCCCAGGCCTTGTCCCATCCAGTCACCCCGACCGAATGCCATCAAAGATTGTGTCAGCTGGTAACCACTGCCAAAGGGATCTTCCCAGGGATCCAAAAAAGCGGTGATCCGGCGCATGCGGTAAGGCTCGAACACAATCAGCATTACTATGCCCAGTAACGCCATCGAGAGCATGGCCAGGAACTGCCACAACTTAGCCCCGGCAATAAACAGCATGCCGACTGTAGTGACAAACATCACGACAAAGGAACCCAGATCCGGCTGTTGCAGCAGTAAAATAGCCATGAGCGCCAGCACGGCCAGCGGTTTGATAAAGCCGTAAAAACTTTGTCTGACCTGATGATACTGGCGCACCAGATACCCGGACAGAAACACAAAGAGCGAGAGTTTAGCCACTTCCGCTGGCTGCAGGTTAAAGATCCCCAGCGGAATCCAACGAACCGCACCGTTAACCGAACGGCCAACAACCAGCACGATCACCAGCAAGGCCAGCGATACCAGCAACATAGGCACACTCAGCTGACGCCAGCGCTCCAGCGGCACCTGGACCATGAAAGCGGCAATAATCAGGGCACAGAACAGAAAAAAGGCATGGCGCAGCGCAAAATAAAACGGCATGTCTGTCAGGCGTGTGGCCACAGGCACAGAGGCGGAGCTGACCACAACCAGACCGGTCACCATCAGGGACAGACTGATCCACACCAGTTGCCTGTCATACTGACAAGGCGGGGCTGGCCGGCTAAACCACTGGCTGATTTCAAACAGGGTATCTTTTACCCCTTTCAGCATGCCTGCACTCCCTGCACCTGATCTTTCAGGCTGTGAGCCAGCTCAGCAAAAGCGTCGCCACGTGCCATAAAATTAGAATACTGGTCCAGGCTGGCACAGGCCGGAGACAGTAATATCATGTCTCCGGATCTCGCTTCCGACGCTGCCAGTGCCATCGCCTGATCTAAGGTTTCCACCACGACCGGGGCATGTGACAAGGTCAGGAACCGGTGACCGTCACGGCCAAAACAGTACAGCTGAACGTTGAGGGTCTCCAGCACAGGTTTGAGCGGCGTAAAGTCCGCCCCCTTGCTGTCACCGCCCACCAGTAAATGCAATTTGCCCGGAATGGACAGACCATTCAGCGCAGCCAGCGTACTGGCGAGATTGGTGGCTTTCGAGTCATTGACCCAGTCAACACCGTGCGCCTGTACCACACGCTGACAACGGTGCGGCAAACCAGTATAACGGCGCAGTGTCCGGCAGGCAGCGTCACGGTCAATACCCGCCGCGTCTGCCAGCGCCAGCGCTGCCAGGCTGTTAGCCACATTATGGCGGCCGACCAGGGCAATGTCCCGGCTTGGCATCACAGGCATGCCATGCACCGCCAGGTACTCTTCACCCTGGTGCTGAATCAGTCCGTAGTCTTGCCCATCAAAGCCAAAACTGGTTCGCATACCTTGCCATGAGCCATCCGGCAATGTCGCCGCATCGTCACGATTGCTAATGGCCAGCCGGGCATGACGGTAAATACGTTGCTTGGCCTGACCATAGTCGGCAAGGCTGTCGTACCTGTCCATATGATCTTCAGACAGGTTCAGGTAGGCCGCTGCAGCCAGTTCGAGCGAAGCTGTGGTTTCGAGCTGAAAACTCGACAGCTCCAGCACATACAGTTCATTACCTTGTTCTAACATATCCAGGGCAGCCAGGCCGATGTTGCCGCCTACTCCCGCTTTGATACCCGCTTCAGCGGCCATGGCACCGACCAGGCTGGTGACTGTGCTTTTACCGTTTGAACCGGTAATCGCCAGCACCGGCTTATCGGCTGCCAGGGCAAACAATTCAATATCACCAATCACAGGAATGCCGGCCGCGATGGCGGTTTGCAACTCAGGCGTACTCAGGGCGACCCCCGGATTAGCGACGATCAGATCCGCCGCCAGCAGCCAGTCCATCTGCCACTGACCGGCACTCAGGCTGACACCGTCTGGCAATTGATCCTCTCCCGGGGGATGGGCCCGGGTATCAATCACCTGAATTGCCGGCGGTGACGGCTGCCTTGTCAGGTAGTTCACCACCGACAGTCCGGTTACACCCAGACCCACGACCACAACGTTACCTGCCTGTGCCAAGTGATTCATTTAGCGCACCTTCAGTGTTGCCAGCGCAAACAGCACCAGCATCAGGGTGATGATCCAAAAGCGCACTATCACACGTGGCTCGGGCCAACCTTTCAGCTCATAGTGATGATGAATCGGCGCCATACGGAAGATTCGCTGGCCTCGCAGCTTGTAAGAGCCCACCTGCAGGATCACAGACACAGTTTCCATGACAAAAACACCGCCCATGATCACCAGCAACAGCTCCTGACGAACCAGTACCGCAATCGTCCCCAGAGCGCCACCCAGCGCCAGCGAGCCGACATCGCCCATGAAGACCTGTGCCGGATAGGTGTTAAACCACAAAAAGCCCAGACCGGCACCAACTATGGCCGCACACACCACCACCAGTTCACTGGCGTTACTGATATACGGAATATTGAGGTAGCTGGCAAAGTTCACATTACCGGTCGCCCAGGCAATAAAGGCCATACCGGCCGCCACCATCACAGTTGGCATAATGGCCAGACCGTCAAGGCCGTCAGTCAGGTTCACCGCGTTACTGGTGCCGACAATGACAAAATAAGTGAGCACTATGTACAGCGCGCCAAGCTGGGGCATGACATCTTTAAAGAAAGGCACCACCAGCTGGGTCGCTGCCGTGTCTTTCCCGTAGGCATACAGGGCAAAGGCAACAACCAAGGCAATCACCGACTGCCAGAAATATTTCCAGCGGGCGATCAAACCATCGGTATTCTTACGAACCACTTTGCGGTAATCATCAATAAAGCCGACGATACCGTAGCCGAGCATAACGGTCAGCACAGCCCAGACATAAGGGTTGCTGATATCAGACCACAGCAGTACTGTGATGGTGATCGCCGCCAGAATCATGACACCGCCCATGGTCGGCGTGCCACGCTTACTGAAATGAGACTCGGGTCCGTCATGGCGCACCACTTGGCCAATCTGCATCATCTGCAAACGGGCAATCAGGCGAGGCCCCATCCATAATGAAATAAACAAAGCTGTCAACACGCTGATAATGGCGCGAAACGTCAAGTATTCAAACAGACGGAAAAAAGGAAAAGTCGACTCTAATAAGTCTGCTAACCAAAAAATCATTGTTATAAGTCCTGCAGTGCGGCAATAATTTCTTCCATACGGGCGCTGCGTGCCCCTTTTGCCAACACTGTTATTTCTTGTTGTTGTTGAGAATCCTGTGCGGATTCATGATGAAATTGCTGTACCTGAGCGATCAACGCGGCCTTCAATGCCAAATTATCACTGAAGTGTTGTCCCAGGTTCACTTCACTCACGATAGCACTGGCTTTACCTACTGTCAGGACGCGATCCAGCTGTTTTTGCTGAGCGTAATCGGCTATCTCGCGATGCATCCGCTCACTTTCTTGCCCCATTTCGGCCATATCGCCAAATACCAGCCAGCGCTGCCCATTGAAATCCGCCAGCAAGTCGATAGCGGCTTTCACTGAGGCCACACTGGCGTTGTAGGTATCGTCAATCAGACGCAATCCCTGCCTGGGTTCCAGTACCAAAGCACGTCCTTTAACGGCTTCCATCTGCGCTAATCCCGACGCCACTTGCGCCAACGTGGCTCCCATCGCCATAGTCAACGCCGCCGCAGCCAGCGCATTGGCTACATTATGACGGCCAGCCAGAGGCAAAGTGAGTGAAATATCACCAGCAGGTGTGTGCATTGTAAAACAAGGGCAGCCGTGGCCGTTAACGCTAATCTCGCTGGCTGAGAACCCTGCGACAGAATTGCTGTCAGAATCATCAGCAGCTAAAGGTACCTTGTCCGCCGCAATAAAACCTACCAGCTGCTTGTCGGTCAGCAATGGTTGCCAACGCTCCAGGGCATGTGAGTCCAGATTGATCACAGCCGTGCCACCGGGAATCAGCCCTTCGAAAATTTCGCCTTTGGCTCTTGCAACTCCCTCCAGCGAACCGAAACCTTCTAAATGCGCCGCCGCCAGATTATTGACCAGTGCCGCATCGGGTTTCACCAGTGCAGAGGTGTAAGCGATTTCTTTTTCATGATTGGCCCCCAGCTCAATCACCGCAAACTCATGTGCCGGAGTCAGTCGCAGCAGCGTCAGGGGAACACCGATATCATTGTTAAAGTTACCGGCAGTGGCCAGCACACGGCCACATTGTGAAAGAATTGCTGCCACCATCTCCTTGACCGTGGTTTTACCACAGCTTCCGGTCAGTGCCACTGTTTTGAGACCATGTTCGCGCGTCATTTTTGCTTTCAGCCAGCAGCCCAGCTGGCCCAGAGCCTGGCGGGTATCGTTAACCAGCAGTTGTGGTAAAGCCACATCCAGCTCACGGCTCACCAACAAGGCGGATGCTCCCTTGGCCTTTGCATCCGCAGCAAAGTCATGGGCATCAAAGCGCTCACCTTTCAGCGCAAGAAATAAGGTACCCGGCACTATTGTCCGGGTATCCGTTGAAACTGCATCGATACTGACATCCTGGCCAATCAAGCGGGCGTTAAGCGCCGCTGCCAGTTCGCTCAGTGTCACCTGAATCATTTAGTGTGTCTCCAACAAGGCCTGTACGGTTTCACGATCTGAATAGTGAATGGTTTTCCCCGCCAGTACCTGATAATCCTCATGGCCTTTACCGGCCACCAGTACAATATCTTGCGCCTTCGCCTGACTGAATGCCCGCTGGCAGGCTTCGGCCCGGTCATGAATAACCTGAACGCGTTCCGGCTGCGCCAGTCCGGCCAGCATATCATTCACTATCTCCCGGGGTGATTCACTGCGCGGATTATCGTCCGTCAGGATCACATAATCGGCTAACTGCTCAGCCACGGCAGCCATCATAGGCCGCTTACCGCGATCACGCTCACCACCACAGCCGACCAGACACCAGAGCTTGCCTTCACAGTGCAGGCGTAACGCTGCCAGTGCTTTCTCCAGCGCATCCGGGGTGTGAGCATAATCAACCACCATCATAGGTTTGTCAGCGGCCTGAAAAACTTCCATCCGACCTATCACCGCCTGCAGGCAGGGAGCCGTGGCCAGCAAGACACTCAGGGAGTAACCCAGCGCCAGTAACGTCGCCAGCGACAACAGCAGATTAGAGACATTGAAAGCACCAACCAGCGGAGCGGTAAAATCGCCTTGCCCCCAGCTGGAATCAAAAGACACAGTCACCCCCTGAGTGGAATAGCTGACAGCCGTCAGCCACAACGCCTTACCGCTGTGCCCGGACAGATGCGATGACTCTGTCGCGACGGCAACCGCGTCATGCAACTCGTTCAGCCAGCGTCTGCCAACATCATCATCAGCATTAATGACAGCAATACCTGCGCTATGTTCCGTGAACAAACTTTGCTTAGCTGCCGCATAACTTGCCATATCACCATGGTAATCAAGATGATCCCGGCTAAGATTGGTGAAAATACTGGCCGCAAAATGCAGGGCTTTCACCCGCCCCTGCACCAGACCGTGCGAGGAAACTTCCATCGCCGCAAAATCTGCGCCCTGGTTGACCAGCTCAGCCAGGGTTTTCTGAATATCAATGGCGCTGCCAGTGGTGTTCATGGCCGGTGTCAGCCTGGACAGCAGGCCATTGCCCGTAGTACCCATCACCCCGGCGGTACGGCCGAGCAACCCAGCCCATTGTGCCAGCAGCTGGCTGACTGTTGTTTTGCCGTTGGTGCCTGTGACCGACACCAGCTGCAGCTGTTGATCGGGCTGGCCGTAAGCTGCACCGGCCAGAGCGGACAGCCTTGCCGGCAAATCGAACACCGCAATCACAGGAATACCACTGTGATAATGTATCTCGCCATCTGGCTGGTTATCTTCAGCCTGAGCCAGCACAGCCGACGCACCGGCCTGGATCGCGGCATCAATATACTGGCGACCATCGACCGCATGGCCCTTAATGGCAATAAAGATACTGCCCGGCACCACAACGCGGCTGTCGAGGGTCAGATCTTTGACCTGCACTGCAGAGACTGAAGCGGCTAAGACCTCAGGCGCAAACCAGGAAGCTAACAGCTCCCCCAAAGAAATTGAAACATCAGGTTCCGGCATCAGACTTGCCTCTGTTATGGACGATATTCAACTGATCGCCTTTTCCGGCATCAGGTTTGACATTGAGAATTTGCAGGGCACTGCCCATCACTTCTGCAAAAATAGGGGCGGCGACCTGACCACCATAATAAGCATCACCCTGAGGTTCATTGATCACCACCACCATAGCCAGACGAGGATCACTGATAGGTGCCAGCCCTGCGGTCATGGCGATATATTCATCACTATAGCCACCGGCCGCCGCTTTCTTAGCAGTACCGGTTTTAGCGCCCACCCGGTAACCAGATACAGCCGCGTGCTTGGCGCTGCCATCAGGTTGCGTAACACCTTCAAGCATGTTCAGCACTTTACGGGTGTTTTCTGCCGACACCACCTGCCGCCCCGGCACCACAGCTTCGGTTTTCAAAATCGACAGCGGCCGGTTGATACCTAAGCCCCCCAAGGTGGCGTAAGCACGTACTAACTGAATGGGGGTGACTGAAATACCGTAACCGAAGGCCAGGGTAGCCCGCTCAAAATCAGACCAGCGGCGGCGATCCGGGAACAATCCCAGCGCTTCGCCAATCAGGTTAATGCCCGATGCTTCACCCAAACCCACACCGCTGTACATACCCAGCACCGCATCAACAGGCATAGACAAAGATAATTTACTGACACCAATATTACTGGACTTTTTCAGGACTCTCGCCAAATCGGCCTTGCCGACCTGTGACACATCCCGCACCCGGCTGCCACCTACCTGCATAATCC
Source organism: Photobacterium sp. WH77 (assembly GCF_022014395.1). Classification (NCBI taxonomy): domain Bacteria; kingdom Pseudomonadati; phylum Pseudomonadota; class Gammaproteobacteria; order Vibrionales; family Vibrionaceae; genus Photobacterium; species Photobacterium sp. WH77. The sequence goes on along the minus strand of NZ_JAKLTE010000005.1, from coordinate 93,225 downwards.
CGTTGCCGGTATCGATGACTGTGTTCTCATCGGCAACGCCATTCTCCAGCGCAGCCAATACGATAAAAGGTTTGATGGTGGAGCCTGGCTCCATCGCATCTGTGATAGCACGGTTACGCATGCGGAAACTTTGCAGCTGATCGCGGTTATTGGGGTTATACGAGGGCGCATTGACCATGGCCAGTATCTCGCCGGTCCGCACATCGACCATGACAATGGTTGCTGAGGTGGCGTTGTAATCTACCACCGCTTGCTTCACGGCCCGGTAAGCCACCGCCTGCAATCGCTGGTCAATACTCAGTGCCAGCGGTTTGCCCGGCTCGCGCTGCTTGAGCGAAATATTTTCAACCACACGGCCGTACCTGTCTTTACGTACTGTGCGTCTGCCCGGCTCACCGGTCAGCCAGCCATCATAGGTCCGCTCGACACCTTCCAGTCCGCGACCATCAATGCCCGTGACCCCAATCAGGTGAGCACTCACTTCACCCGCCGGGTAAAAGCGGCGGGATTCATCTTTCAGGCCAATGCCGGGTAATTTCAGCTTACCGACATAGGCCGCCATCGCCGGGCTGACCTGACGCTGCAGATAAATGAATCGACGGGATTTATTCTCTTCCAGCCGGGCAAGCATGTCCTGACGATCCAACCCCAAGACATCTGCCAACGCATGCCAGCGAGCCGGCTCCGAGAGACCACCATGCTTATAAATATCCACCGGATCAGCCCAAACGGCCTGAACAGGCACACTGACGGCCAGCTGTTCATCATTGCGATCGGAAATAATGCCCCGTGCCGAAGGCATGGCTTTCACACGCAACGAGCGCAGATCCCCTTCCTGGATCAACTTGCCGGGTTCCAGTACCTGAATATAAGCGGCTCTGGCTATCAGACCCACCAGTGCCAAACCAACCAAGCTACAGATCAGGGCGAAACGCCAGGGAATAAACGCAGGTGTGGATGCCGAAGGGCGCGGCGTCTGCGGTTCAGGTGAAGAGGCGGCTTTTTTCATTACGGGACAACAATTTCATTCGCTGCATTAGGACGCTTCATATCAAGCTCCTTCTCAGCCTGGGTTTCAATTCGACTATGCTCAGCCAGCGAGTTTTCTTCCAGCAGCTGATTACGCCATTCGATATCCAGATCGTCCCGCTCAATGAGCAGTTGCTCCTGTTGCGCGACCAGTTGGCGGGATTGGTGGGTGATATATACCACCCCCAAGGCAGAAATGAGAACCAGCACCAGCAACACCAAAGGCACACGGCCGACGGATAACAGATCATGGCCGATCTGACGAATCAGGCTGTCTGCAGCTGCTGGCTGGGTACTCATAGGCGTTCAGCCAGACGCAACACAGAACTGCGCGCTCTCGGGTTATGCCGAGTCTCCGTGGCCGTCGGCTTAATGGCTTTACCTACGGCTTTCAGATCGGCACTGCCCAGCGCTTTGATCTGATCTTCGGTCAGGGGCAAGCCGGCAGGTACGTCAGGCCCTTTACTCTGCTTACGAATAAAACGCTTCACCATGCGATCTTCAAGTGAGTGAAAACTGATCACTGACAGACGGCCACCAGGAGCCAGCACTTCCAGCGCGCCGTGTAAGGCGGTATCTATCTCTTCAAGCTCACTGTTGATATAAATGCGTATCGCCTGAAAGCTGCGGGTGGCCGGATGTTTATGCTTGTCTCTGAATGGTGAAACGTCAGCGATCAGTTTAGCCAACTGGGTGGTTCGCTCCAGCGGCACATTGTCCGGATTGCTGCGGTATTCCACTATACCGCGGGCGATACGCTTGGCAAAACGCTCTTCGCCAAACTCTTTCAGGACCCAGGCAATATCGTCCGCCTCGGCGCTGGCCAGCCACTCAGAAGCAGAAATACCGGATGTCGGATCCATACGCATATCCAGCGGGCCGTCGCGCATAAAGCTGAAGCCACGCTCGGCATCATCCAGCTGAGGAGAAGAGACCCCCAGATCCAGCAGCACACCGTCGATCTTGCCGGTCAGGCCCAGCTCTTCCATGTACCCGGCCATACCGGAAAACGGGCCATGGATAATAGAGAAACGCGGGTCGTTGATCTTGGCGGCTTCTGCAATCGCCTGGGGATCGCGGTCAATACCGTACAAACGGCCATGTTCGCCAAGGTGGGAAAGGATCAGACGGCTGTGGCCTCCACGGCCAAAGGTACCGTCGATGTAAATACCGTCTGGTTTGATGGCTAGACCATCGACAGACTCATGGAGCAGCACGGAAACGTGAGCAAATTGTTCGGACATAATAATTGATTCAGCTGAATAATAAGCGAACTGAAGACACCGGCCGGATGCCTCCACCAGAGATTACTGGGTCGTTGGTTTTCCGCTGCTCTGCCTGTTGCGCTACAGGCAGCAGTGGCAACACACCGAAATCGTCGGATTTCGATGCATGTGCACCTCTTTCATTTATACCTGCCCTTGTCGGGCAAGCAACAGGGAAATTGCAATTTTTGCCACAAAATCGTCATTTTTTCCCACAAAAAACCAACACGAAGTGTACGAAGGCAGCAAAAAAGTTGTCAAGACAGATACTGCGATTCTGACAAACAATTGATGCAGCCGTACTTTCTGGTTCCCAGGCCCTGAAACGATAAAAGGTGATGCCCGCATATGTTGCGAACACCACCTTTCCGAAATAAGTGAGTTAACCGATAAGCCGGGTTCTGTACCGCTTGCGCGGTGGTAACCATTCCTCTAGGCCTGAAATCGCTCGCAGGCTCAAGCAACCTACCCGTCCCCAGCGCGGACCACGCCATTAGGGACCTATTTGGTCTTGCTCCGGGTGGAGTTTACCGTGCCACGAACTGTTGCCAGTCGCGCGGTGCGCTCTTACCGCACCCTTTCACCCTTACCTGTTCTCGCAAGCGAGTCATCGGCGGTTTGCTCTCTGCTGCACTGGTCGTAGGCTCACGCCCCCCAGACGTTATCTGGCACCCTGTCCTGTGGAGCCCGGACTTTCCTCCCCCTCGTCAGTCTCCCAAAGGACATCAACGAAGCAGCGGTTACCTGGTCAACTCAGGCGGCGGATTGTATAAAACTCCCGGCCGAGTTACCAGAGAAAGTTAGACTTCTTACTTTCTCTGGCGAGAAAACGGCCAGCGCTGAACGGCTCTGTGATTATTCCAGATTGTCCAGGCCCCATTTATAGAGCGCATTTTTCTTCACACCGTGAATCTCTGCTGCCATGGCCGCGGCCTTTTTCAACGGCAACTCAGCAACCAGAATCTTTACCGTTCGCAGCGCTTCAGCAGGCAAGGCATCTTTATCGGCCCTGTGCCCTGCTACCAAGAGCACCATTTCCCCCCGGATACGATTGCTGTCCTCACCCAGCCAGGGGATCAGCTCACCTAACGGTGCGCCATGAATGGTTTCAAAGGTTTTGGTCAGCTCGCGAGCCAGCACCACGTGGCGATCAGGGCCCAGTACGGCCTGCATGTCCGCCAGCGAGTCGAGAATACGATGCGGTGACTCATAAAATATCAGGGTACGCGGATCTTCAATCAGCAGACGGAAGGTATCCTGCCGCCCTTTGCTTTTGGCAGGCAGAAAACCTTCAAAACTGAAGCGGTCCGACGGCAGGCCCGAGGCACTCAGCGCGGTGATCACAGCACACGCCCCCGGCAGTGGCACAACTTTAACACCCGCCTGACGACAGCGAGTCACCAGGTGGTATCCTGGATCGCTGATGAGAGGTGTACCGGCATCAGAGACCAGTGCGATACTGCTGCCCTGACGCAATTTTTCAATCAGCACATCCGCTTTCTGCTGTTCATTATGATCATGCAGGGCAAAGGTGCGGGTAGAGATGGCAAAGTGGGACAGCAGGCGTGAGGTATGGCGTGTGTCCTCAGCAGCAATTAAATCCACATTGGCCAGAACATCCAGCGCGCGGTGGGTAATGTCTGCTAAATTGCCGATCGGGGTCGGAACGATGTACAAAGTTGCGACATCCACCGAGCACGAATTGGTCTCACTCATTTGTCTATGGTCTCATCTGCAATTAATATAGAGAGTAATTTGTCACAGTTGAATGAATTCAATGCTTAATTTTACCCATAAGCGCAAAAGTGTAACACGTATTCTGGCCCCTGTAGCCCTTGCCGTGATTCTGGCCGGCTGTTCAGCGCCAGGCACTCAGACAACGTCTTACTCTGCGGATATCACGGCGCCTGCTTCTGACTCCGCTGCCAGCTACCTGCTCAAAGCAGAGTCGTCTGAAGGTGCAGCTAGCATTGACTGGCATATACTGGCTCTTAAAGCACTGATCAAAGAGGGCCGCTGGCCGCAGGCGGATCAGCAAGCCAATAAACTGGCAGGCATGAACCTGTCTACGGTGCAAATGGCTGAATGGCAGCTAGCGCGTGCAACCCTGCGCTACCAGCAAGGTCAGCCCAAAACCGCGCTGGAAACGCTTAACTTCCTGCCCTGGTGGACCCTGGCCGACAGTCAGTACCGACGCTATCACCTGCTGCGTGCCGAGATGTTAACGCAGACGGAACAACACTTTGCCGCCGCCAGAGAGCGCACCTCACTGTCACAGTATCTCAACAGCAGTGAGAGAGAGGTCAACTGGCAGAATCTGTGGCAAGACTTGTCTCAGTATAATAACCACCAGCTTAAAGCCGCCAGCATCAGTGCCGATGAAACCGTACTGCAAGGCTGGGTGGAACTCAGCATGATTAAAAACACCTCAGCTCAGCGCCCTGTCAGGCTGAAATCCGAGGTCGAGCAATGGCTGCAAAACCATCCGGAGCACCCGGCCAACAGCTACCTGCCGAAAGAACTGCAGGCTATCATGAATCTGGAAATGATAGAGCTGGAAAAAGTCGCACTCCTGCTGCCTTTGTCAGGCAAGTTTGAAAGTCAGGGCAAAGCCGTTCGCGATGGCTTCCTCAATGCCATGCTGGAAGATACCGAGCGTAACCCGAATACCGAACTGTCGATTTACGATACTGAATCCGAACCTATGTTCAGTATTGTCAACAAACTTCAGCAAGACGGCATTCAGCTGGTGATTGGCCCGCTTCAGAAAGAAAAAATCACCGAATTCCAGTCCACCGAAGGCGGTAATATCACAGAGCTGGCGCTTAATGAGCCGCAAAACCTGGATTTAAGCCAGCCCAATACTTGCTATTTCTCCTTATCTCCCGAGCAGGAAGCCGAGCAAGCCGCGCAGCATTTATATGCCAAAGGTCACCGTAGCCCCATGGTCATGGCACCGGCCAATGACTTTGGCCGACGGGTCAGCCAGGCGTTCATGACGAAATGGGAAACGCTGACCGGTACTAAAGCAGAACGTCAGACCTTTGGTTCCAGTCGTGAAATTCAGAACCAGATGGCGGCAGTGTTTGGCTTAACCGACAGCCGGACCCGCAGCCAGCAAATGGAGCAGGTACTGGGTATGTCACTGGAAACCCAGGCCCGCAGCCGTCGCGATACCGATGCGGTGTACCTGATTGCCAACCGGAATGAAGTGACCCTGCTCAAGCCATTTATCGAAGTGGCGATCAATCCAGATGTCACTCCGCCAAAACTGTATGCCAGTTCACGGACTAACCCGGACAACAACGCCAACGTCAGTGAACTGTCCGGGATTGAATTTAGTGATATCCCTCTGCTCGCAGCGCCGGATCAGTCCTTCACAGAGCAATTTGAACAGCTGTGGCCGGGGCAAAAGAACAGTGCCATCCGGCTTCATGCTTTTGGGATGGATGCGTACCGGATGATCACTGAGCTGCCTCAGATGAAAGTGGTTGAGCATTACAGCACCCAAGGTAAAACCGGCCAGCTGAGCATAGATGATCATTGTGTTGTTCAGCGTCAGTTAGACTGGGCGGTATTCACACCCAATGGCATTGCACCTGTTCAATAAGCGCCGTCAGGGGTACCATTACGAGTCGCTGGCCGAGCAGTATCTGCAACGCCAGGGGCTATCTGCCATTGCCCGCAATGTTCACTGCCGGGGTGGTGAGCTTGATCTCATCATGAAAGACGGTGATTGCTGGGTATTTGTCGAGGTAAAGTACCGTGCCCATAACCGTTTCGGTTCTGCGGCTGAGGCCGTCAATTGGCGCAAGCTGCAACGCCTCAAGCGTGCCGCACTGTACTGGCTGCATTCAAAAGGCATTTCCACCGAACACAGCCTGCTGCGTTTCGATGTTGTCACCATAGAAGGGACTGACCACGCAATCTCGTGGCTGACCAACACTTTAGTTGAAGAGTAAAACATGCTAGAGAGCATTAAAGAAAACTTTACCGAAAGCATCCAGACACAAATTGCAGCGGCTGAAGCATTGCCTGATGCCATTTCCCGCTCTGCCCAGGTGATGGTGCAAAGCCTGCTAAACGGCAACAAGATCCTATGTTGTGGTAACGGGGGGTCCGCCTCTAATGCCCAGCATTTCGCTTCCTGCCTGATTAACCGCTTTGAAACCGAACGTCCCAGTCTGCCGGCACTCGCACTCACCGCAGACACCACCACCCTGACGGCTGTCGCAAACGACTATCATCAGGACGAAATTTTCTCCAAGCAGATTCGCGCCCTGGGTCAGCCGGGTGACATACTGCTGGTGTTCTCTACCAGCGGAAACAGCAAAAACATCATCAAAGCAATGGAAGCCGCCCTGACCCGCGACATGAACATCATAGCCATGACGGGTAAAGACGGCGGCGTAATGGCCGGGCTGCTGGGTGTGCAGGATGTCGAGATCAGAATTCCGTCGCAGCGAACCGCCCGCATTCAGGAAGGCCATCTGCTGACGGTACATTGCCTGTGTGATCTGATTGATCAGATTCTTTTCCCGCAACACGAAGGGTGATCATGCAACGCTTGCTTCTCATCTTGATTCTGTCTTTGTCGATGCAGGGTTGCGGTACGATACTGCAAACCGATCCCCGCAGCGGGCAGCAACAATGGCAAGATCAACATATTGCCATGCAAGTTGGTGGTTTAGTCAACAAGCCACCTTATCTGGGTAAAGTCAGGGTCAATGCGATATCGACCGAAGGCCGGGTTTTGTTGGTTGGCCAGGCAGTGGATCAAACGACTGCCGGGCAATTAGCTGGCGCTGTACAAGAACTGGCTAGCGTGAAAGAAGTCTATAACCAGCTTCAGATTGGTCCGCTCCCCACACTATCAGATGTCGGTCTGGACAGTTGGTTAACCACCAAAGTGAAAGCACAGCTGATCGCCAGTAAAAAGTTGCGTGATTCAGCGGTACAGGTGGCAACGGAAAACCAGCGGGTTTACCTGCTCGGCTTTGTAACCAGAGAGCAAGGCAATATTGCTGCGGATGTCGCACGCAATGTGGAAGGGGTTAAACACGTGATCAAAGCGTTTGAATACACGGACTGAGCCACTTCATCAGTATTCAGGAAACATCAGATAAAGAAAAACGCAGTGCTTCGAAAGAAACACTGCGTTTTTTTATGTCCGTCAAAGTGGATTACTTCACCACTGTGAGGCTTGGACGACCGCGTGGACGAGGTGGTTCTTCCTCTGAGGCAAACTCTTCGACAGCATCAGTCAGGCTGACCGGTGATAAATGCTCTTCATCGCCGACAGCATCTGCTGCGTCAAAAATCCCCTCTTGTTCACCGTTTGCCAATTCATAGCCGGGTTCTGGTTCAAACATAGTGCCTGCTCCATTTTCCCGTGCATAAAGTGCCAAAACAGCCGCAAGAGGCACTGACACGGCATGTGGACGTCCACCAAAACGGGCACTGAAGCGAACAGCATCATTTCCCAGTTCAAGGTTACCCACAGCACGTGGCGCAAGGTTCAGCACAATTTGTCCGTTGCTGACAAATTCTTGCGGAACCTGCACATCAGGCAGTGTTGCATCAACGACCAGATGTGGAGTCAGATTATTATCCACAAGCCAGTCATAGAAAGCCCGCACCAAATAGGGTCGGCGCGGGGTCATCTCGGCCATCTCCATCACTGACCAGCCAGACGCATTTCGCGCTCAGCTTCTGTTAGTGATGCAAGGAATGAATCACGTTCGAAAACGCGCGTCATGTAAGCCTTTACTTCTTTCGAACCAGCACCGTTAAGCTCAATACCCATTGAAGGTAAACGCCACAGTAATGGAGCCAGGTAACAGTCGACCAGGCTGAACTCTTCGCTCATGAAGTAAGGGAACTCAGCGAATACCGGTGACAGAGCCAGCAGCTCTTCACGCAGTTGTTTACGCGCTTTTTCCGCTTCATCAGCTGTGCCTTTCTGCACTTTTTCCGCCAATGAATACCAGTTACGCTCAATGCGATACATCATCAGGCGGCTATTACCACGAGCAACCGGATACACAGGCATCAGAGGTGGGTGAGGAAAACGCTCATCCAGGTATTCCATAATAATGCCGGCCTGATACAGAGCCAGTTCACGATCCACCAGAGTTGGAACAGAATTGTATGGATTCAGGTCAAGCAGATCCTCAGGAAGGTTGTCTGGCTCAACCAGCTCGATCTCAACACTTACACCTTTTTCTGCAAGTACAATACGCACCTGATGGCTATACATATCCGAAGCATCAGAATACAGCGTCATCACAGAGCGTTTATTGGCAGCTACAGCCATCAACCCCTCCAGTATACTCATATACACAAAAAGCAACGGGGGCTCTTGCCCCCATTGCGAGTTTCTTAACGCACTAGATTACCCGATCAATGGACATCGCGCCAATATTCTTTCTTCAGCAGCAAGGCCAGAACAAAGAAGATAACGATAAAGCCCATCACCCACAGACCCAGACGCTGACGTTCCAGCTTCATAGGTTCTGCCGAATATTCAAGGAAGTTAACCAAATCACGAACCACTGCGTCATATTCTTCAGGGTTCAGTTCACCATTACCTTCAGTTTCCAGGCCAACAAACTCCTGTACTTCCTGACCATCAATGGTGCGTGTCTCAAACACTTTACGTGGTGTACCCTGCAGCTCCTCCAGCACGTGTGGCATACCCACACTTGGGAAGACCAGGTTATTCACACCAAACGGACGGCTTGGATCTGCATAAAAAGAACGCAGATAGGTATACAACCAGTCAGCACCACGTACACGGGCTACCAGAGTCAAATCCGGCGCCGGGGCACCAAATGAGGTCGCGGCGTAATCTTCTGAGATCGCATTGGTCATCAGATCGCCGATCTTAGCATTTTCATCAAAGATCAGGTTTTCCATCATCAGGTCTGCCGGGATATCAAGATCTTCCGCTACACGCTGGTAACGCTGATACTGAGTGGCATGACAACCAAAACAATAGTTAACAAAAGTACGTGCACCGCGCTGCAGTGAAGCTTCGTCCGACAAATCATTGTTTGCCGCATCAAGGTGAACATTACCACCCGCAGCCATTGCCAGAGACGGCAACAGAGCCAGCAGCATAACCATCAGCTTTTTCATTTGAATGTGACCCTCTCTGGTAGCGGTTTCGTCGCCTCATTCTTGCTGTAGACATACAGCAGCACGAAGAACATGAAGTAACCGAGACTGAAGATCTGCGCCATCAAGGTGTATACCGCAGTGGCTGGAAGCGCACCCAGAATACCCAATGCAATGAAGCAGACAGTGAACTGAGCGATGTTAGCCAGGTGCAGCTTGCTGCGGTAACGGTAAGAACGCACTTTGCAGCGATCCAACCAAGGCAGCAAAAACAGCATTACAATTGACAGGCCCATCGCAATTACACCCAGCAGTTTGTCAGGAACCGCACGCAAAATCGCATAGAAAGGCGTGAAGTACCATACAGGTGCAATGTGTTCCGGTGTCTTCAGCGGGTTAGCCGCTTCAAAGTTAGGTGGCTCAAGGAAATAGCCGCCCATCTCAGGGTTAAAGAAAATCACATAACTGAACAAGAAAGCGAAGATAGCCACACCAACAAGATCTTTTACCGTACCGTAAGGATGGAACGGCACTGAATCAATGATGTCGTACTTATTGCTGTAGTACTCGTGGAACTTGAACCGAGACTGGGAGTTGCCACCTTTCTCGCCTTTCGGCAGTTTGGTTTCAATACCATCCGGGTTATTAGAGCCCACTTCGTGCAGCGCCAGAATGTGCAGAACAATCAGCAGCAGCAGGACAATTGGCAGTGCGATAACGTGCAATGCAAAGAAACGGTTCAGTGTTGCACCGGAGATCACGTAGTCACCACGAATCCACAGCGTCAGATCATCACCGATGACAGGAATAGCACCAAACAGAGAAATGATGACCTGCGCACCCCAGTAAGACATCTGACCCCACGGCAGCAGGTAACCCATAAAGGCTTCAGCCATCAGTACCAGGAAAATCAGCATGCCGAACAGCCACAGCAATTCACGCGGCTTCTTGTAAGAGCCGTAAATCAGACCACGGAACATGTGCAGGTATACCACAACAAAGAACGCCGAAGCGCCTGTGGAGTGCATATAACGCAACAACCAGCCGTAATCCACATCACGCATGATGTATTCAACAGAAGCAAATGCACCATCACCTGATGGGACATAGTTCATGGTCAGCCAGATCCCTGTCAGGATTTGGTTAACCAGGACCAGCATGGCCAGTGAGCCAAACAGATACCAGAAGTTAAAGTTCTTCGGCATCGGGTACTCAGACATATGCTTTTTATAAGCATTCATCACTGGCAGACGTTTTTCAATCCAACCCAGCAAGCCTTCCATTATGCCGTCTCCTCATCTTGACCCACTAAAATCGTGTTGTCGTTCAGGAACATATGAGGCGGTATCACCAGGTTAAGCGGTGCTGGCACCCCTTGGAAAACCCGACCAGCCATATCAAACTTAGAGCCGTGACAAGGACAGAAAAAGCCTGCTGGTACGCCACTGACCTGCTCATTGAAACTATCTGGCAGGTAAGTTGGAGAACAGCCAAGGTGGGTACAGATCCCGACGGCAAGAAAGATTTCAGGTTTAACTGAACGGTATTGGTTTTGTGCGTAAGCAGGCTGCTGAGGTTCAGTGGCCTGCGGATCACGCAGTCGATCATCGTGTGTCGGCAGTTCATCCAAAATAGCCTGGCTACGGCGTACAACCCATACAGGTTTGCCTCGCCACTCTACGCGGATCATCTGGCCTTCTTCTAATTTACTGATATCAACTTCAACTGGCGCGCCCGCAGCCTTGGCTTTGGCGCTAGGATTCCAGGATTTGATAAAGGGTACGGCGACAGCGACTGCACCTAAGCCTCCAACAACCGAGGTCGTCGCAGTCAGGAAGCGGCGTCGGCCGTTACTTACTGGCGCTTTGCTCATCCAACATTCTCCCATGTGCTCCCGCTCAGGATTATTCTTTCCATCTGCGTCCCTGGAGCTTACGGCTAACTTTCTACGGAAAGACTCAACAGCTTATTGATTAAGAATTTTCATGCTGCTATTTATCGCGGCAAATGATAAAGAAAACCCCACTTTAAGACAAGGTAAACACCGCAAATGTGAGAGATTTGTGGGGTTAATTTCCTTGGTCGTCAAGATGAAAAAATGCAAACTATGGTGTCAATTATTCAATTTTTTTTGACAAGATCCCTGAATGTCGCCGACAAAACAGCATTAAGCGCCTTAACAAAGGCTCCCGTTCAGGATAAATCACCCCTAGCCTGGCTGGTGCCCATAGCACTACTTGCACGCTGACAGCACACCGGCACTCTGCAATTTCTCTTTGCGAGTAAACGCAAAAAGCCCAGCACAATGGCTGGGCTTTGATGTACACAGTAACCAGAGAAATCTCTGGTGCGTTGAATTAACGCTTAGAGAACTGTGGACGACGACGTGCTTTACGCAGACCAACTTTCTTACGTTCAACGCGACGTGCGTCACGAGTAACGTAGCCAGCGGCACGCAGAGCAGGACGTAAAGTCTCATCGTACTCCATAAGAGCGCGAGTGATACCGTGACGGATCGCACCAGACTGACCAGTGATACCACCACCTTTAACAGTGATGTACAGATCCAGTTTCTCAGTCATATCAACCAGCTCAAGAGGTTGACGAACAACCATGCGAGCTGTTTCGCGGCCGAAGTACTCTTCGATGCTGCGCTTGTTGATTACGATGTTGCCAGTACCCGGTTTTACGAAAACGCGAGCAGCTGAGCTTTTGCGGCGGCCAGTGCCGTAGTATTGATTCTCTGCCATTGTCATGTTCCCCAATTAGATGTCTAGAACTTGTGGCTGCTGTGCAGCGTGGTTGTGCTCGCTACCTGCGTAAACTTTCAGTTTACGGTACATAGCACGGCCTAGAGGACCTTTAGGAAGCATGCCTTTAACAGCAATTTCGATGATCGCTTCTGGCTTTTTCTCCAGCAGCTTGTCGAAGCTGATAGTTTTCAGACCGCCGATGTAGCCAGTGTGACGGTGATACATCTTATCAGTACGCTTAGCGCCAGTAACTGCCACTTTCTCAGCGTTGATAACAACGATGTAGTCACCGGTGTCAACGTGAGGAGTGTACTCAGGCTTGTGCTTACCACGCAGACGAGATGCGATTTCAGTTGCCAGACGACCCAGTGTTTTACCTTCAGCGTCAACAACATACCAGTCACGTTTTACAGTTTCTGGTTTAGCAACGAAAGTTTTCATGCTAATTCTTACCCAATTTTAAATAGTTTCACTTTCCAAGAACGCAAAGCGCTCTCTCTGTATATAGAGCCCAGTCATCACCCCTTCGAGTGGTTGGCACTCCCGGCATAACGCCGTCACAGGTACGGTGGGTCGCGAGAGTATACGGAAGCATGGGGAAAAAATCATCTTTTTTTCCAAAAAAGTTCAGCTAATTTTCCAGCTAAAATAGCGCTCCCTTTAAGCCAGATGCGGCCTGGCCAGATATTCATGGCTCTGCATTTCAATCAGGCGCGAGCAACACCGCTTAAATTCAAAGTTCAGGCGACCGGATTGATACAGCTTGTCCATTTCTGCTTCCGCCGAAATGATCAGCTTGACATGACGCTCGTAAAACTCATCGACCATGGCAATAAAACGGCGGGCAGCGTCATCGTCTTTTTCGGTCAGCACAGGTACGTCAGACAAAAGAACGCTGTGATAAGTATGCGCGATATCCATATAGTCTGACTGACTACGCGCCCCGCGGCACAGCGCATCAAAGGTAAAATGCACCACCCCTTCCGCTTCATGGCGGGTGGCAATCGGCCTGTCATTGATCAGTATGTCCTGCCCCTCATGCCGGGGATCAGCGGACAACTGCATGAAATAGCGGTGCATATTCTCTTCTGCGCTGGCATCGAGCGGCCAGTGGTATATTTCAGCCTGCTCCAGTGTCCGTAGACGGTAGTCGACACCCGAATCTACATTCACCACCTCACAGTGTTCTTGAATTAACGCAATAGCAGGCAGGAAACGCGCACGCTGCAGGCCATTTCGGTACAGTTGATCCGGCGGGATATTCGAGGTGGCCACCAGGGTAATACCGCGGCGGAACAGGGCCTCGAACAAGGTGCCCAATATCATGGCATCGGTAATGTCTGACACAAAAAACTCATCAAAGCAGATGATGTCTGCGTCCTGCTTAAACCTGTCCGCCACTCTTTCCAGCGGATCGCTCTGGCTGCCAAGCGACTGCATTTCTTTATGGACGCGGTGCATAAAACGGTGAAAATGCATCCGCATTTTTCGTTCAGTCGGCAGGCAGTCGAAAAAGGTGTCAACCAGGTAGGTTTTGCCACGCCCGACGCCTCCCCAGAAGTACAAGCCTTTGACCGGTTTAACCGGTTCAGCGGCCTGGCGCTTGAACAGCCGGCTCACCAGAGAAGGTTTTACTGGCTCTGGTTGCGGAGCCTGCATGCGATGATAAAGATCATTAAGGTGATAAACTGCCATTGCCTGGGCAGCGTCAGGCAAAAAGCCCGGTTTTTTCAGATCTTCTTGATAGCGTTGTTCGGGAGTCATCCTCATCCTGCTCAGTCACCGATAGCCGTGCACCCGGTGACAAATTTGCCGGACTCACAGCTTCTAATATGTCCATCTTTGGTCGTAGATAGTACCACGACACTTCATGTGCATGTATAGTAACTAGATAACCACCCAATAAGCACATAACGCTTTTGAAATAACAAAACAGGTCAACCTGTTGTACTCACAGTCACAAGGAGTTTTTCATGGCTTGGATCTACGCGATTTTGATTTTCGCAGCCGGCGCGCTGGTCGGTGCCTTTGCCGCCCGTTTGGGGAACAAAAACCTGAAACAACAGAAAGAATTACAAAAAGAGCTCGATAAAACCAAATACCAACTGGAGCAGTATCGCCAGGAATTGGTTGATCATTTCGCCCGCAGCTCTGACCTGCTGGACAATCTGGCAAAAGATTACAGTAAATTGTACGAGCACATGGCAAAAACCTCCGCAGAGCTGATGCCAAATCTGCCGGAACAGGATAACCCCTTCTCTCAGCGTATCAGCACACTCACTCCTATCGCTGATGAGCCAGAAACCGAAACACCAGAGCTGGACACGCATCAGCCTCGGGATTATGCCAACGGCGCATCCGGCCTGTTGCGAGCTGAACAGAAGCAGGCAGAAGCAGCCAAAGCCAGTTAAGAATTGTTACAAATTTGACATTTATTGGAACTTTGCTCCGGTTTACAAGTCACAAATAGCACTTGTTAAACCGGAGTTGAGTAATGATGAAAAAACCTTTACTTGTAATGACTGCGCTGGCGTTAAGTATTAGCGCAGTGATGTCCCCAATCACTGCTTCCGCTGCGCTTCCTTTGGCTGTTAATGATCAGCAACTTCCCAGCCTTGCCCCCATGCTGGAACAAGTGACTCCTGCTGTGGTCAGTATCGCAGTAGAAGGCAAGCATGTTGCCAAGCAAAGAGTTCCCGAAGCATTCCGCTATTTCTTCGGCCCTGACTTCCCCAGCGAACAGGTTCAGGAGCGTCCATTCCGCGGCTTGGGATCCGGGGTCATTATTGATGCAGATAAAGGCTATGTAGTTACCAACCACCATGTCATTGATGGCGCAGATAAAATCCTGGTTCAGCTGCATGACGGTCGCGAACTCAAAGCCGAGCTGATAGGCAGTGACGGCATGTCAGACATTGCCTTGCTGCGCCTGGACAACACCAAAAACCTGAAAGCCATTAACGTTGCCGACTCGGATCAACTGCGCGTCGGTGATTTCACCGTGGCCATTGGCAACCCGTTCGGGCTGGGCCAGACAGTCACTTCAGGGATTGTTTCAGCGCTGGGCCGCAGCGGACTGAACATCGAAAATTTCGAAAACTTTATTCAAACCGATGCCGCCATTAACAGCGGTAACTCGGGGGGGGCGTTAGTCAACCTTAATGGTGAGCTCATCGGTATCAATACCGCGATTCTGGGCCCCAACGGCGGTAACGTCGGTATTGGTTTTGCCATTCCGGCCAATATGGTGAAAAACCTGACCAGCCAGATTCTGGAATTTGGCAAAGTGAAACGAGGCGTGCTGGGCGTTCAGGGCGGTGAGCTGACATCAGAACTGGCTGAAGCCTTTGGTTACGAAACCAATCACGGTGCCTTCGTCAATCAGGTCATGCCCGGCTCCGCGGCTGAGAAAGCCGGCCTGAAAGCGGGTGACATCATAGTGTCAGTCAACGACAAAGAAATTCGCACCTTCAGCGAATTACGCGCCAAAATCGCCACGCTCGGCGCTGGTAAAGACGTCAACTTAGGCGTACTGCGTGACGGAAAAGAGAAAGAGTTCAACGTCACCTTACAAGAAGCCGAGATGAGCAACCTCAAGGCCGATCACCTGCATGAAAGCCTGGCCGGTGCCGAATTCAGTAACACCACGGCTGACGACAACACCAAAGGGGTGAAAGTCACCAAAATAGATCCACAGTCACTGGCGGCCCGCTATGGACTGAAAGAAGGTGACATCATTATCGGTCTCAACCGCCAGCCTATCGGTAATCTTGGGCAGCTGCGCAAAGCCCTCGATAGTAAGCCTTCCGTGCTGGCGCTGGAAATCAGACGAGGCAATAACGAGCTTTACCTCATTATCCGCTGACGCAATCTGGTCCGGGCAATTGCCCGGACTGTTTTTCCTGCGGCATTTCTGTCATCTCCTTCCCGCTTCGACTTGTTGATAACTGGATGTAAATGCTATTCTCAATCGGTTTTTAACCTTTTGCTTTAATGGTAAAGCTTGAGCCAATCAGGGGAGCATCAATGCTGGCATTTTTAAGTCGATCCGCCTTAATGGGCGTGCTGACGGCTGGAGTCTTGCTACTTGCTTTCCCCAGTCTGCGCAGCCAGATGTTTTCTCCGGATGCCGCTCTCAATGGCCAGCCTGATGTTCCGCAGCAGATTTCCTTCAGTTATGCCGTCCGCCGTGCCTCCCCTGCTGTCGTTAATATCTATAACCGCCGCTACAATGCTGAAGACCGCCTGCAATTGAGTACTCAGGGCCTTGGATCTGGCGTTATCATGAGTGATAAAGGCTATATAGTGACCAACTATCACGTGGTTGCCGAAGCGGATCAGGTGATCGTGGCACTGCAGGATAGCCGCATTTTTACGGCCCAGCTGATTGGTAAAGACAGACGCACCGATATCGCGGTATTAAAAATCCAGGCCGAAAATCTGCCTGTCATTCCACTAAACCCGGATTATCCCCCTGCTGTGGGCGACGTGGTTCTGGCCATCGGTAACCCCTATAATCTGGGACAGACCACCACCTACGGGATCATATCTGCCACCGGTCGCTCCGGCATGAGTTTCTATGGCCGGCAGGATTTTCTCCAGACCGATGCAGCGATCAACGAAGGCAACTCAGGTGGCGCACTGGTCAACACCCGTGGCGAGCTGGTCGGTATCAACACCGCTTCTTTTCAGCAGGCGACTGACATTGAAACCTACGGTATTTCCTTTGCCATTCCCTATCAGCTCACACAAAAGATCATGAATAAACTCATCGCAGATGGTCGGGTGATCCGTGGCTATATCGGTATTGATGGCCGCGAAATCAATCCGGTTATGGCTCGATTGTATGATGCGGAGCAGGTAAGAGGGATCATAGTGATGGGCATGGATCCTGATGGTCCGGCGTCCAAAGCGGGCTTTAAGGTTCAGGACATCCTAGTCGAGATTGACGGCAAGCCGGTTACCGATATGCGCAATGTGCTGGATATAGTCACAGAGCTGCGCCCTGGCACCTACGTCGATATGACGGTGCTACGCAACGGTAAACCTAAGAAGTTAACTGTGCTGATTGGCGATGAGCCGGACAGATAAGCAGAAAGCAGAAAGCAGAAAGCAGAAAGCAGAAAGCAGAAAGCAGAAAGCAGAAAGCAGAAAGCAGAAAAAGAATAGCGAGATAGGATCAGTAGACAATGTCCAGACACTGAAAGCAGTGACTGGACATCCAGATTACTTTGGCAGCTTACTCGCTGAAGCGCTCAATCTTCATTCCCAGACCACGCAGCTTCTCTTCGATATGCTCGTAGCCACGGTCAATGTGATAAATACGATCAACAATCGTCTCACCTTTGGCAATGTTACCGGCGATGACCAGGCTGGCTGAGGCGCGCAGATCGGTTGCCATCACCTGAGCACCGCTCAGGCCGTCAGTATCACCACAAATCACAGTGTTACCTTCGATTTCAGCATGCGCGCCCATGCGGATGAGCTCAGGAATGTGCATGAAACGGTTCTCAAAGATCGTTTCGGTAATGATGCCGGTACCTTTGGCGACCAGATTCAGCAAAGAAAACTGTGCCTGCATATCGGTCGGGAAACCAGGGTGTGGCGCAGTGCGGATATTGACTGCGGTCAGCTCGCGACCCGTCATGTCCAGACTGATCCAATCGTCACCGGTCTCAATCAGGGCACCGGATTCTTCCAGCTTCGCCAGGGCGGCTTCGAGTAGCGAAGGACGGGTGTTACGACACACCACTTTTCCGCCAGAAATAGCCGCAGCGACCAGGAAGGTACCGGTTTCAATGCGATCCGGCAGCACTTCATGATAACCACCGCCCAGACGCTCAACACCTTCGATAACTATCGTATCTGTACCGGCACCCGAGATTTTTGCACCCAGAGTATTGAGGAAATCGGCAGTATCGACAATTTCCGGTTCACGGGCGGCATTCTCAATTACGGTTTTGCCTTGTGCCAGCGTCGCCGCCGACATGATGGTCACAGTCGCACCAACGCTGACTTTATCCATCACTATGCGGGCGCCTTGCAGGCGGCCAGCCACTTCGGCTTTCACATAACCTTCTTCCAGGGTGATAGTTGCCCCCAGTTGTTCCAGGCCATGAATGTGCAAATCAACCGGACGGGCACCGATAGCGCAACCACCTGGCAGCGACACCTGGCCCTTACCGAAGCGGGCAACCAGAGGCCCGAGCGCCCAAATTGAAGCACGCATGGTTTTCACCAGATCGTAAGGGGCACAATATTCATTGATATTGCTGGCATCGACATACACAGAGCCATTGCGCTCCACTTTTGCGCCTAAACGGCTCAGCAGTTCCATGGTGGTGTCAATATCACGCAACTTTGGAACATTGCCGACTTCTACCGGCTCTTCTGCCAGCAGTGAGGCAAACAAAATTGGCAGGGCAGCATTTTTTGCGCCCGAAATCGCGACTTCACCGCGGAGTGGGCCATTGCCCTGAATTCGAAACTTCTGCATTGGTTATCTCTTACAAAGACATCAGCTTCTTGTCACGCGCCCACTCTTCAGGAGTGTAGGCTTTGATTGACAAGGCATGAATGGCATTACTGGCAATATGCGACATCAAAGGTGCATAGACTGCCTGCTGTTTTTTCACACGGCTCATACCGTCAAACATTGCACCGACAGCAATCACCTGATAGTGGCTGCCTTCGCCATTCACTATGACTTCATCCAGCTCCAACGCATTTTCAAGAATTTGTTTAATTTCAGATATTTCCACAAGCTATCCTCTACTTGAGCTGTTGATCATTCCATACAGGCAGCCAGCACAGTGTCGACATGACTAAGGCGGAGCAGGGTTAACAATTGTTGCGGCACGCCTTGCAGCACCAGATGACGTCCTGCCTGAGTGAGTTCCCGATGCAAGTGCAGCAGCATAACCATACCCGCAGAATCTACCCGAGTCAGGTCAGACAGTTCGATCGTGACCTTAGCATCTTGTGGCATCCATTCACGTCTTTGCTGCCAAAAGGCTGGCACTGTGTCACGTTCCAGCACTCCTGACAAGCGGTAATGGCCATTTTCCTGCACCTGCCAATGGACGGCGGGATTCCCCATGGTCATTTTTCCTCAGGTTTGATTGGCTTAGCCGCCAGAGCACGTAAATCCTGCGTGACCTTGTCGACACCCTGCGTGCGCAGTTGCCCGCTCCATTCACTCTGTTTGGTTGAAATCATACTGACCCCTTCGGCCACCATGTCGTAACCTTGCCATTCATTGGTCTGCTTATTCTTACGCAGTTTGAAATCCAGACGAATAGGCGGACGTTGCGAATCCAGAATATCGACACGGATAGACACGATAGAGCTGCTGGCCGGCACCGACTTAACCGGCTCCATCCGAATCTCCTGATCCGTGTACTGAGTCAGCACCTGAGCATATGAGGCGACCAGATAATCAGTAAATGCATTAACAAAGTTATTGCGCTGCTCTTTGGTTGTCTGCTTCAACTGCGGCCCAAGCACTTTATAAGCGGCATAACGGGTGTTGATATAAGGCAGCAGTTCCTGACGGACTACAGTGCGTAAATAGTCAGGGTTACGCTGAATCTGAGCCTGCTCAGACTTAAGACGGGCAAATGTCTGTTGCGACACGGCCTGCATCATTTTATAGGGGTCGGTTTTATCTACGGTAGCGGCGCTGGCAAAGAGCGGTATACACGCTATCGTAAGGCATAAAATCTTCAAAAATTTCATTGTACTCTTCCTTATTTATCGCCGTCGTTGCCTATGCTGTACAGTACCTGGCCAATCATGTCTTCCAGCACCAGTGCCGATTTGGTGTCTTCGATGAAGTCACCGTCATCCAGCATCACAATACCTTCGTCGATAAAGCCCGGAGACAACCCGAGGTACTGCTCGCCCAGTAAGCCTGATGTAAGAATGGCAGCGGAACTGGTTTCTGGAAAGTAACCGTATTTCTTATCAATAGCGAGTGTCACTACGGGGACATAAGACTCTGTATCCAACGAGATATTACTCACTGTGCCAATGGTCACACCACCCACTTTGACCGGTGAGCGAACTTTCAGTCCGCCAATATTTTCAAACCGCGCTTTCAGGTCGTAAGATTCAGAATTACCGAAGCTTTTAACATCCGCCACTTTAAATACCAGCACCAGCAGCGCCACAATGCCTGCTAATACAAAGCTGCCGACCCAAAGTTCTAGTTGCCTGTTCTGTTGCATGATTAATTCCCAAACATGAGTGCTGTCAGCACAAAATCTAAACCTAATACCGCCAATGAAGAATTCACGACTGTCCGGGTAGTTGCCCGGCTGATACCTTCTGATGTCGGTACGGCATCAAAACCATTAAAAACGGCAATCCAGGTGACGGTGACGGCAAAACACAGCGACTTAATCAGGCTGTTGCCTATGTCATAGCCCAGCTCTACCGATGACTGCATCACAGACCAGAAGCTGCCGTAATCAATACCTTTCCAGTTCACACCCACCAGCTGGCCGCCCCAGATGCCAACAGCAATAAAGAGCATTGTCAGCAGCGGCATGGAAATAACACCCGCCCAGAAACGCGGCGCGACCACACGGCGAAGCGGATCGACAGCCATCATTTCCATGCTGGAAATCTGCTCAGTGGCTTTCATCAAGCCAATTTCAGCAGTTAAGGCCGAGCCGGCCCGGCCGGCAAACAGCAAGGCGGTGACCACAGGCCCCAGCTCCCGCAACAACGACAGTGCCACCATCTGGCCCAGGCTGGTTTCTGCACCAAAATCCACCAGCACAATAAACCCTTGCAGACTCAGTACCATACCGATAAATAAGCCCGATACCATAATGATAGCGACTGAGAGCACCCCAACGGAATAAAGCTGTTTTAACAGCAATGGGAACATTTTGGCAGGTTGCGGTTTACTCACCAGTGCGCCGGATAACAGCAAGGTCGCCCGTCCCATGGTGCGACAACTGGACAGCGTACTCTGGCCCAGCTGCACGATAAAATCCGTTAACATAATATGGAATTACCTTTCTTATTCGCGATAACGCACTGGCTCTTAATAGAGCGCGCGGTTATGACGAGAGCTGACTGAAAAGATCCTGCTCCAGTGCCTGTGCAGGGAATTTGAACGGCACAGGACCGTCAGCGTTTCCATCAAGAAACTGGCGAACTCTCTCATCGGGATTCGCATTGAGCTCATCCGGGGTGCCGCTGCCAATGATTTTGCCACCTGACAACAAATACACATGGTCGGCAATACTCATCACTTCGGGCACATCGTGTGACACAATAACTGAGGTAATACTCAGGGCCTCGTTCAGGCTATGGATCAGCTTGACCAGTACTCCCATGGTAATGGGATCCTGCCCGACAAAAGGTTCGTCATACATGATGAGGTCGGGATCGAGTGCTATCGCCCGCGCCAGCGCAGCGCGACGAGCCATGCCACCGGACAGCTCGTTAGGCATTAAATTAGCCGCTCCCCGTAACCCGACAGCTTCGAGTTTGAGCAGCACTAAAGTACGCAGCAACTCTTCAGGCAGATCTGTGTGCTCACGTAAAGGAAACGCCACATTGTCAAAAACTGTCATGTCGGTAAACAGCGCACCAGACTGAAAGAGCATACTCATCCGCTTACGCGCCCGGTACAAGTCGTTGCGCGACAAGGCTGGGATATTTTTATCATCAAACCAAACCTCCCCCTGATCCGGCATAATCTGTCCACCAATCAGACGAAGCAAGGTCGTTTTACCAATGCCGGACGGCCCCATGATGGCAGTGATCTTGCCTTTCGGCACCTCCAGTGACACATCATCGAAGATTTTGCGTTCACCCCGGGAAAACGTCAGGTTGTTAATTCGAATTAGCGCTTCGGTTGCTGTCATAACCTTCCTAAATACCCTTGCATCAGTGATTCATCCGGAATGCACGTCGATACAAGCATAATTGAATGTAATTAATTAGTTATATTGCATGTGGTTGATCATAGGTAGATTCCCTGACCAACTCAAGGTAATACCTGTCAGCTCGTTGTGATTTTTCGTTCTTGGCCGTTGCCCGAATAGCACAGACCCGTTCAGGTTATGAATCTTGTTTTTTATAACATAAAAGTCCTGAATGAAACCAATCCCGCTGTGTATTCAGTGCCATAAATACACTCACTTTGCATCAGTAGCCTATTTCCCATATAAAGATCACAGCCCCCAAAGCAAATACTCTCGGCTTTTCCTTCCATTTTCGTCAGTGAAACGTCAAAATTACCCCCTTAAAAACCAGCTCATTGAAAAATCTATAAGGGTTTATAATGCTTGAAGCCATCTTGTTACTCGGTATCGGACTTGCGTTACTGGTATGGAGTGCGGATCGACTTGTGTTTGGAGCAGCAGCCTTAGCAAGGAATTTAGGGGTTGCCCCGCTCATTATCGGTATGACCATATTGGCGATGGGCTCTTCCGCCCCGGAAATGATGGTCTCTGCCACTGCCGCACTGGCGGGAAAAACTGACACTGCCGTCGGTAACGTACTGGGTTCAAACATTGCAAATATTGCGTTAATCCTGGGGTTAACCGCCCTTATCAAGCCTTTATCCATCAGTTCCGGCATCATTCGCCGTGAACTCCCGCTGATGATGGTGGTCACACTGATTGCCGGTGTACTGCTGTGGGACAGTTATTTAGGCTTTTTTGAAGGCGTCTTACTGGTTGTTCTGTTTGTTATTTTCATTCTGGCAATGCTGAAGATCAGCCGCAGCGGAAATAATGGCGCTCAAGACATACTGCTGGAAGAGCAGGAATCTGAAATTCCTCAGGGCGTAAGCAATATGGCGGCGTCAGTATGGATTGTGATTGGATTGCTATTACTGCCTTATGCGGCCAACATGCTGGTTGATTCTGCCGTGACTATTGCCAAATACTTCGGCATGAGCGATCTGGTTATCGGCCTGACGATCATTGCCGTCGGTACCAGCCTGCCGGAACTGGCGGCGTCGATTGCCAGCATCCACAAAGGCGAAGACGACATGGCCGTAGGTAACATCATCGGTTCTAATGTCTTCAATATTCTGGCTGTGATGGGGCTGCCTGGCCTGCTCAACCCTTCAGTGATCAGTCCGCTGGCAATGGGGCGTGACTTTTACGTGATGCTGGGTATCTCTGTCCTGCTGGTTCTGATGGCACTGGGCAGACGCCGTCGTATCAACCGCCTGGAAGGCTTGATTCTGATTTTATGCTTTGTCGCCTATCAGAGCTATCTGCTTTATAATATGGCGGCTTAACCGAGAGCGAAACTATGCCTGATTCCTTTGACTACGGCCAGATTGGCCGACGTGTAATTGACATTGAAGCGGAAGCCCTCAAAGGCCTGTCGCAATATATCAATGGCAGTTTCAGCGAAGCCTGTCAGCTCATCAGCCGCTGCCAGGGAAAAGTGATCGTCATGGGGATGGGAAAATCCGGCCATATCGGCTGTAAGATTGCCGCCACCCTTGCCAGCACTGGCACTCCGGCATTTTTTGTCCACCCAGGAGAAGCCAGTCACGGTGATCTGGGCATGCTGGATAAGCGTGATATCGTGCTGGCCATTTCCAATTCCGGTGAAGCCGGTGAAATTCTGACGCTATTGCCTGTGATTAAACGCCAGGGCATTGCTTTAATCAGCATGACAGGCAAACCCGAATCCACCATGGCACGGCTGGCTCAGGTGCATTTGCAAATCACGGTCAATCAGGAAGCCTGCCCGCTGAACCTGGCCCCCACCTCCAGTACCACGGCCACCCTGGCCATGGGGGATGCGCTGGCCATTGCGCTGATGGAAGCGCGCGGTTTTACTGCTGACGATTTTGCTCTCTCTCACCCCGGCGGCGCGCTGGGTCGTAAGTTGCTGCTGCGTATTGCCGATGTGATGCACAGCGGTGAGCGCCTGCCCGTTATCCATCAGGATGCCAGCATAAAAGATGCCCTGCTCGAAGTCTCCCGCCAGGGACTGGGTATGACGGCCATCGTTGACGATAACCAAATGTTAAGCGGCATCTTTACCGATGGTGACCTTCGCCGCTTGCTCGATAAACGCATTGATATCCATCAGACGCGTATAGGTGAAGTCATGTCTGCGAATCCGGCAACCATTTCCTCTCAGGTACTGGCCGCTGAAGGGCTTAAACTGATGGAAGAAAGAAAAATTAACGGCCTGCTGGTTGTCGATGACCAACGGCTGGTAGGTGCTCTGAATATGCATGATCTGCTCAGAGCCGGAGTAATGTAATGACAACAGCAATGCAATCCACCCTGTACGGCCCGGTCCCGCAGCATCTTTTTCAGCAGGCAAAAAACATACGTCTGCTGATCTGCGATGTTGATGGCGTGTTTTCCGATGGCCGTATTTACATGGGTAACAATGGCGAAGAACTGAAAACCTTCCATACCCGGGACGGCTATGGCATCAAATCTCTGATGGCCGCCGGCGTCGACGTCGCCATCATCACAGGTCGCCGCTCGCAGATTGTTGAAAACCGCATGTCGGCACTGGGTATCCAGCATATCTATCAGGGCCAGGACAACAAACTGGCAGCCTATCTGGATATCGTTAATAAACTGGGTATTGCGGCTGAACATACGGCCTATATCGGCGATGACCTCATTGACTGGCCAGTGATGGCCGAAGTAGGGCTGTCCGTTTGCGTCGCCGATGGCCACCCGCTGCTGTCACAGCGTGCCGATCTGACCACCCACATCAAAGGCGGCTATGGCGCGGTACGGGAAGTCTGCGATCTGATACTTGAGGCGCGCGGCGAATTGGATCAGCATAAGGGCCTGAGTATATGACGTTAAACCGGCTATTCTGTGTGGTGCTGGCCATACTGTGTGCATGGACCGGTTACTACCTGCTGCAAAAGCACTGGCAGCAGGACACGCTGACCGCACCCGATAACGAAAAGCCGATCTTTACCGGTACCGGGGTGAAAAATACCTCGTACAACGAAGCGGGTATTCGCAGCTACCGCATCGAATCAGACACGCTGGAGTATTACAACCTCAGTGGTAATACCGAATTCCAGCAACCTGTGATTTGGGTATACAAAGAAGGTACAGAAAGTGAATGGCGCATCAGTGCAAATCACGCCACACTAGATAAAGAACACATTCTGCAGATGTCTGGTAATGTGCGGATCTTCAATCTGTTACCTGACTCCGCCATTAATGCGATAAAAACAGATACACTGCGATTAGATTTAATCAGCAAAGATTTCGACACCCCCGATCCGGTCACTATTACCGGCAGTGCCTTTCAGAATGAAGGTATTGGGATGAAAGGGAACATGGAACGCAGTGTGGCGACCCTGATGAATAATGTGAAAGGTAGATATGAAGCTTTGCAAAATTAGCGCCCTGCTGTGCCTGATAGTCAGCACCTCTGGCTGGGCATTAAGCAACGATACCGAGCAGCCGATATATATCAACTCGGACAGCCAGGAGTTGGACATCCAGAAAAATGTGGTGACCTTTACCGGCAACGTCTCGCTGCGTCAGGGCAGTATTGATATCCGGGCCGACAAAATCATTGTCACGCGCCAGACTCAGAATGGCGATCAGCAAACCATAGATGCCTATGGTTCTCCGGCCACGTTTTATCAGAAGATGGATGACGGCAAACCGATCAACGGCTCTGCCATGCAAATGCGCTATGAAACGGCAAGCGAATTTCTCAAGATGACAGACAAAGCCGTGCTGATTCAGGAAGGCAGCGAAATTAAGGGCAAAACCATCAGTTACAAAATTGATGAGCAGAAGCTGGTGGCAACCAGTGGTGATCAACAGCGCGTGACCACCATACTGCAGCCGAACCAGATCAAACAAAAACAATAAATAAGAGAACGAATGTCAAAGTTAACCGCAACCCATCTGGCGAAAAGCTATAACGGCCGCAAAGTCGTTTCCGATGTCAGCCTGGAAGTGGAATCTGGCAAGATTGTCGGTCTGCTTGGCCCGAACGGTGCCGGCAAAACCACGTCGTTTTATATGATTGTCGGTCTGGTCGCCCGTGATGAAGGCCAGATCACCATTGACGGCCACGACATCAGCCTGCAGCCGATGCATAACCGTGCCCGTATGGGGATTGGCTATCTGCCTCAGGAAGCGTCTATCTTCCGCAAGCTGAGTGTACATGACAACCTGATGGCGGTTTTGCAGACCCGCTCCGATCTGAGCAAAGCCGAACGCCAGGACAAGCTTGAGGAACTGCTGGATGAGTTCCATATTCAGCATATTCGCAACAGTCAGGGCATGGCATTGTCAGGCGGTGAGCGGCGCCGGGTAGAGATAGCCCGCGCACTGGCGGCAAACCCTAAGTTTATTTTGCTGGATGAACCCTTTGCCGGGGTCGATCCCATTTCGGTGATCGACATTAAGAAGATCATCGAACACCTCAGAGATCGCGGTCTTGGCGTGTTAATCACAGACCACAATGTGCGGGAAACACTGGACGTTTGCGAGCACGCATATATCGTCAGCCAGGGACAGCTGATTGCTCACGGTACACCGTCTGATGTTCTCAATGATGAACACGTGAAACGCGTCTATCTGGGAGACCAGTTCCGTCTATAGTTATAGATAAAAGGACACAACCGAGGTAAGCTGCCAAGGCTGGTCGAAGGTTTTGATTCGACTGGTCTAAAGACCCCAAAACAAGCGATTCATACAATAATCACAAGGTGTCTGTACACGCATGAAAACTTCGCTCCAGCTCAAGCTTGGCCAACAATTGGCAATGACGCCGCAACTGCAACAGGCCATTCGTCTGCTGCAACTTTCTACCCTGGATCTGCAACAGGAAATCCAGGAGGCCTTAGATGCCAACCCCCTGCTGGAGCTTGACGAAAGCCACCCGGATGGCGACACCCCGTCATCTGATGCTGAGGACGTTCACACCGACGGCAAAAACGATGCCGCAGAGCAATATGAGGACATCAGCAGCGATTCCTTCGATACCTCAGATGTCATTGAACAAAGGGAAATGCCGGCCGAGCTGCCCGTTGATACCACCTGGGATGATGTCTACAGCGCCGGTACCGGCAGTGCCGGGATTGCACCGGATGACGACATGCCTGTCTATCAGGGCGAAACCACAGAAACCCTGCAGGATTACCTGATGTGGCAGCTGGAGCTGACACCGTTCAGCGACACCGACCGCGCGATTGCTTTTGCCATCATTGATGCCGTTGACGAGAAAGGCTATCTCACCAGCACCTGCGACGATATTCTGGAAAGCATGGGCGATGAAAACGTCGAACTCGATGAAGTCGAAGCCGTCCTCAAACGCGTCCAGCAATTTGATCCTCTGGGCGTGGCGTCACGCGATCTGCGCGAGTGCCTGCTGCTACAACTGGCCACTTACCCGGAAGATACGCCCTGGCTGAGTGAAGCGAAAATGGTGCTGATTGAGCACCTGGATTTACTGGGAAACCGCGACTATCGCCAGCTGATGCGCGACACTAAGCTCAAAGAAGATGAGCTGAAAAATGTCATGGCGCTGATTCACACGCTTGAGCCCCGTCCGGGCAACCGCGTGGTGGCCTCGGAAACCGAGTACGTCATTCCTGACGTTTCTGTGTTCAAAGATAAAGGCAAATGGGTGGTGACTATCAACCCGGACAGTGTGCCGCGCCTTCGCGTCAACGAACAATACGCCGCGATGAGCAAACAAACGCGCAACAGTGCCGACAGCCAGTTTATCCGTAGCCACCTTCAGGATGCTAAATGGCTGATCAAGAGCCTGGAGAGCCGCAATGATACCCTGCTGAAAGTGGCCCGCTGCATTGTTGAACATCAGCAAGATTTTTTTGAATACGGTGAGGAAGCCATGAAGCCTATGGTCCTCAACGATATTGCCCTGGCCGTTGAAATGCACGAATCAACGATCTCCCGGGTGACCACCCAGAAGTTTATGCACACCCCACGCGGTATTTTTGAGTTGAAGTACTTCTTCTCAAGCCATGTCAGTACGGATAACGGCGGAGAATGCTCCTCCACGGCTATTCGCGCGCTGGTGAAGAAATTGGTTGCGGCCGAAAATCAGGCCAAACCCTTGAGTGATAGCAAAATTGCGACATTACTGGCGGATCAAGGCATCATGGTGGCTAGACGCACAATAGCCAAATACCGTGAATCGCTGGGTATCCCGCCGTCAAGCCAAAGAAAGCGCCTGCTCTGATTGCCGGCGATTAAGGAGGAAGATGTCTATGCAAATTAATCTCACTGGTCACCACATTGAAATTACCCCAGCCCTGCGTGAGTATGTGACAACAAAGTTCGATAAGCTGGAACGCTTTTTCGACAAAATTAATAACGTGCATGTTGTTCTGAATGTAGAAAAAATGCAGCAGATTGCCGAGGCAACACTGCACATTAACGCTGGAGAAATCCACGCGAAAGCAGATTCTGAAAATATGTATGCGGCAATTGATCAATTAACTGATAAACTGGTCCGTCAACTGAACAAACATAAAGACAAACTCAATAGTCATTAACATGCAACTGAGTCGAGTATTAAGCTTGGACTGCACCAAGAGTGCAGTCCACTGCTCCAGTAAAAAACGTGCGCTGGAAATCATCAGCGAAATTGCTGGCCAACATTTAAACCAGAACCCTCAACCACTGTTCGAGTGTATGCTCAACCGTGAAAAAATGGGGAGTACAGGTATTGGTAATGGTATTGCCATTCCTCATGGTCGTGTCACCGACAGCGAACAAGCGATTGCGGTGCTGATCCAGTGTCAGCAACCTATCCAGTTCGATGCGATTGACAATCAACCCGTCGATCTGCTTTTTGCGCTTCTGGTGCCCGATGCCCAGTGCAAAGAACACCTGAAGACGCTGTCCGGCATGGCAGAAAAACTCAGCGATAAAGCGGTTCTCAAGCAGCTCAGAGCTGCCAAAAGCGATGAAGAGCTTTACCAGATCATGACCTCAGAGCCGTCATAACAGCCATCAGGAAGGGTTTGTCATGAAATTGATGATAGTCAGCGGCCGCTCAGGCTCAGGTAAATCAGTGGCGCTCAGGGTACTGGAAGATCTCGGCTATTACTGTGTCGATAATCTGCCGGTACATCTGCTTTCTGATCTTATCCAAACCCTGGATCCTCATACCCAGAAAGTGGCGGTCAGTGTTGATGTCCGTAACATGCCGGCCGATCATGACATTACCAGCTCAGCCCTCGAAGCCGTCCGTCAGCAGGCTGATGTCAACCTGCTGTTTCTTGATGCCGATGACAACACCCTGGTCAAACGCTACAGCGAAACCCGGCGATTGCATCCGCTCTCACGGCAGAATATGAGCCTGGAAGAAGCAATTCAGGCCGAAAGCGCCTGGCTGGCAAATCTGAAAGAAGCCGCCGATCTGGTACTGGACACCACTCAGCTGTCTATCCATGATCTCAGTGAAACCGTGCGTGCACGAGTGCTGGGACGCCAAGCCCGCGAACTGGTAATGGTGTTCGAGTCCTTTGGCTTCAAACATGGCTTGCCGACCGATGCGGATTACGTTTTTGATGTCCGTTTCTTACCCAACCCCCACTGGGTACCTGAGCTTAAACCACAAACCGGTCTTGACACTGAAGTGCAGGACTACCTGGCGAGCCACCATGAAGTCAGCCAACTGATTTACCAGATCCGGCACTTTCTTGAAAGCTGGCTGCCTTTGCTTGAAAAAAACAACCGCAGTTACGTCACTGTTGCTATCGGCTGTACCGGCGGTCAGCACCGCTCTGTGTACGTGGCCCAGCAACTGGCTGATTATTTCCGCCAGCGGGGACAACAGGTTCAGATTCGTCACCGCACCCTGGAAAAACAAGGTCACCTGAAGCATTGAGCATGAATACTGTCAGTCGAGAATTATTCATTAAAAACCGCCTTGGTCTGCATGCCAGGGCAGCAATTAAACTGGTCGAACTGGCACAGAGTTTTGACGCTATTATCACTGTCACCAACCAAGACAAGTCCGCAACCGCCGACAGTGTGATGGGATTATTGATGCTGGAGTCTGCACAAGGCCAGAAGATCATCGTCAGCGCCGAAGGGGGCGACGCCAGCGTCGCACTGGAAGCGGTCGCCTCGCTGATCGAAAACGGTTTTGATGAAGACAACTGATACCCGCCCGGGTGCTCAATCGCCAGCCTGCTGAAAGGATCTGCCCCTATCTTGCCTGTATCCGTCCCGATCAACGACAAAACACCCGGCAACCGACGATAAATCACCGTTTTTGTACCTCAGCCTCCCTTTCTTACAGCCAAGTGAAATCTTAGCAAGATCTCAGATCCAGTGAGACAAAGACTGCGCTATTACGTTAATATTCAGCTTATTGCGCCATTTCCCGGCTGCCGCTGTCGCAACAGAGCTGGGTGTATTCACGAAGCAAGGTAGTTCTCTCTATGGCGGACATTTTCGAGCAAGATCAAACCCACCAGACACTGCAGCAGGTTAACCAGGCCCTGGATCGAGGGATGTTCGTTCACGTCCGGCGAATGTTGCAGGATATGGAGCCTGAGGATATCGCCCACCTGCTTGAAGCCTGCCCGCCGAAAGAGCGCCAGGTGCTGTGGCAACTGACCGATCCTGAGGAGCAGGGTGAGATCCTCGACGAACTGTCTGAAGATGTAAAAGACGGTATCGTGGCCATGATGGCGCCGGAAAAACTGGCGGCCGTCACTGAAGGCATGGAAAGTGATGACGTGGCTTACGTGCTGCGCAGCCTGCCTGACAGCCGTTTCCGTGAAGTACTGGCACAAATGGATGCCGCTGATCGCCATCGCGTCGAGCTGGCGATGGCTTATCCGGAGGAAAGCGCTGGCGGTATCATGAGTACCGACTTCGTGACCATCCGCGGCGATGTCACCGCCGATGTGGTCCTGCGCTATCTGCGCATGCGGGGCGAGCTTCCTGAAGCCACAGATACGCTCTATGTGGTTGACGAACACAATGTACTGATTGGCCACCTTTCGCTGGCCACGCTGATCACCACTCAGCCTGACGTACAAATTCATGAGGTGATGGACGATCCGGATGAAGCCATCAATGTCGAGATGGACGACAGTGAAGTGGCCAATCTGTTTGAGCGCCGTAACTGGCTCTCGGCGCCTGTGGTCGATGCCGGCAACCAGCTGGTTGGCCGGATCACCATTGATGATGTGGTCGATATAATCCGGGAAGATGCCGAACACTCCATGATGAGTATGGCCGGTATGGACGACGATGAAGACACCTTTGCGCCTGTCATGAAATCCGCCCGCCGGCGCAGCATCTGGCTGGGTGTGAATGTCCTGGCCGCGCTGGCCGCCGCCTCTGTCTCCAACATGTTTGAAGACACGCTCGATAAAATGGCCGCCATCGCCGTTCTGATGACGATAGTGCCCTCCATGGGCGGGGTTGCCGGCAACCAGACTGTGGCACTGGTGATTCGCGGTCTGGCGGTCGGTCATATCGGCGATTCCAACACCCGCTGGCTGCTCAGCAAAGAAGCCCGGGTAGGCTTAATAAATGGCCTCTTGTGGGCCGGGATCATTGGTGGCGTGGTGGTTCTGTGGAAAGGCAACCTGATGCTCGGCGCGATTATCGCCGGTGCTATGCTGACCAACCTGCTGATCGCCGGTATCGCGGGGGTCGGGGTGCCTATTATTTTGAAGAAACTCAATGTCGACCCAGCGCTCGCGGGCGGCATGGCGTTAACGACCATTACCGATATCATCGGCCTGTCTGTGTTTCTCGGCTTAGCGACTGTATTTCTCACCTGATGAGGCACAAACAAAAAAGGTCTGGCACGAGCCAGACCTTTTCTTATTACTCAGAGCCTGCGATTACTCACCGGCAATTTTCATCGATTCCAGCAGCATGGAGCCGGTCTGAATCTGGCTGCGGGTTTCAGTGTCTGTCCCGATAGCCACTATGTTTGCCATCATGTCTTTCAGATTTCCGGCAATGGTTACTTCACTGACCGGGTATTGGATCACGCCATTTTCAACCCAGAAACCGGCAGCACCGCGGGAGTAATCACCGGTCACGATATTCACGCCCTGCCCCATCAGCTCTGTGACCAGGAACCCGGTACCCAGTTTGCGCAGCATGGCATTGAAATCTTCACCGGTACTGGATACCTGCCAGTTGTGGATACCACCGGCATGGCCGGTTGGTTGACGCCCCAGCTTACGGGCAGCATAACTGGTCATCAGATAGGTTTTCAGTACCCCGTCCTGAATGATTTCCCTGTCATGGGTTGCCAGACCTTCGCTGTCAAATGGTGTACTGGCCAGGCCGCGCAGCAGGTGCGGACGCTCGCTGATGTTAAGCCAGGACGGAAAGATCTGCTCATCAAGCATATCCAGCAGGAAAGTCGACTTACGGTATAAATTCGACCCGCTGATCCCCATCACCAGATGGCCGAACAGGCCGGTCGCAACATCAGAGGCAAACATCACAGGAGCCTGACGGGTAGATAGCTTCTGCGGGTCAATCCGGCTGACAGTCCGTTCTGCCGCCAGCTGACCGACTTTCTCAGGCGTCCACAAGTCGCTGGTACGCCGGGCCAGGGTATAACTGTAGTCGCGCTCCATGTCGCCATTCTTGCCCTCGGCAATCACGCAACAGCTGATACTGTGGCGACTACTCGGGTAGCTGGCCAGCATACCGTGCGTATTACCATATACCCGGATACCATAGTGACTGTCGTAGCTGGCACCGTCACTCTGCTTGATACGGCTGTCAGCATCCAGCGCAGCCTGCTCGGCGGCAATCGCGATAGAAGCGGCATGATCCGGCTCAGGTTCATCCGGGTAGAAAAGATCCAGATCCGGGATGTTTTTGGCCATCAGCTCAGCCGGTCCCGGCCCACCGTAGGGATCTTCCGAGGTATGGCGTGCGATTTCCAGCGCCGCTGCCACGGTTTGTGCAATCGCCGCTTCACTCAAATCTGAAGTTGACGCACTGCCCTTGCGCTGGCCGCGGTAGACGGTAATCCCCATCGCACCATCGCTGTTAAATTCGACATTCTCAACCTCACACAAGTGGGTAGAGACACTGATCCCTGTGGATTTATTAATCGCCACTTCGGCAGCATCAGCCTGCTGGCCGGCAAGCTCAAGAGCACGGGCGACCGCCTGTTCCAGCTCGCTACGCTGCTGGGCGACTTGTTGTTTCACATCCATAGTCATACTTTATTTACACGGTTTCCCCTAAGGATAACACTCAAGGCAATTAAAATGCGCCCAAATTCAACTTGAAACTGATAAAATAGAGACATTGAAGTCTGTCATGAGCCTGATATGAGCCGTAAAAATAAAAAAGCCCCATGGGAAGAGGAAGAAGAAATCATCTGGGTGAGTAAATCCGAGATGAAACGTGACATGGAAGCCCTGCAAAAGCTGGGCGAAGAGCTGGTCAAGCTCAAACCCGGTGCATTAGCGAAAATCCCGCTGAGCGACGAGCTTCGTATGGCAATCAAAGACGCCCAGCGATTTAAGCAGGAAGCTTACCGCCGCCAGCTGCAGTTTATCGGTAAACAGATGCGCAACATTGAGCTAGAACCAATTCAGGCTGCACTGGACAAGCTGAATAATAAACATGCCCAGGTAACGGCTCAGCTGCACAAGCTGGAGTCTTTACGTGACCGCATGATTGATGACGGCGATAGCGTGATCAATGAAGTGATGGAGGCCCATCCGGATGCTGACCGCCAGCAACTGCGTCAGCTGGTGCGCATGGCCGTTAAAGAAAAAGCCGCCAACAAGCCGGCCAAAGCCTACCGCGAAATCTTTCAGGTACTGAAAGCGCTCTACATCAAAGACTGATCAGCGCTCAATGATCAAAAATGCCAGCAAACGCTGGCATTTTTATTGGCCTCAGTCAGCACAGATGCACTTACTGAGTGCCGCCGACTGTCATCGACGCCAGCTTCAGGGTTGGCTGCCCGACACCAACAGGTACGCTTTGCCCTGCTTTGCCGCAGACGCCCACCCCACGGTCAAGTTCCAGATCGTTACCCACCATAGAGACTTTCTGCATCGCTTCAATGCCGCTGCCGATTAAGGTCGCGCCTTTAATCGGACGGGTAATTTTACCCTTTTCGATCAGGTAAGCTTCCGACGCTGAGAACACAAATTTACCGGACGTAATGTCGACCTGACCGCCGCCAAAATTCGGGGCGTAGATCCCGTTCTCGACACTGGCGATGATCTCTTCCGGCGTATGTTCGCCCGGCAGCATGTAAGTATTGGTCATACGGGGCATAGGCAGGTGCGCATAAGACTCACGACGGCCATTACCGGTTGGCGCTACACCCATCAGGCGGGCATTGAGCTTATCTTGCATGTAGCCTTTGAGCTTGCCGCCTTCCACCAGCACATTGTACTGGCCCTGGGTGCCTTCATCATCAATGCTCAGCGAGCCGCGCCGATCTGCCAGAGTGCCGTCATCCACTATGGTACACAGGCTTGAGGTCACCTGCTGCCCCATCTGGCCCGAGAACATAGAAGATCCTTTGCGGTTGAAATCGCCTTCCAGACCATGACCAACGGCTTCATGCAGCAAGACGCCCGGCCAGCCTGCACCGAGTACCACTGGCATAGTACCGGCAGGAGCCGGATCGGCATCTATGTTGACCAGTGCCTGGCGCAAGGCTTCGTCAGCATATTGCAAGGCAACTGACTTGCCGTCGTTTTCAGTCATAAAGTACTGATAACCGAACCGGCCACCGCCGCCCGCACTGCCGCTTTCGCGTTTGCCGTTCTTCTCGATCAGCACGCTGACAGAAAAACGCACCAAGGGACGAATATCTGCCGCATAGGTGCCGTCTATCGCGGCGACCAGCACCTGCTCATAGACACCGTTAATACTGACAGAGACTTCTTTCACCAGGGGCTCTTTGGCACGGATATAGGCATCCACTTCCTGCAGCAGGGCAATTTTTTCCTGGCGCTCCAGGCTCTCCAGCGGATTGACCCCGGCATAAACCGGCTTTACCGGCGATGAGGCAAAGGCCTGTACCTTACCAGAGCCGCCACTGCGGGCAATACCGCGCGCCGCTTTGGCACTCTGAGTCAGTGCCAGCTTACTGATTTGATCTGAGTAGGCAAAACCGGTTTTCTCACCGGATACCGCACGAACGCCCACACCACGGTCGATATTAAAGGAGCCGTCTTTGATGATACTGTCTTCCAGTACCAGTGATTCGTGCCAGCTGGACTGAAAATAAATATCGCCATAATCTACGTCCCGGGCGGCCATCAGCCCCAGAATCTGGCTGAGATCGTCACGCTCAAGCCCGGATTGGGCCAGCATGGTCTGTTCTACGGTTTCCAGCATCATTGCCTTACTCTTCTGTGTTGCACTGCTGCACCTGAAAACGGCTATGTTGCAGCAATGGCATATTCATTCGTATCTGTGCGCTCAGACCCAGATCGATATCTGCGGTGATCACACCTGTACCCTGCTCCTGGCAGGCGACGACTTGTCCCCAGGAATCGATAATCATCGAGTGGCCCCAGGTTTCCCGCCCCTGGTTATGCTCACCCCACTGCGCGGCAGCGACAATCCAGCACTGGGTTTCAATGGCGCGTGCGCGCAGCAGAATATCCCAGTGTGCTTTGCCGGTAACTTTGGTAAACGCTGCCGGCACCACTATGATATCGGCCCCCTGTGCCCGCAATGCACTGTACAGCTGTGGGAAGCGGACATCATAACAGATCGACAGTCCAATGTTGCCGAAAGGTGTTTCCACCACCTTAACCGCCTCTCCCGGCCGGAAGGTGTCTGACTCGCGATAGCTGTGGTGACGATCGGCGACTTCAACATCGAACATGTGCAATTTATCGTAATGGGCCTGCAACTGGCCCTGATCGTCGAACAGCAAGGCGGTGGTCGACATGCTGCCGTCTTCACGCCGGATAGGCATAGATCCTATCAGTAACCAGATGCCCAGCTGGCGGGACAGTGCGGCGAGCTGGCGTTGCAGCACACCCTCTCCCAGCGGTTCGGCATGTTGTTCGTAGTCAGCACGTGTACCGAAAATCAGGCAGTTTTCAGGAGTGACGATCAGTTTCGCTCCCTGCAGTTGCAGCCCCTTCAACTTCTTTTTCAGCTGTTGCAGATTCAGTTCAGGATCAGGCCCGGAATTCATCTGTACTACACCCACTCTAGCCATCACGCACTCCATTACAAATTGATTTTCTTGTTATTATTACCTCAGCTTCACCACTCAGGCAAAGCCGGAAACACCTTGCTTATTATTGCTCAACCTGCTGCTTCAGGGCGGCAGGGACCTTAAACTCACCGGTAAAGCGCGACTGTTCTGTCACTGTGGGTGACTCTATCGGGCCGCTGACGACATAGTTAATCTGGGTAAAAACATCCACCACAGGCGACAGGGCGGTCGAAATGGCAAACACGACAATGGCCGTCTGCGGTGCGACGGCAAACGCTGTCAGCACCGGGATACCGGATGTCAGATCAGGAATAAATTTCACTCTGGCATTCACTGTCTCATTAACCAGATTAGCACTTCCCTGAATGTACATATCGCCCGCCAGTGCTTTCATTTCCACATCGTCCGTTTCAAAGCGGCCATTTTCGATCCGCCCGGACCCTTTGATGTAGTCAAAAGCCAGCCCGTCATCAAACACCCCGGTAAAGTCGAGTTGCATCTTGCGCATGATAGAATCGAGGCTGAATAACCCCAGAATCCGGCCGGCACCGCCCACATCACGGATCACCCCTTTGCCGGTTTCGGTTTTGAGTTCACCGGTCAGGGTTTCACGGTGCATCGACCATGGCGCCCCCTGCCACTGAATCGAGGCGTAGCTGGTAAAGCGGGCATCCTGGATCCCGCCGGAGATCCCCAGCCGCCCCATCAGCTCAGAGCTGTCCTCACCGGCGATATCAAAGGCAACCTGTGTTTCATTCTGGTACTGATTCATAGTCCAGTGGCCATCCAGACTCAGCGACGTCGTGCCGGAATCCAGCTGCAGCTCTTCCAGAATCAGCGTCTGGGCATCGCGTCGCAACCGACCACTTAATGCGCCCAGCCGGTATCCCTGCAGCCACAAGTCTTTAACCTTGACATTCATCTGCGGCAGGTAAGCCATCATGTTACGGTCAAAATCCGTGACAGGTGGAATAGCTCGCTGCGGCACATACCTATGCTCAGCCGACAGGGTTTCCAGCGGCTTTTTATCTTCCGGTAAATTGAGGTGAAGCTGCTCCAGGTTCACCGTCAGAGGCTTATAGTCGGGCCAGAAAAGCTCGCCGCTGACTTCGCGGCTGCCGAGTACCGCATGCCACTGCGATGGCTGCTTGCGTACCGCCAAGTCCAGATTGTGCCAGTTGAGCCCAGCCAGCTTAAGCTGCTGGATGCTGGCATTGATCCGCGTGGGTAATGGCAGTTCAATACCGGTTTGTGCTGCCGGTCTGTTCCGCTGCTTGTCAATGATCTCTTGTACCAGGCTGTCCCATGCGTCGGCATCAATGCTATTGGCCTGAATACGAATCCCGTGGCCTTTTGCCGGCAGTTTGCGTCGTTCGGCCAGGCCGACTGTCAGTTCGCTGCGTACAATCCGCGGTTGTGACTGCAAGGCAATCTCAGCCCGGTACTGA
This sequence comes from Photobacterium sp. WH77, assembly GCF_022014395.1. Lineage (NCBI taxonomy): Bacteria > Pseudomonadati > Pseudomonadota > Gammaproteobacteria > Vibrionales > Vibrionaceae > Photobacterium > Photobacterium sp. WH77. The sequence goes on along the minus strand of NZ_JAKLTE010000005.1, from coordinate 55,434 downwards.
GCATCCGGCACCGTGAGGCTGGCTTCCAGCCGGGAAGTATTGCCGGAAGCCGTCAGCACCGCACTGGTGGGACTTTGTGGTGTAAAAACCAGCGGATAAGGCAGCTCACTGCGGATAGCAGCTAACGGCGCCTGAATAAAGACCTGATATTTCAGTCCGGTATCATGCATTACCACCCCGACATTACCCTGCCACTTGGCACTGCCGTGCAGTCTGGCCAGCAGCGGATCCTGCAAGCGCTGCTGCAGCGAGGCAACCTGCCAGAACCCGGCCAGATCCACATTGACCCGGTAACCGGCTTCGCCGTTCTCGCCGTCAAAGCTGACGGTCAGGGGCTGGCCGAGCCAGTAGCCGGTTACGCCGTCCGCCGTTATCTGGTCATTATCAAAATGAATGGTGCCTTTTACCTGGGTAAGAGGCAGCGACAAGCTTTCGATAGTCACCCGGTTACTGTCAAGACTGGCCTCTCCCTGCGCTTTCACCTCGCCGCCACTAAAGGGAATGTCCAACTGCAGCTTCGCGGCCACAGGTCCGTCAACATTCACCGCCGACAGCGCCGCCCCGACCGAGTCCACCAGTGGCGTTGCCATCATATAGTCGCGGACCTGCTCGCCTTCTGCACTGACATCAATGGCCAGTTTCAGGTGGCCATCCGGGTGCAGCCAGGCATCGCCGACGACCCGATCAGCCACAGCGTCTTTGGTCTTGGCATGGCTGGCATTGATCAGCATGCGATCATTGCGAAAACCCAGGTTCAAATCAATCTCGGTCAGCTCAGGCCAGGCGGTATCGAAACTGAAACGTCCATGCTTCAGCGGTACGCTGATTTCAAAATTTCCGTCATGGCTGGCATAAGGAAATGCAGGCAGATCGCCAAACCACAGTAACTGAGCATGATCAGACTGCCCGCCACGAATGGCGGAGGAAAGATAATCCGTCAGCTCCTGCCCCAGCGCCGGGCGAGGCAAATAACGCCAGGCTGCGCCAGCATCTTTGACTTTGGTTTCGCCGTAAAAAGACAGCCAGGAAGGAGCCGCTTTCGGGAAATCAAGCCGGAACTGTCCGTTCGCACTCAGGTGCGGTGTGATTAGCGACAGCTCATCGCTCCACACACGCCATCCCTGGCGGTCCAATTTCCAATAGCCACGGACATCGGCCTGCTCAATCTCCATCGGTGCCTGGAAGACCTTGTCATAGTCCAGGGTTTGCTTGCCGACATTGAGCGTTATCTCACCCTGCTGCCCGTCACCGGCAATATTGGCATGCAAAGATGCAAAGGCTGGCAGATACATCCACTGCCTGTTCGAGACCCCATCCAGTTCAAATGAAAAACGGGGGAGCGCCAGTCCCTGACCGGCCAAACGGAGATCGCGTACCAAACCGGCTGGCTGAAGTGATTCAATGGCTTGTCGGCCTGTGTTGTCTTCCGGCAGCAAACTGGCTAACGGTGCCAGTCTGGCCAGATCAACACTGCTGACAGCCAGCTGCCAATGGCCCTGGGACACAGTGTCTTGCGGTGATACCGGCTCAGGCACAGCCTGATCCTTTTGCTGCGGTGCCTGCCAGTTAGCGGAGAAATCAAGACGCGGCCAGGCTTTCTGATCTGTCGCCAGTACCAGTTTATGGCTATCCAGTCGCCATCCGCTGCTGGCTTCTCGCTGCTCAGGGATCAGGGACAGCATGCCACGCAGCAATGCCAGCTCGTGTTTGCGCCCGTTTTCCTGCCAGCGTACATAGGAGTCCAGAAAACGGACTTTACTGTTACTGAGCTGACCATTGTCGAGAGTCAGCCAAGCTTCCGCATTCAGCTGGCTGTCGGTGATTTTTTCCCCGCCCAGCACAGACTGGTTGAGCCAGGGGGTCATTGACAGGTTTTTCGCCCGCGCATAAATAGTGCCGGATAAATGCGGCAATCCGCGAGTGGCAGACAGATTCGCCATCACATTGAGCTGATTGAGATCGGTACCGGGAATACTGACAATACCTTCAGCCAGGTGCATGTCACCCTGACGATCCCATTTCAGTTCTGTCACCGCCACCGGCTGACGGTGACCTGCAGGCGAGCTCACTACTAGTGTCGCATCATGAAGGGAGAATGTTCCCAGCTGAACAAACAACAGCTGTTCCAGTCGGTTAACATCCAGGGGTTTATCCGCCTCAGCAGGACGGTCACTGGCCGGAAACTGGGTGAGATCCAGCGTGAGTCCGGTCAGTCTGATATCACGAAAAACCGGCTTGAGGTTAAGTACAGAACGCCACAAATCAACGTCAAAGTCGATCTCGCCGACCTGCACCATATCCTTACTGCTCTGACCGATACTGACACCGTGCAGCGCCATAACCGGGCCAAGATTATGCCAGCGCCCCTCAACCAGCTCTACGCTGATCTGCATATTGGCTTGCGCCGAGAGCCATTGCGTAATCGAAGCGCGGTAATCATTCAATTGCGGCAGCAGTAAGCGCAACGAGGTAATTAACACTGCGCCGATGACCAGCAGAGTGAGCAACGTCCATTTCAGAACGCGGGTCAGATTTATCAGCACAGATAACACGCCATTGCCTCAGGGTTTACATCATTACGACGTCAAACTGTTCTTGGTTATACAAAGGTTCGATTTTGACTTCAACCTGCTTACCGATGAAGACTTCCAGTTCAGCCAGCGCATGGTATTCCTCGCCGGCCAGTGTCTCAGCCACCGCAGGGGAAACATAAGCGACAAAGCGATCGGCATCATAAGCCCGGTTGACACGGGTAATCTCACGCAGAATTTCATAGCAGACACTGTCGACCGTTTTCACCGTCCCGCGCCCTTCACAGGTTGGACAAGTCCCGCACAGTACATGTTCAATACTTTCACGGGTCCGTTTACGGGTCATTTCCACCAGCCCAAGCTGGGTAAAGCCGTTGATATTGGTTTTCACCCTGTCGTAAGACAACGCCTGCTCCAGTGCCGTCAGCACCCGGCGCCTGTGCTCTTCAGAGGCCATATCGATAAAATCAATAATGATAATCCCGCCAAGGTTGCGCAGGCGTAACTGGCGGGCAATCGCTTTGGTGGCTTCAATATTGGTATTGAAGATGGTCTCTTCCAGATTACGGCGGCCAACAAAAGCACCGGTATTGATATCGACCGTTGTCATGGCTTCGGTCTGATCGATAATCAGATAACCGCCGGATTTCAGCTCCACTTTGCGATCCAGCGAACGCTGAATTTCATTTTCCGTATCGTACAGATCGAAAATCGGCTGATCGCCTGTGTAGCGAACCAGCTTATTGCTCAGTTCTGGCACGAACTCGTCGGTAAATTCTTTTAAATTCTCGAAAGCCAGCCGGGAATCGACGTAAATAGAATCCAATTCAGTGCCGACGAAATCGCGCAGAATACGCTGCGCCAGACCAAGCTCACCGTACAGCATCGACTTACTCTTGTATTTTCCACGACGTTCCAGCACTTTTCGCCATAAATGCTTTAGAAATGCAGCATCCTGCGCCACTTCGGCCGATGACGCCCCTTCCGCAGCGGTGCGGATAATAAATCCGCCCAATTCATCACAATGCTTGGTTACCAGGTTTTTCAGGCGTTCACGCTCGCGTTCACTTTCAATCCGCTGCGATACGCCAACATGGCTGGCACCGGGCATGAAAACCAGGTAGCGGGATGGCAGGGTAACATCCGTCGTCAGGCGGGCGCCTTTGGTTCCCAGCGGATCTTTCACCACCTGCACCACCAGATCCTGCCCCTGGCGCACCAGTTCTGAAATATCCCTTACCTGAAACTGCTGTTTCTCATTTTCGGCCACGCACTCGGTATGGGGAACAATATCGGAGGCATGAAGAAAGGCCGCTTTATCCAGCCCGATATCCACAAAAGCTGCCTGCATGCCAGGCAGTACACGGCTCACTTTCCCTTTATAAATATTGCCAACAATGCCACGCTTGGATTCACGCTCAATATGGATTTCCTGGAGGTTGCCCCCTTCAATCATCGCCACGCGGGTTTCACTGGGTGTCACATTGATAAGCAGCTCGGTACTCATGGATGCCTCTGTTAATTTAATTGGCTATAAATTCTCGGATCAGCGCATCGGTTTCCAGCAGCGGCAAGCCGACAACTGCATGGTAACTCCCTTCGATACGGGCAATGAATTTCCCGCCAATCCCCTGAATGGCATAACTGCCGGCTTTGTCTTTGGGTTCACCACTTTGCCAGTAGTCCTGAATATCCTGGCCGGTCAGAGACCGGAACCAGACATCCGTTACAACCAGCTCTGTCCGCTGACGCGCTTGCGTGGCAACAGTGACAGCCGTCATGACCTGATGGCTTCGTCCGGATAATAACATGAGCATCTCACGGCTGTGCGCGAAATCCCTCGGCTTTTCAAGAATCTGTCCGTCTACTACCACTATAGTGTCTGAACCGAGTACCGGCGTCTGTCCGTCAGTTACCCTCACCCCTGCCATGGCTTTGTCCAGCGACAGACGCTGAACATAGGCTTCCGGGGTTTCTCCTGCCTGATGCCGTTCTTCGACGTCGAGCGACAGGATATCGAAAGTGTAACCGAGTTGAGAGAGCAGTTCTTTACGACGGGGTGAACCGGATGCCAGATACAGTGTTGTCATCTTGATCTTACCTAGAAAGACGATAGCACTGGGGGCTTGTCATGCGAGCCGTATCACACAGTGCTATCGAAGGGGACTGATGTCCCCTAACGTATTGAGAACTTACGGCGAATGCGCCGCAAAAACAGGAACAACCAAGGCCAGAGGAGGAAGTTGAGTAATACGGCCCACAACCGGGTGGGATCAAATTCAATCTCGACCACCAGGTATTCTGCCCAGAACTCCACCAGCTTGCCGGCCAGCGACAGCAAGGCGACTATCATGGCCTGCTGCCATAACGATAAATTGCGCATCACCTGAAAGTTCAGGGCCACTATGTAGCACAGCACTGACATGGTCAGACCGCGAATACCCAAAGTAGAACCCAGTAACAGATCCCAGATCAGTCCCAGTACCAATGCCGTGCCGACATTCACCCGGTGTGGCAACGCCAGCACCCAGTAAAACGCCACCAACATAACCCAGGACGGACGGAAAGCTTCCAGCTGTCCGGGCCAGGGAGCGGCCTGCAGGATCAGTGCAACCACAAACGACAACCAGATCAGCACAATGCCATTGGCTCGACTATCAACCATTGACCGGATCTCCTGTGGTGACGGTATGCCTTTCTCTGTCTGTCGGCCAGACCAGCAGTAAATAACGCAAGCGGTCAAACTGCACCGTTGGCAAGGCTTTGATTTGCGCAAACGGGCGCTTATTATCGAACGAAAACTCTGTCACCCTGCCGACCGGGTATCCTTCCGGATAGCGGCCACCCAGACCGGATGTCACCAGTAAATCGCCCACTTTGATATCGGTACTGCTGGGGACGTGTTCGAGCTGAATCTGATCCTGCTCGCCACTGCCTGAGGCAATTACCCGGATATCGTTGCGCACCACTTGCACCGGAATCGCATGGGTGGGATCGATCAGCAGCAGCACCCGGCTGTTGTGTGCGCCGACATAGGAGATCTGACCGACGATACCTTTGTCATTGATCACCGGCTGACCTTCATACACACCGTCTACACGGCCTTTATCTATCATGACCTGATGACTGTATGGGTCGGAGTCGACAGCCATCACTTCAGCCACCATTTTACGTTCGTCACGCACAAAAGGTGAGCCCAGCAGCTCACGAAGGCGCTGGTTCTCCTGCTGCAACTGGTCAAGTAGCAGCACATCGCTTTGCAGTACCAGAAGGTCGCGCTTAAGCGCTTTGTTTTCTGCCAGTAATCGCTGATGAGAACTCAGCTGACTGAAAAGACCATCCAGAATTTCACGCGGAAGGTTCGCTGCGTATTGCAAAGGGGCAACCGCAGAGTTAAGGACATACCGGACCTGGGCGAAAGCATCAAGACGGCTGTCGGCCAGCATAAGGCCGGCCGACAGTAACATGGCAAGAAACAGGCGCAATTGCAGAGAAGGGCCTCTGCCAAAGATAGGTTTCATGTAACACTATGACCTGTTTGGATGTTTGCCGGGGTAGACATTACTCTTCGCTGAATAAATCGCCACCGTGCATGTCGATCATTTCCAGCGCTTTACCGCCACCGCGAGCCACACAGGTCAGCGGATCTTCAGCAACAACCACAGGGATACCAGTTTCTTCGGTCAGTAAACGGTCCAGATCACGCAGCAATGCACCACCACCTGTCAGTACCATACCGCGCTCTGAGATATCCGAAGCCAGTTCCGGCGGACACTGTTCCAGCGCCACCATCACAGCAGACACAATACCTGTCAGCGGCTCTTGCAGGGCTTCAAGAATCTCATTGGAATTCAGAGTAAAGCTGCGTGGCACACCTTCAGCCAGGTTACGGCCGCGCACTTCGATTTCACGCACTTCATCACCCGGATAAGCAGAACCTATCTCGTGTTTGATGCGCTCAGCGGTTGCTTCACCAATCAGGCTGCCGTAGTTACGACGGACATAATTGATGATCGCTTCATCGAAACGGTCACCACCGATACGCACGGAAGAGGAATACACCACACCATTCAGAGAGATAACGGCAACTTCAGTTGTACCACCACCAATATCGATCACCATGGAGCCTGTCGCTTCAGACACCGGCAGACCGGCACCAATAGCCGCCGCCATAGGTTCATCAATCAGGTACACTTCACGGGCACCGGCACCTTGTGCCGATTCACGGATAGCACGACGCTCAACCTGAGTAGAACCACAAGGCACAGCTACCAGCACACGTGGGCTTGGACGCAGTACACTGTTATCGTGCACTTGCTTGATAAAATGCTGCAGCATTTTCTCTGTGACATAAAAATCTGCAATCACACCGTCTTTCATCGGGCGGATAGCAGCGATATTACCAGGCGTACGCCCCAGCATTTGTTTTGCTTCGTGGCCAACGGCCGCGACACTTTTAGTGGCACCCGCACGATCCTGGCGAATGGCGACCACTGAAGGTTCATCAAGTACGATACCCTGCCCTTTGACATAAATCAGGGTATTGGCAGTACCCAGGTCAATGGACAGGTCATTGGAAAACATGCCACGAAGTTTTTTAAACATAGTTTTCGGCTAATCCTGCAAGCTCAAATTTCGTAAAAATTGCGCCTAAATGTATCAAGTGGCAGGTAGCGAGACAAGATAAGCTTTGTCAAACCTGCCACAGATCCTCATTTTTAGGGATTGTTACGCTTTCGTGTGTGCTTTTGCTTCGAATTGTGGGCTGCCCGCTCATTAGCATGCCCCTGAGATATACCAGACAAATATAAAGCAAGTGGAATATAAAGCCATGCTTTATCCGTTCAGACTGACTTTATCAAAATCATTCCGATTCAGCATAGCAACGCCAGCTGTTGACGCACTGGTCTCGACGAACTGACACCGGTTAATTGGTATCGATGAACTGGTTCATATTCCTTTCACCGCGGTAAATCACCCGGTCATTGCCACGGTAAACCCCAAAAGTCACCAGCGCTGAGGGATTTTCGTCACCCTGACCCCGCCAGTTGTATAGCAACCAGGGCTGCATACTGCTGCCACCTGGATTACACACAGGTTTAGATGTTCCTAAATACTGCCAAAGACGAATTTGCTCTTTATAACCGGCACCACCACCGACAGGATGTTTCACCAGAATATATCCTTGCCCGCCTGCGACTGGTGCACTGGCTGGCGATTCAACATAAGCATGAGCAATAAGAGTAATACTTTCAGATGGATATAAACGTTCAGTACAGGCATATTTTTTACCAAAAATACTGTAATCATCATTTTCATTAATCACAAAGTCATCGCCTGCACTTTGGTAGTATTCCACGCTCACAGGGGCTTCCGCATCCTGATTCACCAACACCGACACATCATCTAACCGCATCCGACCGTAACGGGCGTGAATATCACCAACCAGCGCGGCGGCGGTTTCCGGTGTGGCGCCGTCCCGCTCATAGACACTCAGCGGTTTAGCTGAAAAATCGCTGCAGCCCCGGGTCGCGCAATCATGCCGAGATTCGACAACCAGACCAAAATCGACCGGGTACGGCCCGTCGGGTTCGGTCACGTTTGAATCCGTGCTGCTCACCACCCGCAATAATGCCAGTGTGTCAGTGCTGATGGTTTGCTTCGCCTTTTCCCATTGCTGATAACTCAACTGCTCAGATAACCGGCTGGTCAGGTTATTGGCATCGCTCCCTGTCGCACCCGTATTCACGGCGCGTAACTGCAGCGATTCTTGATAATCGTCGGCGAAATAGCCGTAGTTTTGGGTTGGCTGATTCTGCGTATTTTGCGCCTCGACAGTCGCTGACAAGGAAAACGGCTGATTCATATAAGTGAAACTGCCGTAAGCGTCGCTGACCGCACTCTCCTTGATGACGAAATGTGCCGGGTAGAAGCGCCCCAGCTGTCCGACCCCCTGATCGACTGGCATGCCGAGATAATCGGCATCGGCCTGCAGCCAAAGGCTACCGACTTCACTCCAGCGTAAATCGTCAATCACAACGCCCTGTTGCGCCTGCGCTGCTGATGAAAAATCAGTGTTTAATTGGCTGCTGCTCAGCAATCCACTCTCTGCTTCTTCATGCAAAGGCGAGGCCGGTCTGTCGGGCATAGAAATTTGGAGCGGCGCAGGAAGCCCTGTAACCGAATAATAATTTGGCGTCGTCTGCACCGAACACCAATCAGGATGTACATCCCGCGTTGTTTCAATATCGGAACAGCCATCCTTAGATAAGTCCTGGACAGGCGCCGCTAAATCATCAGTCCAGATCACAGGTTTAAAGGTGACTGAGAATTTGTCACCCGCCGCCGCAAAGCCCGGTCCGCCGCTGGCAGTGCCGGAGAAATCTGTCTGTCCTTTGCTTGAGGTGATATTGCAGAGCGCGAAAGTATAAGGTCGGGACCAGACGGTTTGCGTTCCTTCTAATCGGGTCCAATCGCCTAAATCCATACCGTCCAGCGACGAGCCATTACCACTGATACTGCATCCACCGGCTTTAGTACAATTTGGATCGACAAGACTAAGTTGCGTCTGACCCGCATCCAAATAACGCAACTCTGATTCAACACTGCCCTCCTGAAAGTTCAATGCAACGCTGGTGGACTGCCAGTTACCATTTTTATCGCGTAACTCGACAGAGTTGCCACCTGAATCTGGCAAGGTATAGCGAGTACTCAACTGTAGTGTCCGGATACCGCTGTAGTCTCGGGCTTCTGCCGGTGTTGCAGCACTGGTATCGCAACTCCTGGCAGAGACAGTAATTTGTTCAGGTTTTCCGGCAACGACTTTCAATGCCTGCTCCTGAATCTGCAGTTTAAACGGGACAAAACTGTACTGGCCTTCTGCGCTTGGGTTGCCGTCTGAGACTAGCTGTCCGGTAACAAAGATTGTTTCAATCACTTCACTTTTCAGCCACAATTGCGTTTTCCCGTTAAAAACAGAAAAACGCTGGCTTTGCTTGGCATCTGTACCTGTTCCACCGTCCGGCAGCTCATACCAGAACGCCTGTCCGCTGCCAGTCAGATTCGTCGTGACATCTATCTCACCATTAAATTGGGACGCCAGCGCACCACTACTATCCAACACTTGGAATTCTACGGGTTGACGTTCGCACAGCAAGCTCAAGGCTCGCTCTGGGCTGACAACAAGTTGATAATTATTATCCGGCGGATTGAAACATTGGCTGTTACCGACTATTTGCGCGGTGTTGCTCATTTGTAACTGACAGGCTGTAACCGCACCTCTTAATCCAGTATTGTTAGATAAAGCAACAGGGCCCTGGGAGTAAATACGGCCGTTAAACAAGCCTGATGAGTTGATATCGACTGAGAAATTCGTATTTACTGCAGGTGGCCCACTAGGATAAAAGCCCGGACGAGGACATTCATCACCTTTATTGTAAGCATAGATAGTTAAATTATCTGAAGGGCTTGTTGTATTAACCAAGCCAGCAACCGTCATTTTATCCCAAACGTGAAGCACAACGTCTCCTTCGACTGTCATCGTGCCTCGAATATCGGCCCTGTCTAACCAGTATTCCCCTGTTGGGAAAATTAGGTTCCCTGAAGGCTCTATCGTGAGTCCCGAATATGGCGCACCGAACGACGAGATGAAATAACTTCCCGGTAAAGCCGTTTCATTATCTGTCACAACTTTATCTTTAATTTCAGTACTGTCCGAAACATCCCAAAGCAAATCTCGCTTATTCGCCATGCCGCCATTTAGGGAGCAAGTAACGCCATCGCATAACGCTTTCACATTGTCCTCTGGAGTGTATGCGTCAGGATACCCCATATCGACAATAGCATTACTAAACCCAACGCTATGCGCTGAGGTATTTGATATTTTGGTGCCTACATCAGATGTAAATAAGTTATTTTCATTTCCGATCCAGGTTTGTACCGGGCCGGGAAATAATTCGCAAACATCAGGATTAACTGGTGGTGGCGAGGGCGGCGGTTCTCCTTTTGCACACTCGATAGTTGAAACTTCGCCATTCCCAACAACACGAAAATCAGCAGACTTTATTTCCGAAAGGTCGATCACTTTTTCACTGACAAGCTGCCATGTACCGGAAACCGTCGTCTTATTAAGATACTGCAGCGTTCCTTGCTTCCCTTTATCTGAGCTGTATAACAACCGAACATAATAGCGTCCACCAGCTAAAAAGTTCTTCTCGACAATTGTGTTGGCTTCACTCGCATTTCGATTATCTGTCCAAATGACTTGAGTTCTTGTTCCGGAATTAGCCTGAGATGCAATGACCTGCTCATCTAAATTCGCGCTCGGTATTTCAAAATCAATATAAAAGTCTTTATTACTATTCAGCTTATTACTGCACTCTGCTGCCACAGCCTGTCCTGAAAGAAATAAATACAGCAGGAAGCAAAGACACCCGAAAGCCTGTAATCGTTTACTCATTATCCAAATCCTTTGCCCAAAGCTCCTGAATCCGGGTAACTGCATGAGGGCCGCTGCCGCACTGTGAAGTGCTGATTAAAAAGTAAGTGTTTACTGACCCGGTATTTGAAGATTGGCAGGTCGTCGTTGCGCGGCAGCCCGTTACCCCGGCTGGTGCGAAAGTGTAAGCAGTGCCGGTGTCAGGATGGTGACGCAGACAGATATCGACCGCGGGTTCACTCACTGTGCCGGCCAGCGGAAAAAGCTGCCTCATCATGTCTTCATTGGCGGAATGGGCGGTAAACCAGGCACGGGTCGACAGTACTTCGCGGGTGGTAATGTCCTGACCAGAACCCGCCACCCGCAACATGGCGGCTGCCATGGCGGCCATGACAACAATCACGAAAATAGCGACGATCAGCGCGCTGCCCTGTTGCTGTTGCTTTGAATGCCGTCGGCTATAAGACATTGATCACCTGCACGCTCTGGCTGTAGTCCGACGATTCTTGGCTGACAGGATCGCTAAAGGTCAGCTCAAGATGAATCAGACCATTGCTGTTCAGGCCGGCCCCTGACACAGCGACATTGAAATGGCTGAGCGTATTGGTCAGCGTATAGCCGGTACCATTATTTACCCGCCGTACCAGGCTATCGCCAACCTGACAAAAAGCCACTTGGTCGGAAAACAGATACAATCGCTGTCCCGGTGAGCGATCGCCCAGCCACTGGGACAATTGCAGACTGGCTGTGGGATCTGCCGTGGTCGGGGCTTTCGTCAGCGCGCCAACGACTATGCTTGCGTCTTCATCGGCCTGATAATCGCTGACACTGACAAATCCCACTGCCGCGCGGTTGCCGTTAACTCCACTGTTCCATAAGCTAATTTGCTGTGAGTCTGGCGGCACCAGCACCTCCAGCACAGGCGCTTTTGCGTGATCTGGATCTGGATCTGGCTCGTTGAGGTAAGTCGCGGTTAAAAGCACAGGATAAAACGACAGACACCCGCTGCTGAAACTGACGCTGTTTGGCGCGGCATGGCGAATTTCCCGGGTCAGACGTTCAATCACAAAACGCGCCTCAGATTGTAAACGCTCTCTATCTATGGTGTCGGAGTAGCCCCCGGCGCCCAGCTGCAGGTAAGCGCCGATGCCCAGCGAAATAAATGCCAGAATCACCAGCGCCATGATCATTTCTATCAGAGTGAATCCCCGGGACAGCCGCATCAGTAGTTACTCCTGAACGCAGTGAACAGGTATTCACCGTAGCGGCTGGTCCTGACCAGAACATCAATGCGCTTCTGGGTGCTGACAGCCATTGCGGCACCATTGAAAGCGTTGTTTTCATAGCGCACACGGATTTCTAGATAAATATTACGGTAATCGCTCTGCTCGGCAGCAGAAACGGTGACGAGATCCTGCAATGCCCCGCGACGGTGCAGGCTGCTGTCGTTGCACTGTGTCACACTGCCCCAGCAGCCGATAAAGTCATCCACGTCGTCGGCAGCGCCGACATTCAGTAAGCCGCTGTTAACTTCACCGGCATCCGCACCCAGATTGCCCGGCGCGCTGCACACATGCACCTCTTCTCCGCAACGGATCACGCTGTCGTTAAAGGGATCCGAGGCTTCATCGAATTTACGCGATAACACCTCATTCAGCACGCCCTGGCCGATGGCGGCAGCTCTGGCCTGATAATGCGGTACGGCGGACTGTTCGGCCTGAGGAAATAAAAAGCTGGTCAGTGTGACCATGGCGATTGCCATAATGACAATGGCGATAATGCCTTCAATCAGGGTAAAACCCTGCTGATGGCGGTAGGTTTTCTGGAGGCAATTTGTCGAACGCCAGGGGTTACGGGCAGGCATGGATATAACCCTCCCGGTTAATACAGATTGAGGCGCTCTGGGCGTTACGCGAGACAAAGGTTATCTGGCACTCTGTGGTACAAAGCGCTGTCTTGCTCCCGCTGCCATCCTGCTGATAAGGTCGTCCCAGTAAATCGAACCGCACTTCGCCTAACAAATCGCCAGTTACAGTAATATCGTCGGCTGATGCCGTGATTGCTCGGCCAGATAACGTGGTATCGGCGCAGGCAGGCGGGCCAAAATGATCCGATGCCACCTGTAAAGACAGGCAGGGATTCAGATCGCCCAACTCATTGATATTGCTCATCGCTCGCAGTTGAACCTGACGGGCCAGACTGATGGCCTGATCGCGGGCCAGGTAAGCATCAAAACTGCTGCGGCCAATCAAACGTGACGCGGCCGTCACACTGAGGATTCCCAGCAGTATGATCACCAAAATCAGTTCAATTAACGTAAAGCCGCGTTGTCGGCCAGCGCTCAAATGGCGAGCCATGCATTCACCCAAAACGCCCTGTCAAAGTGAGAAAAGGGGCAGGAGTCCGCCCCAATTTACACACAATCAATAGGTAAATAATCGACCTACTCTCTCTCAGTGTTTACTGTGTACAGCCATCACCTAGCACCACTTCAGCTGTCGCTGGTGTGTCAGCATCTGCTGCTTGGGTATATAGTACGTAACAACCTTCTGTAGTACGGTCTGCAAACGTATAGATAATCTGAGTATCCGTCAAAGTATCTTCCGGTACATCGCTGGTATCTGCCGAAGTAATTGCTAGCCAATCACCATTTTCAAACGCGGCACCAATGCCATCATCCGCTGCTGTCGGATAGCCGAAAATGGCCTGAACACCATCGACATCTACTGCTTCATCACTAGTTTCATTACCACGCACTGCAGCCTTGCCGTAAACAATGCCTGAAGCGCCCACAATTGCGCCTCGCAGCCCCTGCAGTGCAGAGTTACGTGCATCATCCTGCAGGTTCAAAAAACGCGGCGCAGCAGTCACGGCCAGAATACCGAGAATCACGATTACCACTACCAATTCAATCAGGGTAAAACCACCTTGACGTTTCATAGCTAACTCCTAAATATTGCGATCAATTTTAATATCAACCCGACCCAAAGCCGGGATATAAGTAAAATAATGGCCGGCTGTTATTGCTTTCTTACCGGTCCAAAAATCACTGGCCGAAGCCAGCTGGTAATAACGACAAAACCGGTTACCACTGATTGCACCGACTTCGACGAAATACTGATATTGCCCAGAGCCCGCCTCACTCGCATCTGTGGTTGACGGCGGTGGGTTTTGTAACAGGTTGTCCATTAATGTCAGGCAATCCTGCTCCGACAATTGTTCCAGTTGCGAACTTCCCTGCCCCTGCAGCGCGAAAGGATATCCCTCTCTGCCACCTGTTTTTGCTGCGGTCAGGTTAAACAGAGTGCCGTCGTAATTGACCCAGTTCCGGCGCTGGGTGCCAGGCTTGCCATCGGCTTCCCATTGCGCACGGGCAGACAGTACTGCGGTCGAAAAGCTCCCCGCCATGCCCTGAAGGGCAGCCACTTTGGCCTCTTCGGCAATATCGATATAACGGGGAACCACCACAACAGCCAGAATACTGACCACCACCACCACAATGACCAGTTCGATCAGCGATAAGCCGGTTTGCCTGTTCGGATACTGAGTCATAATCTGCCAAAAACATGACGAACGGGCGTCAAAATGATGTAAGTAGTCATTCTCGCATTATCATAAAAAAATACCAGTGGAAATAATCGGGTTATTGCACATTTTCCTAATATTAACTGTGGTTTAGGCTTATCCTACAAAGCATTTAAGTGACAAAAATATCACTAACAAAACTTTATTCTCGCACTGAGTGCTAATATCATCAGCCTGCATTAAGCCCCGCGCGCGACATCAAGTAAATTCCACATCGGCAGGAATATCCCCAGCGCCAGAATCAGCACCATGCCAGCAACAACCGCCAATAAAAACGGCTCGATTCTGGCAGTCAGTGTTTTCAGATCGTAATCCACTTCGCGGTCATAAAAATCCGAGACTTCGTGTAACAGTTCATCGACCTGACCAGTTTCTTCACCGACCGCAATCATCTGCAGCACCAGTGGGGTAAAAATGCCGCTTTGTCTGGCTGTTTGCGTAATACTGCTGCCGCCTTCAATGCCGTTTTTCATGTCGATCAGACGATTTTCCAGAAAGCGGTTTTCAAGCGCTTCGGCTGATAACTGGATCGCCTGGTTCAGGGGCACACCGGCGCGAATCATCAGCGCAAAAGTCCGGGCAAAGCGCGACAGCTGGGCCCGATTGATGATATCGCCCACGACCGGCACTTTCAGGCGCCAGTAGTCCCATTTTTCCTGCCCTTCAGGAGTGCGCTGCCAGGCTTTCAGGCCGATCCAGGTTACGACTGAGCCGCCGAGTAACAAAGGCCAGTAGCTCAGCATAAAATCAGAGGTGCCGATTAAGATACGGGTAGGCAAAGGCAGTTCGACGCCAAACCGGCTGAACATGGAGGCAAATTGCGGAATCACTTTGGTATTGAGCACTATCATTGCCAGCAAAATCGCACTGAGCACAAAAGACGGGTATCGCATAGCCGATTTTATCCGGCGCCGGGTTTCCAATTCCTGCTCGTAATACTGCGCCAGTTGCAGCAGGGCATCTTCCAGACGACCGGTATTCTCCCCCACATGGATCATCGACACGAACAGCTCGGAAAACACCCTGGGATGCATTTTCATTGCCTGCGACAGTGCACGGCCGTTGGTCAGCTCTACCGTCACGGCATCAATCGTCGATTGCAGCAACGGGTGACTGGTACTCTGCTCCAGCCCTTTCATGGCCCGCAACAGCGGCACACCGGCTTTGGTCAGGCTGTACAACTGGCGACACAGAATCACCATAGATTCCAGCGGCACATTGCGCTGCAACAGGCCGCTGATAGTCAACGGACTGTCGCTTCGGCCACGGCGGATATCCACAGGAATAATTCCCTGGCGCATCAACTGATCAGCGGCTGCCTCCGCTGTTGGCGCGTCGAGCTTGCCTTTCTTCAGTTGTCCCTGACTGCCCCGTCCCCGGTAATCAAATGTCGGCATCAGCGGGATTCCGTGGACGCCGGTACGGCGTTAAATTCCGGCATCAGGTAATCTCCTTCGCTCAGTTGCAGCACTTCTTCCAGGCTGGTGCGCCCGGCCAGAGCCAGCGCCATAGCGGACTCAATCAGCGGCTGGTAGCCCTCGGAAGCGCGTGCCAGCTGTGCAAACCCCATTGCATCATTGGCGCGCAGTGCATCCATCATTGCCGGGGTCATTTCCAGTAATTCAAACACACCAATCCGGCCTTTATAGCCGGTCAGGTTACAGCTCTGACAGCCTCTGCCCTGCCTGAATGTCTGGTCGGCCGAGGACGGAAAACAGGCCTTCAGCCACTGCAGTTCTGCAGCATCCGGCGTCACCTCATGGCTGCAGTCCTGACAGATCCGGCGTACCAGGCGCTGAGCCAGTACAGCCCGGACCGCACTGGCTACCAGATAGCCGGGCGCTGCCATGTCCATCATCCTCAGGGCGCTGTCTACCGCATCATTGGTATGCAGTGTCGACAGCACCAGATGGCCGGTGAGCGCAGAACGCAGACCAATTTCCACGGTTTCCTGATCCCGCATTTCCCCGACCAGAATAATATCCGGATCCTGACGCAGAAAAGTCCGTAGTATGCCGGAAAACGTCAGGCCAATTTTGGTATTCACCTGCAC
Organism: Photobacterium sp. WH77; assembly: GCF_022014395.1. NCBI lineage: Bacteria > Pseudomonadati > Pseudomonadota > Gammaproteobacteria > Vibrionales > Vibrionaceae > Photobacterium > Photobacterium sp. WH77. Next base: position 38,828 of record NZ_JAKLTE010000005.1, on the reverse strand, counting down.
CTGATTCACCCGCGGCAGCCGGTATTCCACCGGATCTTCGGCGGTGATCAGCTTTTTGCCGGGTTTGTTCAGCTCGCTCAGTGCGCCATAAAGGGTGGTCGTTTTACCCGAGCCGGTCGGCCCGGTGACCAAAATCATGCCGTGAGGGCGTTTTAGCTGACGGCGGAAGCGGGCAAGAATATCGGCCGGCATGCCAATCTCATCCAGACTCAAAATACCGGCAGACTGATCCAGCAGACGCATGACGACAGATTCACCGTACTGAACCGGCATGGTAGAGACACGCACATCCACAGAGTGGCCGCGCACCGTCACATTAAAGCGGCCATCCTGCGGCAAACGCTTTTCAGAAATATCCAGTCCGCTCATCAATTTAAGGCGAAGCACCAAAGCCGAAGCGATGGCCGATTCATTCAGCAGGGTTTCATGGAGTACACCATCAATACGCTGACGAATACGCAGTACGCTGGCATCCGGTTCGATATGGATATCCGAGGCACCCACCTGAATAGCATCTTCGAACAGGGAATTGATCAGCTTGACGACTGTCACTTCCTCGTTGTCGTAATTATCGACGCTGAAGCTGAAATCGCTGTTCGCCTGATGCTCGGCATGCAGCTGCTCGGCAAAAGAGGCAATTTCCTTGGTACGGCGATAATAGCGGTCAAACGAGGCTATCAGCTGGTGTTCCGGGGCAATCACCAGTTCCACCCTGAACTGATGCAACTGGTTCAGCACCGCTTCCTGGGCCGCCAGATCGGCCGGATCGCTCATGGCCACACGTACTGTGTCACCCCGGTGGCTGATCACCAGCGCTCTCAGACGACGGGCATGGACTTCCGGCAACAGGCCAACAGCTTCGCTGTCGACCGGCACCCGGTTCAAATCTATCAGTGGGATATCCAGCTGGCGGGACAGGAAGGCCAGCAGTTGCTGCTCGCCCAAAAAGCCCATGCTGATAAGGGTATCACCCAGTTTACGGCCAGTACTGCGTTGCTGATCCAGTGCCAGATCAAGCTGCTCCTGGCGGACTATGCCTTCTTCAACCAGCAGATCGCCCAGACGTTTGCGTAACCTCAGCTGCATCTGTTCAGCCCTCCTGTGTCTTTAATGCGGCAAGACGCTGGCGAATAAACTGTTGTGACTGACCGGAAACCTGTCCCAGTTTCAGCGCCTGCGTGTAGGCCGCGACCGCCTTGGCGTTATCCTGACTGCGGTCAAGGGCAATCCCCAGCCCCAGCCACCAGCGGCCGTCGAAAGGTTCGGTATCCACCAGTTGCTGATAGCTGCTCAGTGCCAGTGGCTGATTATTAAGTTGCTGGGCCAGCGCACCGCGCAAGGCCAGGAACTCACTGGCAGGCTGCGACGGCAGTTCGCTGAGCACATCCAGCGCCACTTCCGGTTGTGACTCCTGGGTCAGCAGCTTGGCCATCGTCAGACGCAAGTCCTGCTGGTTGGGCTGTTTGGCCAGTCCCCGTTGCAGTGTCAGCATCGCACGTCTGACATCTCCGCGACCGTAGTACAGCGCTGACAAACGCTGGCGGGCATCAATCCAGGCGGGCTGATATTCCAATGCCGATTTCAGGTAATTCGTGGCCTTGAGTGTGTCCCCTTCCGCTAAGGCTTTCATGGCCTTATCGTAATCAGTCTGAGCAAGCTGCTCTGGCGACAGGGCAATACTTTCGATAGACAAGCCGGATTCCCCCTCTTGCAATGGTTCAGTCATTGCCGTGGCCGTGCCGGTTGTTTTGCTCTCAGTGTCGCCAGTGATCGCCATAACCGCCGCCGGGGCCGTTTGCGCAGCACGCACAGGGGCGACAGCGCGAGGTACAACCGGTACGGCAGCCGGTTTAACCGCCGGGGCGAGTTCAGGCTGGCTGGCGACCGGCGCAACGGGCACTTTTTTCACAACGGGCAGCACAGTGGCTTTGGCTGGGCTGACCGTTGTGGGTTGGCTGTCAGGCTGCTGGGTAACAGGTGCTGTCTCGCCAGCAGGCCTGGCCTTGGTGTGCAGAAAATTCCCGACCGGATCCGGTCCCTGTTTCAAAACCGCGGAAGGAGATAACTGTTCTGCTTTTACCCGCGTAATCTCAGCCGCTGAACGGCTCTCCTCGCGACTGTGCCCGAACCACCAGCCTGTGGCGCCAGCTGTCCCTGTGATCAGCAATCCGGCGAGCAGCCAGCGTGGCCACAACGCCTTAGGCAAAGGTTTGACCCGGACAGGCTTCAGCTCTGGCGCCTCTTGCGGTGCCTGGTTCTGGCTCAAACTATTGAGCATTTTATTGACTTCACTCATGCTCAGCTCCATCCCCACAACACAGGGTACTGCCAGCGCGGCTGGCGCGCGGTTTGCGTATCTGTGATCGCTGCCTGCACCGCTTTACGGCTGACAATGTCATGACCCGCGCTGCAGGCAACGATCAAGGCTTTATGGCACAACTGGTTCACCAGTCTGGGGATGCCGCCACTGGCGTGCCAGATCTCTTTCTGCCGCGCCAACGGCATTAACCCTGGCTCTCCGCCCGCTTTACTCAGGCGATGCTCGATATAGGACGCAGTCTCTGCCATATCCAACGGCCGCAACACGGCACGAAAGGTAATGCGCTGACGGAACTGGCGCAGCTGCGGGGAAGCCAGTCGCTCATCCAGCTCAGGCTGGCCAAGCAGCACAATATGCAAGAGTTTTTCCTGTTCAGTTTCCAGGTTGCCCAGCAGCCGCAAGGCTTCCAGCGCCTCATCAGGCAGCGCCTGGGCTTCATCTAACAACACCACGACTGTGCGTCCGCCGCGCTTGCGTTCGATCAATGACTGGTGCAGTAATTCAGTCAGTGTCAGGCCGTCACTGTCCGGCTGCAATCCCAGTTCCTTAGCCAGCGCCACCCGTAGTTCCCGCCCGCTCATGGCCGGCGTCGGCAGATAAGCCAGGTCATACCGGGCAGGCAACTGTCGGACCAGCATCCGGCAAACCAGAGTTTTACCTGTCCCGACTTCCCCCGAAATCTGGATAAATCCTTCCCCCATCGCCAGCGCAGACAGGGTCATTTTGATCGCTTCCAAATGTGACGGCAGTGCATGAAACAGCCCGGTATCCGGCGTTAACCGGAAAGGGAGCTGCTCAAATCCGAAGTGTGACAGATACATGGGTTATCCTTGGTCCGGGAACCATTTCTCAACCAACGCGCGTGAGCGTTCAATTTCCTGCTGCCAGGTCTGATCGCCCACCACTGTGGGTTTAAGCAAAATCACCAGCTCAGTTTTGGTCTGGACTTTATTGATGTTGCGGAACAAGTAGCCAAGGCCGGGAATATCGCCAAGCAGAGGGACTTTTGTCTGCTGATCTTTCAGCGACGATTTCATCAGACCGCCAATCACCACCACATCACCGCTGCTGGCATGAATCACAGAATCAGACTCACGCACTGAGCTTCGTGCCAGCGGCAGGCTGTATGTGCCAAAGGTGTCACCCAGGGCAATTTCCTTCACTTCCTCCGTGACTTCAACCACAGTGGGGTGAACATGGAGCAGGACGCCGCCGTCATCATCAATCTGGGGTGTCACATCAAGAGAGATGCCCGAGAAGAAAGGTGTCAGCACCACTTCCGGCGAGGCCACGCCGCCATCTGTCACTGCTTCCCCGCCATCCACCTCGGTAACGAAATACTGATCGCCGCCGACTTTGATGACGGCTTTCTGGTTATTGGCAGCAGTCACGCGCGGGCTGGACAGCACATTCAGATCGCCCTGCGTCTGCAGAAAACTCAGTACTGCCGAGAAGTTACCATCTGAAATGGTGATATTGGTTTGTCCGCCCAGCAAATTGGCAATCTCGCTGCCACCGGGCAAATTATCTGGCCCGGTACGGCCGAAAATAATGCCGGTACCACCTATGGTTTTGGTAATGTTGCTCCAGTTAATGCCCTGCTGGTAACTGTCGTTGAGGGTCACTTCCATGATCTTGGCCTCCAGCACCACCTGACGCTGAAGACGCTTTTTCGATACGCCGAGAAATTCACGCACTTCGCGCAATTCATTCGGAAATGCTTTCACTGTCAACAGGCTGGCCTGCGGCGACACCACAATACTGCGCCCTTGCCCCGTACCAATCATGGCCTGAACCGCCTTTTGCAGCTGGCCCCAGAAATCACTGTCGGAACGCGTTTCAATCCGGGTGCCGCCCGTGGAGTACGATGAGCGGTCACCGTTATTGCTGTCGCGACGGCGGTTGTCATCATAGTCGTCATTACTGGTATTGCGGCGGTTATCCGACTGATTGTCGATACTGTTATCCGGGCTGCTAATTGAGCCTGTGGTCAAGGATGTCAGAGAGAGGCCACGCCGCTGCAGTTGCAGGTAGTCCACCGGAATCACTTCCGTGCGCAATGTGGCAGGGAACACCTGAATAATGTTGCCCTTGCGCTGGATATCATAACCGTAAATATCCGACGCAACGTTCAGTACTTCATCTAAAGTCACATCCTGCAGGCTCAGCGTAACCCGGCCGCTGACCTCAGGGTGGATCACCATATTAAATGCCGTGCCCCGAACCAGGCTGGAGAAAAAGGCGCGGGCGTCCACAGCCCGGGCATTGACACGAAAGCGCCGCTCGTACGCACGGCTGCTGCCATAGCCGGAACGGCTCAGGCTGGGCATCAGATCAGCGCTGACTGCCGATGGCAAGTCCGTCAGAGGCCGGCTCTGAGCCTCATTTTTAGCCTGATTTAAGGCTTCCTGCACCTCAACCGGTTTATTGTGCCCCATATTTGTAGAGCAGGCCGCCAGCAAGGTTGTTGCCATCACAATTAACAATAAGCGCATGTCAGAATTCACTTTTATTATTCATTGATTGTTATTTCTTCGCTATACAAAGCCAGACGCCATTGCCGGCTACCGCGCTGGAGAATAACAGTCTCTCCGTCGACGGCTTTCAGGGTATAACCACTTATCGCCTCACCCGGCAAAACCACCTGGCTATTTAAAATAACGCTGCACTGGTCCTGTTCCGGACAAACGATGCCTTCCAGTGAAGGTAAGCGCTGTGTCGCTGTTTTCTTTACCGATGGCGCCTGCCACCCCAGCGGGGCGGTCGGATCGCTTTCAGCCAGGGTTGCTGTGCTGAACAAGGCAAGTAACAGCAGAGAAATACATTGTCTAACCACCGATAAAGTCCTTACTTTCGCCCAGCGTGTATACATCCAGCTGTATATCGGAGAGCGGGTATTTATCTACCTGGTAATCCAGGCTTCGCCAATAATATTTCACCGGCAGCGCTTCCAGCTGCTGCAAATAATTCACCAAATCAAAGTAACGGCCACGCAGAGTCAGCCGGACAGGGTGAATGTAATAGCCGGCATCCTCACCGTTTATCAGCTGAGCTGGCGGCAGAGATTCCAGCGACACCAGCGTCAGACGCTGGGAGCGCTGCAGCACCTGGTCCAGCAAAGCCGCCATCTGGACCGGGGTTACCAGACTGGCAACACGTTCTTTGAGCTCTGTGTCCAGCCGGGCGTTACTGTCTTGCAACTGGCGGATTTGTTCATCCAGCACCTTATCGGGATCACTGTTCAGCTGCCGCTGAATCCGAATCAGATCACCGTCGTTTTTGATAATGCTGGCCTGTACCGATTGCTGTTGCCTTACCACCGATGTCAGGGATTGCTGGATGGGTTCCAGTAAAAACTGATAACCGGCCAGAATCAGCATCAACCAGCCCGTTACCGCCACCAGCCACTGCTCGCGCCGGTTAAGCTGCTCAAACCGGGTAACAAGAGATGCCCAGGCGCTCATTGTTTTGCCTCTGTTTTGCGTTGCGCATGCAACATAAAGGTCACTCTGTTTTCTTCATTTCTGCCTAGAGACATGACTTCAAAGCGGCGATCGGCCAACTGGGGAAATTGCGCAAAACTCTGCAGCCAGCCGGGTACTGCATTGGGGTGCCTGGCCACGCCTTCCAGATCCAGTTGCTGGCCCTGTACGTGAATGCGGCTCACTGAGATATCCTGGCTGGCAGCCTGCGCCAGCTGCTGCAACATAGTGGCATAGCCAGCTTGCAGGCTGTTATCGTGCATGGCAATTGCCCTGAGCGTGGCTTGTTTGGCCGCGAGATGCTGTTCCAGCTCGCCGCTCAGTTTGACTTTTAATTCACTCGGCAGATGACGGGCCAGCGCGGCTTTGGCGTTATCCAGTTCAGTCTGTTTTTGCGTCAGCTGGGTTTGCTGCTGTGCCAGTAATTGTGTGGCCCTGTGCTCCTGCCAGCTTTGCCATCCCGCCAGCGATCCGATCACCACTGCACCCGCCGCCCAGCCAGCCACTAAGTTAGGCAAGGTGAGCCAGTTAGATTGTGGTTTCAGACTGTCGCTGTACAGATTGAGCAACGGCTGCTGCAGCTGAACGGCCCAGGCGACACGGGCATCAAAATCAATCAGCTCGGCGGGTGCCCCACTGACTGTCGCGACCGGCACATTGAGCCGCTGCCGCAATGCGTCAGCCAACTGCTCATTATCATCGCTGTCACAGCTGACCAGCACCTGGGCAATAGGTGCATCACGCAGCTGGGCACTCAGGAAGTCAAGGGAGCGCTGCAGTTCAAGCGCCAGCCCGTCTATCTGCAGATTAGCCTGCTCCAGACCCATCAGAGGCTGAGAAAAACCGCGCAGCTGGCGCTGAAAACACATCACCTGCTGTTTGAAAGCGGTCAGGTGCAGACCGGAATGCTGACGGGAATGAAGGAACAGCTGGCTCTGTTTTTCAGCCGTCATCTGACCCAGCACCACTTCATCCACAGTAATCAGTTCAGGCTCACAGCCATTCGCCAGGCACGCCAGCACCAGTTGCTGAACCAGGGAACGCTGCGCCACCAGCACTTGCAGTCTGTCTTTTATTGGCTCTTCAAACCCATCCGCCACCAGGTTAGCGGGAGGTTCAGTCACCAGATCTTTGACCAGAAACGGTAAGGCACTGGCCAGTTCATGGCGGGGTAAGGCAGGTTTATCAATGATCAGGCTTTGATATAAGCCATGGCCAAGTACGAAGCGAATTCTGCAGCCGTTTAAATGGTGTGTATTGATCAATTGCGTGATGGAAGACGTCCAGCTTTCACGTGAAGCCACTTCCACACTGTCACTGATCCAGTCATTCCCGTCTTCTGTAAGACAGACGAGTGTCAGTTTCCCTTCGAACACAGCAAAACTGGCCACTTTACTGACAGTTTTCCGACTTAGGAGCTTTTTCATCAGCATGGTAATAACCCGTTTTACTTTTCGTTCGTTTTTAACCCGCGGCTACATTCTTTAAAAACATGCTATTGACTATTATTGTCAATAATTTGACCCATGATACTGACAGGAATTTATGGTGTATAGAGAAAATCCTGTAAAAAATGTAAGGTTTCCACTTAGATAACATTATCTGCGATTTTTGGTACTAATTTGACTCACACTCATCTCCGGGGCAAAAAAGCGCCCCTGCCCGCCATTAATACCCAATTGCTGCAGCACCTGCCACTCCCTGTCATTTTCGACGCCAACAGCAATCACCTCGACACCGGAATTGGCACAGGCGCCCAGCATACTCCGGACAAATAACTGATTTTCCTGCCGCTGATCTATTTCACGAATCAGGCTTCTGTGCAGCTTGATATACTGGACGTTGACATCCTTGATATAGTGGGTGCTGACTATGGTTCTCCCGGCCTGATCCACACCCAGCCGGCAGCCGAGGCCCGTTACCATTTTGAGAAAGGTACGCACAGCATCAATATGGCGTGACAGGTTCCGCTCCGGGACTTCAATACTCAGCCGTTTCAGTACCGGCCTGGGTGTTTGCAGCAGTTCATCCCGGAACCAGCGGATAAATCCTTTATCCAGCAGAGATTCGACACTGACGTTAATCGCAAAATTATCCAGCGTCGGGCCATTTTTGAGCAGATCCAGCGCCTGACTGATGACCTGTTTATCCATACGCACATTGAATCCCACCAGCTCAACCGCAGGCAGAAAACGGGAAGCTTTGATCATCACACCGTTTTCGTCATTGATCCTCGCCAATAATTCACGGTGCAGCGGTATTTTCTCCCCAGAGAGATAGGCGGGCTGCTGATACAGAGCCGGGCCGCCCTGACTCAAGACAGCATCCAGCAGCGTCCGCCAGCGCACACTGCCCCGGGTATCCTCTCCCAGTACATCTTTCTGGAAGGCATACCAGCTGTTCGTGCCCTGTAATTGCGCACTGCGCAGCGCCATGTCAGCCTCATCCATAATGCGGCCACGCCGCTCGCCGCTGGCAAAATAGGTCATACCAATATGGCACCAGTTCTCGCGCTGCAATGGCACGGAAGGTGTCAGCCGCTCCAGCCCTTTCAGCAGCTGATTCACAAACTGATTGACCTCCTTGCTGGGCTGTTGCAGCAGCATGATGGCAAATTCGGCGTCAAAATAGCGAGACAGCACGCTGTCCGGATAGCGCTGGACCATATTCGACAGCACCATGCCGACATCCTGAATCAATTCATCGGCCACAATCTTGCCCTTTGCCAGCAGCAATTCTTCCCAGTCAGCGATACGAATCAAAATAACAGCACCATGGTTATCCTGATCCTGAACCACAGATTGCAGACGGCTGTCGAACAATACCCGATTGGCCGAGCCCGTCAGTTGATCCAGGAAGGTGTGGGTACGAATGAAGGTATCAAAGCGGCTGCGCTCCTGTCTGGCATCTTTCAGCTCAGAGATTAGCTTGTCCAATGCCAGACTTGCCGTTTCCGGCCATTCCAGATCGGCGCCTTTGGCAAAAGCATCCAGCTTACCGGCCAGCAGCATTCTCCCCCGCTCTTCGAGAAGCTCTGAGCCCTGCAACTGCCGCTTAAGCCAGTTTACGCCCCATATCAGGCCGGCAATAATGATCATGATCGCCAGGCTGATAGAAGACATCGCCCCCAGCGAATAGGTTAATTCGGTATAAGGCGGCACTGACTGGATACTGACAGAGTAACCGGGGTTCAGGGTCAGCGGATATTCAGTATGATAAAGAATATTGGGATCATCGATTTTCTGTAATCCCTGAAATTGGTAGACAGAGCCGGTATCGTTGCTGACGTCCAGCGCCACCACGTTACTGGCTTTGAGTAACTTCGGCAGCCAGCGGGCCAGAGACTGTGAACCCTGAGGATCGGCCATTTCCTGGTCGATCGCTTCTACCACGCCGCCCAGATAATGATGCAGATAATCCTGCCCGAGTTGACGAAAACTGACAGCACCGCCAATGAAAATGACAAACATGGCGCAAATGACAATTAGGGTCACGAAAGCAACCAGTCTATTGGTCAGCTTCATCCCTGAGGCTTTTCTCATGCAAGGTCCAACTTTATCTGAAAAACAATTCCAAACCGCCTGGCTCTGTGGTCAACTCTGATACAGACAACAATACAAACCAAAACGCCTGTTTATACTGGAAAATACCATCGGCTCTCAAACACTGCAGTGCTCAGACCGACACTTTCCTTACTTGGCTCACCGCCCAGGCAGCATGCACCCCACAAAGCGGAGAGATATGGACTGGATCACCTGCACCAAAAGTTTTGTCGCCGTGGTTGAGCAGGGCTCACTGGCTCAGGCCGCAAGCGCTCTCAACACCTCAAGTTCAGCCTTGTCCAAGCGGCTGTCATGGTTAGAAAAACAGCTTGGTGTTCAGCTTCTTAAACGCACGACACGTAACCTGACAGTCACAGACGCCGGCAAGGTGTTTTATCGGCGCAGTGTCCATTTACTTGATGACTGGCACCAGATACTGGCTGAAACCACCTCCACCTACGGCGAAGTTCAGGGTGTGCTGCGCATCGGCGCCCCGCTGGCGACAGGCAGCCGGGTACTGGTTCATTATCTGGCCGAGTTTTTACAGACCTATCCCAATATTCAGGTAGAGCTGCACACTGTGACTCCGGGCCAGTTGCCGGATCTCAACCTGGATGTTTTTATCAGCCGCGAACTGACTGATTTTAATTCCACCAGTTATATTGCCACCAAACTCTTTAGTTTTCAGGCTGGCTTCTATGCCTCACCCAGTTACCTGGAAGACAGGCCCGCCATCGAAACCCCGGAGCAACTGGCGCTGCATAACTGCCTGTTATTCGGCAGTCATGGCCATGAGCAAGAGCATGTCTTTGAAAGTAACCGTCGCCTGCGTTTGCGGGGCAATTTTACCACCCAGAACCCGGAAGCCCTGGTCGCCGCTGCGGTAGCTGGAATGGGGTTAATTCTGGTAGGTGAGAATACGGTAAAACGCGAGCTCAGCAATGGTTTGCTGATCCCTGTCTTACCTGATCTGAAACAGCCGTTAAATGCTGCCTACGCCTACTACCCTAAGCTCAACTACAACCATACCAAAACCAAGCTGTTTATTGATTTTATTAAACAAAAAGCCTCACCCGGACACACGCATCAGTCAGCCAATCCCCACTCTCTGTGATCAGCATCGTGCGGTGACTGGGTATCAGGCAATAAAAAAGCAGCGTTGAACGCTGCTTTTTTAACAACCGTCTGGAAAGGATCAGAACGGAATATCGTCGTCAAAATCCATTGGCGGCTCATTGTACTGAGGCTGCGGTTGCTTAGACGCAGGCTGCTGCTGAGGCGCATAGTTTTGCTGTTGCTGTTGCTGTTGAGCCGGTTGCTGAGGTTGTCCCCAACCGCCCTGCTGCTGCTGGCCGCCCATTGGCGCGCCCTGACCGCCACCCTGACGACCACCCAGCATTTGCATCACACCGTTGAAGCCTTGAACAACCACTTCGGTCGTGAAGCGGTCCTGACCGCTTTGATCCTGCCACTTACGGGTTTGCAACTGACCTTCAATGTAAACCTGAGACCCTTTACGCAAGTACTCACCAGCCACTTCAGCCAGCTTGCCGAACAACGCAACACGGTGCCATTCTGTTTTTTCACGCTGTTCACCGGTGGCTTTATCACGCCAGCTTTCAGAAGTCGCGATGGTGATATTTGCGACTGCACCGCCGTTCGGCATATAACGGATTTCAGGATCTTGTCCTAAGTTACCCACCAGGATCACTTTATTTACGCCACGACTGGCCATAGTTCACTCCAGGTTTTCGCTGTTGAGGCTGCCAATCCTGACACCCTTCGCTCATTCAAAGTTTATACTTAATCGCCGAGTTTAACATGGGCTGCCCTCCGAGTCATAGGGCTACGTCATGCTTCCCATGTCTTGATCGGACGCATAAAAGACGATCAAAGCACTGTGTTTTTGTACAGTCAAGTCTTTTAAGCCCCTCAGGGCTATGCAATAATGCCAATCCTATTTATTCAAGCGCTGATGACTGCAACTATGGATAAGATCGAAGTCAGGGGTGCGCGCACCCACAACCTTAAAAACATTAACCTGACTATCCCCCGGGATAAGCTGATTGTTATCACAGGTTTATCAGGTTCCGGTAAGTCTTCTCTGGCATTCGACACCCTGTATGCCGAAGGTCAGCGCCGTTACGTCGAATCACTGTCGGCCTACGCACGCCAGTTTCTGTCGCTGATGGAAAAACCGGACGTCGACCATATTGAAGGCCTGTCGCCTGCCATCTCGATTGAACAAAAATCGACCTCACACAACCCGCGTTCGACGGTCGGTACTATTACCGAAATCTATGACTACCTGCGCTTGCTGTATGCCCGTGTCGGCGAACCACGCTGCCCGACTCACGATGTGCCCCTCGCCGCGCAAACCGTCAGCCAGATGGTCGACAAAGTGCTGACACTGCCGGAAGGCAGCAAGCTGATGCTGCTGGCTCCTATCGTCAAGGAGCGTAAGGGCGAGCACCTGAAAACCTTAGCCAACCTGTCGGCGCAAGGCTATATCCGGGCCCGGATAGACGGTGAAGTCTGCGATCTGTCCGATCCGCCGACGCTGGAATTACACAAAAAGCACACCATAGAAGTGGTGGTGGATCGCTTTAAAGTGCGTAATGATCTTCAGCAGCGGCTGGCTGAATCGTTTGAAACCGCGCTGGATCTGTCAGGCGGCACAGTGGTCGTCAGCGCCATGGATGACGATAACATGGCCGAACTGATTTTCTCGGCCAACTTCGCCTGCCCGCATTGCGGCTACAGCATGCGTGAGCTGGAACCGCGCCTGTTTTCCTTCAATAACCCGGCCGGTGCCTGCGGCACATGCGACGGACTGGGGGTACAACAGTATTTCGATCCGTCCCGCGTGATTCAGAACAGTGAACTCAGCTTGTCCGGCGGTGCCATCCGGGGCTGGGACAAACGCAATTACTACTACTTTCAGATGCTGACTTCACTGGCTGAACATTACGATTTTGATGTTGAATCACCGTTCAGCAGTCTGCCGAAGAAAGTACAAAACGTATTGCTGCAGGGCTCAGGCACCACAAATATTGAGTTTAAATACATTAATGATCGCGGCGATGTGACAGTTCGCCGTCACCCGTTTGAAGGCATTCTGAATAACATGGAACGCCGCTACCGGGAAACCGAGTCCAATGCTGTACGCGAAGATCTGGTGAAGTATATCTCCACCAAGCCTTGTGCCAGCTGTCACGGTTCGCGTCTGCGTGAAGAAGCACGTCATGTCTTTATCGACAGTACCAACCTGCCGGCCATCAGTGAAATGAGCATCAGCCAGGCGCTGACCTTCTTTTCCGAGCTGACACTGGAAGGACAGCGTGCGCAGATTGCCGATAAAATCCTCAAAGAAATCAATGACAGGCTGACCTTCCTGGTCAATGTGGGCCTCAACTATCTCAACCTGTCCCGCAGTGCAGAAACATTGTCGGGCGGTGAAGCTCAGCGCATCCGCCTGGCCAGCCAGATTGGCGCTGGACTGGTCGGCGTTATGTATGTGCTCGATGAGCCTTCCATCGGCCTCCACCAGCGTGATAACGAACGCCTGCTGAGCACCCTGACCCGGCTGCGCGATCTGGGTAACACCGTACTGGTGGTCGAACACGACGAAGATGCGATCCGCAGTGCGGATTACATCATAGATATCGGCCCGGGCGCCGGTGTTCACGGCGGGCAGATCATCGCCGAAGGCACCATGGAAGATATTCTGAATTCGGAAGATTCCCTGACCGGCCAATACCTGAGCGGCAAAAAACAAATTGAAGTGCCTGTTGAACGTGTTCCTGTCGATCCGGCAAAAACGGTTCAGCTAACAGGCGCCACGGGCAATAACCTGAAAACAGTCGATGTGTCGATTCCGGTTGGTTTGCTGACCTGTGTGACCGGGGTATCCGGCTCAGGCAAGTCAACCCTGATCAACGATACTTTCTTCAAGATTGCTCACCATAGACTCAATGGGGCCACTACAGGCGAGCCGTCCCCTTATGACGATATTCAGGGGCTGGAGCACTTCGATAAAGTCATCGACATCGATCAGAGCCCGATAGGCCGAACGCCGCGTTCCAACCCGGCGACGTACACAGGCATTTTCACCCCCATCAGGGAGCTGTTCTCGGGCACTCAGGAGTCTCGCTCACGGGGCTATAAACCAGGCCGCTTCAGCTTCAACGTCAAAGGCGGCCGCTGTGAAGCCTGTCAGGGCGATGGGGTGATCAAAGTTGAAATGCACTTCCTGCCCGATGTTTACGTGCCCTGTGATAACTGTAAGGGTAAACGCTACAATCGTGAGACTCTGGAAGTGAAATACAAAGGCCAGTCAATTGATGAAGTGCTGGAAATGACAGTGGAAGATGCGCGGGTATTTTTTGATCCTGTACCAGCCATTGCCCGAAAACTGCAAACCCTGATGGATGTCGGACTATCCTATATCCGCCTGGGACAAGCAGCGACCACGCTGTCTGGCGGCGAAGCGCAGCGGGTGAAACTGGCACGCGAGCTGTCCAAACGCGATACAGGTAAAACCCTGTATATTCTCGATGAACCGACAACGGGCTTGCACTTCCATGATATCCAGCAGTTGCTGAGTGTACTGCACCGACTGCGTGATCACGGCAATACCATAGTGGTGATTGAGCATAACCTGGACGTCATTAAAACCGCAGATTGGATCATTGATCTGGGGCCGGAAGGCGGCAGCGGTGGCGGTGAGATCATTGCGACAGGCACACCGGAACAGGTTGCCGAAGTCGCCGGTTCGCATACGGCCCGCTTCCTAAAACCCCTGCTGCCCGCATTAACGGCAAAGCAGCAGGCATAATTACACTCATGCACTCTGTCAGGCTGAATTCAGCCTGACTTTTTGTCTATTTGCCGAGGGACCGGACACCGTGACCGTCATTCAATTAAGGGGCACCAGACTGGCCGCTGCCACCATCAGTAAACCACTGACGCGACCTTTTATTCTGGCGCTGACTTTTCTGTTTCTGCTGTCGATGCATTATTTTCAGCATAATCAGGGAGGAGCCGGACTGGAACTACCCTTTAATGTCAGTAGCTGGATTCCCTTCAGCTTTGCCATTGCTATTGGCCTGCTGGAGATCAGCCGACAGAAAGTATTGCGTTATTCACGCCTGACGCTGGTTCTCTTATGTTGCTGCGTCACGCTGTCTGTCCCCATGTTCTTCCCGGAAGCGCGACCAGAAGTCGCCGTCAACCGAATCATTACCCTCTGGGCTGGCTGGTTGTTTTTTGTGGCGCTGCAGCAGTTTGCTTTCAGCCAGACACAGCGCCAGCAAATACTCTGGCTGCTTTTAAAAGCGGTCTGGCTGCAAGCCGCGCTGGCCTGGTATCAGTTTCTGTGGATCTCGCCGGACAATGGCATCGGCTATAACACGGATCTCAACCGGCCCTACGGGATTTTTCAGCAACCCAACGTAATGGCCAGCTTCCTGGCCACCGGGCTCGTTCTTTCGGCTTACCTGCTGGCACGGCAGCCGATGGTTCAGGGCCGCTGGACGCTCTCCCACCTCGGTCTTCAGTTAACGCCTGTCGCTGTGATCCCCATGCTGTTCGTGCTCAGCTCACGAACCGGCTGGATTGCCAGTGTGGCGGGGGTTTTGCTTATCCTGCCCTACCTGATACAGTTTGCCGCCCGGGTACAATGGCGAGTATGGCTGATGATGCTGGTCATGGGATTAAGCGTGACCTGGAACCTGACCAGCAGCCTGAACTGGAATCCGCAGCCGGGCAGAGTGTCGCTGGAAAGTGCCCGCTCAGTGATCTACCCGCAAGCGCTGGACATGTTCCTGCACTCACCGGCCACGGGCGTCGGCTATGGTAATTTTGAACCCGCTTATCTGATGCAGACAGCGCAAGCGCATCAGGCCGATCCTGAAACGCCCCATGGGTTACCCGGGCTGGATCATCCCCATAACGAGTTACTTTTCTGGGCCAGTGAAGGGGGTATTTTACCTGTACTGGCACTGCTGATTGCGGCAGCGGCGGTGCTGGCTAAAATTCGCCGCGCACCGGCCAACACTCAGCTGGCTCTGGTCGCGCTCCTGTTTCCAATAACACTGCATACCCAGCTTGAATACCCCTTTTACCACTCCCTGATCCACTGGATTATTTTTGTGTTTCTGATCTATTGGGTTGATGCCCTGAGTGCGAAATACTTCAAACAAACACTGCGATTTTATAAGCCCTTCAGAATCAGCGCCATGCTTTTGCCTGTTGTCGTCAGCCTCTTTATGGCCACCACCTTATATTCAGGCGCCATGCTGACCCGCTTTGAATCATCCACGCCACCCGATTTAACCGCCCTGGATAAGGTCAATAACACCTGGGCCTGGCGCAACCGGTTTGAATGGGATCTTTATCAGACCCAGTTGAAAATGGGCATTCAGCAGGATAATCCTGCGTTGCTGACAAGCTTTATCCATTGGGCTGACCATAAAGCCAAAGAGCTGCCAAGGCCCATTCTGTATCAGTTTCTGATCAAAGCTCATCAGGCATTGGCAAACACTTATCAAGCTGAACAGGTTCGCGAAGAGGCCCGGTATCTTTTCCCGGGTATGGATTTCAGCGATGAAGCGTTACCGCAGTTTTCCAAGCCAAAAACCGTAACCCCCTCGCCGCAGATAGCACAGGCTGAAGGGCAAGCAGACAAAGACTGAAAACAAGAACTGAAGACTTCCCCAAAAAAAAAGCGGCTGCCCGGGCAGCCGCATCTTTTCCTTGCTGATAATTATTTCAGCACCTCTTCCAGCGCCTTCAGGCACAGAGCGATATTCTCTTTACGTGCACCGTATCCCATCAGTCCAATGCGCCATGCTTTTCCGGCCAGAGCCCCCAGGCCGGCTCCGATTTCCAGGTTATACTCTTCCAGCAGAGTCTGACGCACTTTCGCATCATCGGCCCCGTCAGGGATAAAAACAGCATTGAGTTGCGGCAAGCGGCTTTTCTCATCCACCACAAAGCGGATCCCCATAGCTTCCAGGCCATCGCGCAGTAACTCGTGCATCTCGGCATGGCGCTGCCACGCATTTTCCAGCCCTTCATGTTGTAAACGAACCAGTGCTTCGTGCAGCGCATACAAGCTATTGACAGGGGCTGTATGGTGATAGCTGCGCTTACCTTCACCACTCCAGTAGGCCAGCACCAGGCTTTGATCCAGAAACCAGCTCTGAACCGGTGTCTTACGTTGCTGAATTTTCTCCACGGCCCGCGGCGAAAAGGTCAGCGGAGACAGGCCCGGTACACAGGACAAACACTTCTGACTGCCTGAGTACACGGCATCCAGTTGCCATTCATCAACCTTCAGCGGCACCCCGCCCAATGAGGTTACCGCATCAACAATGGTCAGGCAGTCATGGTCACGGGCTAAACGGGATAAGGTTTCAGCATCGCTCAGTGCACCGGTTGAGGTTTCCGCATGCACAAAAGCCAGTATTTTCGCATCCGGATGGGCTTTGAGTGCGGCTTCAACGGCTTGCGGATCAACCGGCTCTCCCCATTCATTATCCACCAGCACAGCTTCACCGCCGCAGCGCACAACATTTTCCCGCATCCGCTCGCCAAATACCCCGTTACGGCAGACGATCACCTTCTCGCCCGGCTCAACCAGATTGACAAAACAGGCTTCCATTCCTGCACTGCCCGGCGCAGATACCGCTATAGTAAATGGGTTGGTAGTCTGAAATGCATACTGAAGCAATTGCTTAAGCTCATCCATCATTCCAATGAACAGTGGGTCAAGATGACCGACAGTCGGGCGGCTGAGCGCCTGCAACACCTGCGGATAAATGTCCGACGGACCGGGTCCCATCAGTATGCGTTGAGGTGGGTAAAAACTGTGAATTGTCATAAGGCTTCTCCATCTGCACAGACACATAAGTTACTTATAATTCAGTGCATTAGTTATTGTTGGCAACAGTCGCTTTTACAGGGCATTCCTAGCGAGCATAACAGAACCACCCGTACCTGAAACCAGGCAGGCAAATTTATGCAAAGTCAGTAACAATCTTGACACAGAAAAATGCATTCAAGCATTGACAAAGCCCCCCCTCTCATATTCAATAAGGGCAATTTTTGTTCACCCTGAGAAAGCTCATTTTTCAGGTGAAAACGGAAGAGGCGCGTTATCCAGGTATCTATGCGGCGGGGCCCCACCCCAAAGCACCATAGAGAGGGGGAGCAACGCCGAGATACGGTGAGACAGGGGGCTTGCCGTATCGGCTTTGAAGGTTGAATCCTTCTGGCTGTCACCTGCATCATCCAGTGCAGGTGGAGAGCTTCTGGTAGCAGCAGTCTTAGTACGTCTCGCCTAATGGCTCTTCTGACACTCAAGTCGGAAAGATTCCCCAAATTTTGCCCCATGTTTACGCTTTGTTAAGTGGGAGATCACATTGAGCCCTGTAATTTCTTCTTCAGCGTTGAACGCTGAAATCACAGTCGCAAAATTTGGCGGCACTAGTGTGGCTGATTTCGTTGCAATGAGCCGTAGTGCTAAGATAGTTATCAATAATCCGACAACCAAACTGGTGTTGATCAGTGCGTGTTCCGGTGTGACTAATATTTTAGTCGAACTGGCCAACGGCGTGGCCGATGCCGGGCACCGACATAACCTGATGGAGCGCCTTCGCGCCATTCACCACAGCGTGCTGGCGGATTTACAGCAGCCTGAACAGGTTGCGGGTAACATTGATGAACTGCTCGATCAGGTCGCCGAACTTGCCATAAAAGCCGCAGAACATAAATCGGCTGAGCTGACAGATCAACTGGTTGCCAACGGTGAATTGCTGTCTACCCATCTGTTTACGCAAATCATGTGTGAGATGGGTGCTGACGCATTGCGCTACGATATCCGGGAAGTGCTGCGTACTGACAGCCGCTTTGGTAAAGCCAGCCCTGAACAGGAAATGATTCGTCAACTGACAGAGGAAAAGCTATTACCTCTGCTGCAGGATAAGATTATCGTTTCTCAGGGTTTCATCGGTAGTGATGAGCAAGGTCGCACCACAACACTTGGCCGCGGTGGCAGTGATTACAGTGCCGCCCTTATGGCTGAGGCGGTGAGTGCCGGCACATTGGAAATCTGGACTGACGTCCCAGGCATGTACACCACAGATCCGCGTATTGCGCCCAAAGCCACGCCAATCAAAGAAATCAGCTTCAGCGAAGCCTCTGAGATGGCCAATTTTGGCGCCAAGATCTTGCATCCATCGACATTGATCCCGGCCGTTCGCCGTCAGATCCCTGTGTTTGTTGGATCGTCCAGGGCACCAGAGCAAGGCGGCACCTGGATCCGTAAATCCGTTACTGAAGCACCGCTGTTCCGTGCGCTGGCACTGCGCTCGAACCAGACCCTGATCACCCTGACCAGCCTGAACATGTTTCATGCTTATGGTTTCCTGGCCGAAGTCTTCCGGATTCTGGCTGAGCATAAGGTCTCTGTTGATCTGATTTCTACCTCTGAAGTCAGCGTGTCTTTGACCATGGATCAGACCGATACAGGCGGCGGCGCACCCACGCTGCCTCCGGGGGCGCATGCCGCGCTCAGTGAGCTGTGTCGCGTTGAGATTGAACAGGATCTGTGCCTGATTTCGCTGATTGGTAACCGCATGAGTCAGACTGCCGGTTCAGTGAGTACCGTGTTCGATTCGCTGGACGAGTACAAGCTGCGTATGATTTGCTACGGTGCCAGCCCGCACAACCTGTGCTTCCTGGTTAAAACCGAACATGCCATGCCTATTGCTCAGAATCTGCACCGTAAGATTTTTGAGTAATTTCACGTCCCGTTCCGGTAAAAAAGGCGCTCATTGAGGGCCTTTTTTTTCGCAATAAGGTATTGTATTTTAAGGTAATTAGCTTTAATGATGACCACATGTTGGCCACATCTTCATTTGTTAATTTCAATTTAATATCTTCCAATTCATTATCGTGAGACAGTTAAAAAGCAACCGCATACTACACAGGGCTATAACTGGCTTTCAGCATGGCAAAGAAATGATAGACTATGCTATATGTTTTGTTACGCTGCTAATTTGATTAACTTAAATAAACCATAATGCGTCGGGATGATTTATGGAAAATGTAAAGAATAGAGTAAGTAAAATTTTTCCGTATAAAAACATTGTTTTTTGGTTGTCTTTTTTCCTCTTTTTTATTTTGGTTTCGCTTTCAATATTAATAGCTAACAATTCAGAGAGTCTACCTCCTTTATTGGAGAAGTTTACTAAAACATACAACGCTCCTTTAAGTTTATTTAATATCCTTTTACCCTTATTTATCAGTAGTTATATATCAGTAAAAACATCTCAACCATCTAAATTAGAATTGGAAACATTCAAAAACAAAATAATAAGGGACGAGTTCAATGATAAAGAGCGGCACTTTATAAACACTTTTGGCAGCATATCAAAAAACTACAGTTTTTCATTTGTATTGCAGGATGATTTGCCTGTGATATTTACAACTATTTATGAAGGTGATCGACTAATTGAGAAGGGTAAGTTTTCTATAAAAAAAGACTTAACATCTCAGTTAAAGCATTACTTCGATTGTACGGAAAGAATTTTAGAAGGTTATATAGATGTATGTAATGAGGAGTTATCAAAAAACAATTCCAATATAAATGTAATTGAAAACTATACACTTCAGTTACTGAGTAACTTACATAATGAGTTGAAATTTTTGCATCATAACTTAGGTGTTAGATTTTTATCTCTGAATGATGCTTCAATAAGCATGTATCAAAGTGCATTCTTTGAAACGCTACACCTTATCGATTTTATTGGAGATGACTTTAAAGAATTAAGTGATGAGATAGTTAATAGGGAGTCATCAAGCACAGAAAACTCACAGAGTGATATTATAAGTTTGTTCGAGGCAGCAAATTCTATTGCAAAAAAACATATGGGCACTGTCGGTGAGGTAAATTACGACTCTTTTTACAGTAGCATACATGTTCGTCATTTCCTTAAGTATAGTCAAGGTGGTGCTTTATATGCTCTAGCACGTGAAATACTTGAAGGAATAATTGAAAATCTCAAATTAAAAACAGCTGAGTTACAATTTATAGAAGAAGATGATGAACTACCTAAAGTTTCATTTTTTCTTAAAGAAAGGAATGTAATCCTCAGTATTAGCTTCTCTAAGGTAGATGAAAGAAATATGGAAATAACAGCACAGTCAAGCACTGAAAAACTCTCATCCTTAGTTAGCTTTATTGATGATGAAAACAGAATGTTTAAATTTGGCGATGACGTAGGTGAGACATTCATATCAAAATGCAACAGTTTAATTAGATCACACCTAGGCGAATCAATGATTGATTAATAAATGCCAGTTAAAAGGAAAGTCGCCATTAATTTAATGGCGGACTTAACCTTATTTTATCTTCCGCTTTACCGTCGCATTCTTCGCTTTCACCACCCGGCCACCTTTGGCGAAGCGGTAGCCTTTCTTCAGTGTGCCATTACTTTTCAGTCCTGTCTTAGCCATGCTTTTTCCCCAGTTGTACGTTCGTTTCCAGTATTGTTAGCCGCTTGTCCTGCTTGTACAGCACGATGAGCAGCGCGATCATGGTGGGCGGTAAGCCCATTGCTGTCAGTTGTTGCAGTATTTCTATCAAGTGGGTTTCCCTCTGAATTTGTGTGAGAAGAATTCCAGCAGGTAGCGCACCATGGAGCGCATCCCCAACACATCCACGACAATGGCCCCGACCACGTACCAGTACGGCTCTGGGATGCTGCTGAGCGCCTGAAATCCGGCATCCACATACCCCGCGTAATCAGGCCAGAAACACAGCATCAGGGGCGTGAACACAACCAGCAAAATGAATTCATCTTTCCAGCCCCGGCCCTTGATACTCAGCTCGTCCAGAGTGGCGGCTTTCTCGTCCCCGTATTCCAGCCGTTTTAGCCTGGCTGTGTGTTTGGCCTGCTCCAGTTCGTCTTTGCGTTTCAGGGCTTCGGCCTTGTTGCGGCTGTGCTGCTGCCAAGCCGTCACCCCGCCCGTGATCAGATTCAATAATGCACCGAGCATCCTTCCCCCTTATGCTGCCTGAATGCCCGCATTGAGCATCTTGGCGCTGTAAGGCTGCATACCGTTCTCATGGCGGATAATCAGGGGCACGATGTCCATGGTTTCCGCTTCTGACAGCGAGGTGTCCGGCGACACGCCCAGCGCCCCGGCGACGTGATTCACATAGGCGCTGGTGTCATTCTCCACAGGTGGCGCCCAGCGGTTGATGATGCCGCGCACCGTGGTCAGACCGTGCAGGTTGCGGTACGTTTTCAGTGTCCGGGCCAGCGCACGGATACCGTTTTCCGGTCTGTCGAAGATGACAAAGCGGCCATCGTTACCGACGCGGCCACGCCATGCGGTGCCGTTGTCTTCAATATTGCCCGGATTGTTGTTGCGGATGCCCCGCGGCTTATACATCGTCATTGCTGCTAACCCCACTACCATCAGACTTAGTATCAATAAGATTTTGTTGTTGCTCATTACGTGCCGCTTCCTCTGCTGCTTGCTGCTCGGCCATGGCCGTGACATAGCGTGTGTGCTCGTCAATCAGCCACGCATAGGCGGCGTTAAACACTGTGCTGTCGATGACCTGATTCGGGCGGTTATCCGTGTATTCGATATGGCCCAGCCCGGTCAGGGTGTTGAAATCAACCGCCCATTCACCTTGCCGCATGGCATAGCCGCCGATGTGTCCCAAAAAGGCCGGCACACCATCAATGACGATGAGCTGATCCTGTGTGACTGCTGTAATTCTCATAGCTTCATAATCCAAATAACGGCCACCGACTTTTGACGCACATCGACGTGACCATGGTTGTGTGATTGCCCGCTGCCCGGCGTGCTGACATAGGTGCTGGCGTTATGCAGCCGTAAACCCAGTGTCCGCGGTGAAGAGCGCCCGGTCTCGGCGTACGCACTCCAACCATTGTTAGGCACCGAGCGATTCGCCACCCCCGCATTACTAATGCTGGAGATCTGAAAGTTACTGGTGCGCTGATAGGTCATGGACGAGCTGGGAAGCTGATTGGATGACAGGGTGTGATTGCCTGTCGCCCGGCTGTCTGTCCCGAACGTCTGATTCGGACTGTACGCCCGGCCCGCACCAACTAATGCCCGGTCGCACAAGTCCGGCGTGCCGTTCTTACCGTCACACAGCACCCAGCCCAGTGGGATAGATTCAAGGGGGCCGTTGTGGATCTTGATATCACCGCTTTTCCAGCTCCCGCCGCCGCTACCGTGTAATCTAGCCATGGCGCACCTCTGCCAATGTCCGCACCGTGGCCCCTTCCAGCGCATAGCCATACACCGCCGCCCCGGTATCCAGCGTCATGGACTCACCAGCGGCGATGTAAATGCCCGTCAGGTTATCCACGCCCTCACCCCCGACGAACAGGGCTTTGTCTGTCTGTACCAGTACCGACTGGCGCTTGCTGTCGGCGACGAGAAGTTGCGTAGTGGTTGCCTGCTCTAATGGGATCACCGCACTGGCGAGCGCATCACTGCGGGCCACCGCAACCAGACCGCTGACCTCCTGCACCTGCGGCAGATTACCGATAGTGACTTGACCATTAACGGTCTGCACCGCGGGCAGGTTGGTGATCGCCATTTCCCCGCTCACCGCCTGCACCTCAGGCAAATTGCCTACGGTGATCTTTCCGCTCACTGGCTGCACCGCGGGCCAGTTCGCAATAGACACGGGCGTATCAAACGCAACGGGCACGGTCTGCTGAATCGCATCAATGGTCACGGGTTCGCGGATGCTGTGCACCTCCACCGCGCCACTGATTGCCACCGCGTCAGACTGGGTGTTAACCGGAATATCGGTTAACTGGTATTTGAGCGTGACTGCCGTGCTGTGATGGTTGTACAGCTCGATGGTCTCGAAACCACTCAAAGGCACCACGTCATTTTTCTTCAGCTCTGTCCCCAGCTCCCGGTTCTGGGTTTTTGCCAGCAAGGTGACGGTATGGGAGCAGTCACGGATTAACAGGTACTGACTGACAGCCGAGATTATCTTTTCTCCGGCCTGTAGCTGTACTTCGATGATTTTCTGTGTCTGATACATTCCGCTACCTCTTGAGAACCACAACCAGCAGCACCAAGCCGATGACCGCCGCAAAGGCCATCATGACCTGTGTGTTCTGTCGTCCTATGTCACTGGCCCCGCCTGTGTTGGCGCTGGCATTGATGCTGTTCGCCAGCTGCATGGACTGCGAGGCCAGATTGCTCTGGTTCGACGCCATGCCACCAAGGGAACTCAGCGCCCCGTTGAAGGTTTCCAGTCCAAAACTAAACGCATCCGTCAAGGCGCTGTTATTCGACGCTAACGCATTCGAGCCAAGGGTCATGGCATCACTGGCCATTTCCCCCGCGGCCTCCATGGCACCGTGGTCAGTCATGGTGACGCTGCCATCAATGCCACTGAACATCATGCCGTTGTTCGCACCGCTGACGCCCATGCTGTTAGAGGTGTTAACGCTGTTATTGATGTTACTGTTTGCGCTCTTTTTCGTACTGAATAAGCCCATATCAGCGCCCCCTCAGGTAGAAAAACAGCAGCACCATGGCCGCGATAGCCACCACTATTAGGGTGTAATTCGGGGTTTTCGCCCCGAAGGTCACGCCCCCCGCCTCGAAGTTCATTTCGACCGGGCCGTTGGTGGTGGTCATTGGCCCGCTGTCACTCACTGACTCCAGCGCACCAAGTGCCCCGGACATATCCATGCCGGGAAAGCCCATACTGGCCCCGGCGGCGGTTCCGGCCAGACTGGCTAAACCGCCAGAAGATGATCCGCTCACAACGCCCCCTTCTTACGAAAATAGAGAAAGGCCAGCACCAGCACGATGACGCCTACGGCTATCACACCCGCACTCAGGTACTTAGTGCCATCTGCAGCGGTATAGCCGAGGGAGCCGCCCACAAGGGCGCCGCTGCCCCACAACACACCACCGCCGATTAAGAGAGGTACTAAAGGCATTGATTACCTCCGCATTAACAAAACGATGACCAACAGCAGGACAACCGCCCCGCCGATGATCCAGCCATAATGGAAAGACTGGGGGCGCTGCTGGGTGACTGTCGCCGTGTTGCCCGTTTCGTTGGCGCTCGGGTCTTGGGTGCTGTTCGGTGTCGGCTTGCTGTCGAGGTAATCATTCCACCAACCGCCTGCAAACTCCGTCGTGTCTTCCCACGCCCCGCCCAGCATTTCGCTGCCTTTGTCCACCGCATCATTAAGCCAATCCAGCATGTTGCCCCCTTAGCCCTTGACCTGTGCCGCCGTGCGCTCAACGTCCAGATATTCAGTAATCACGGTGACGCTGCCCGCGGGCTTATGGGTCTTGAAGGTAAACAGCAGCTCTTTGGCGCGGGCCGTCGGGAACATTTCATTGCGGATAAATCCGCGCATCAGAAAGTCCAGATGGAACATGCCGTCCTGCCACATCAGATCGTTGCGGTTTGCCATGTAACGCTCACGCCAGGCGGTGGTTTCATAGGCCACGTTGTCATCACGCTTGATTTCCAGCTCTTCAATGGCATCCGTCATAAAGTGCATGCGGCGAATGCTGCGCTTCATGTCGTTCGGCAGGGTGTTAAAGGTGTTAGTGCCCTGCGCTGGCATATCAATCTGCAAACGCTCCAGACGCGGCAGATACATACGCAATGCCTGCGGCTTGTTGGTCTCGGCAATCACTTCAAGCGTCGGGCTGTCCGGGTCGCCGTCCTGCTTGGCCGCAATATCGACCTGAATCTGCAGTGACTCACCCAGCATGGTGACCAGTGAGGTCAGTTGCTGGCCGTCTTTGAGCTTCAGAGACAGATCGGCAAAGGACACGATAAAGACCTGTTCACCCTGCGGGGCGAGCGCCGCGGGCACATCCAGCTGTTTGTACTGCTCCAGCGTACGGAAGAAGGTCGCCGGAATACCGCTGATAAACGCGTTACTGTTCAGGCGAAACGTGATTTCCAGCCGTTCAAGGGGCAGGTTGGTGTTAAACATGAACGAGTCAAACGTCTGGCCTGTCGGGATCGTCAGCGTTGAACGACCGTTATAAGTCACACCGCTAAAGCTCGACAGTTTGAGCTGTTTCACCCCTTCGTATTTGTAATTGGCTAAGGCTTGCGCCTGCGCTTCTGGCGTTACTGCTACTACATTCATGATTAAAACCACCCGTCGCCGTAAATTGTTTCTTTCAGCGTCTTCAGTGAAGACACATTGTTAATCACTGCAATGATCAGCAAAGTGACCACCACAGTGATCAGCATGACTTTGTGCTCTTTTTTCATAGCGTTCCTTTGTGTTGTTGGTTGAACCGTTGAGGTGGTGCTATGAAAACGACTTTTAGGCAGGTTGGAAATGAGGAGAAACCTATAGGTTAGGCGGGTAACCTATAGGTTTAAACGTGACGGGCGTCACGCTGATTTTTTGCTGTTTTTCCGGTAGCTCAGGGCCACTTTGCGGCCCGTCTGGCAGTTCAGCGCCCCTTTCTGATAGTTCCCCACGCCGTCCTCGACGTGGATGAAATCCGCGATCGGCTTGTTGATTTCCATCTTGTTCATCTTGGCCGAGCGCAAGGCGGCAATGTCTGCCACCGGCACGGATTTCGCGTCAGACAGGTACTTGGCATCATTCATTGAATTGACCGCGCACAAATACCACGTCGGTGACTGGGTGGTGATGGTTTTCGGCACTTCCTGCCCGCGCTGAAACACGGTCGTCACGATGCCGCCATACTGGCGGGCACCGCGCAGCAGCTCCCCGGTTTTCCCTTTCAGGGTGCCGGACGTGAGCGAGCAGGACGCCAGTTCTTCGATGCAGATTTCCAGCGGGGCTTTGCGGCCATCCAGCACCGACCACGCCGCCGCCGAGAAAAATTCCAGCTCCTCAAACACCAAGTCAGCCGGGATATAAGCAATTTTAAAGGCGCTGTTTCCCTGCCGGGCTTTGACCAGCGCTTTGAGAAAATCCGCTTTCGAGTGGAAGCCTCTGACCTGCTGGCCCTGAAAGGGTTTCCCGGCGTAGTTCTCGTAAGGGTCAAAGAACACCGCCTGTGCCTTGGCGGTGATGAATTTTGCATGCTTGACCAGTGAGGTTTTACCGCTGCCGGTGCCGCCGATAATCACCCGGTGCAACGGGTCTAAGTGGGTATTGGAATTCTTAGGCCGCGGCAGGTTCAGGGTTGGCTTTTTCGCCATTGTCCACCTCCTGCTGTGCTTTCTCTTCTACCAGTTGGGCGCGCTTCTCGGCCCGAAGCCCTTTCACCTGACGGGCCGTGACGCCACCCAGTCCAATGACCGCCACCAAGAACAGGATCTCTTCCTTGTATTGGCCGAGCCAGTTCAGCCACGTGGCCCCGTGCTTTTGCATCAGTGGCCCGGCGGCTTTCAATACCTTGGCCTTGGCTTTCTCGTCATATTCAAAGTCCAGACCGATAGCGAAGGTGATCGCCTGCTCTGACAGGACAAAACCCAAGTCGAGTAAATCAACCGCGGCTTCTGCCGCGTCTTCATCGTTGGCGGCGTCCTGCGCCATTTCATCCGGCTCTGGTACTTCCTGAGATTCAAGTTGCTGAATCGCTGCCCCCCAGTCCGCCCAGTCATCCGCCTGGGGTTGTTCTTCGACGAGATCAAACGCCTCAATTTGCTGCAAGTTTTCCGCTGTTGCTGTCATCTTTTTTACCTTTACACAGACCAATTAAAATCATTACCAGTACAAATAACCCGACTAACCACGGATACAGGGTTTTCCACGCTATTTTCGGGACATCTTGCGCGGGGGCTTTCTCCGGTTCCGTTAACGCTGGAAACCCGTCCTCACTGGTTTGGGAAACGCTCTGGCTAACGCTTTGAACAGTCTCTTGAACGGATTCCCGAACGGGTTCGCTAACGGTTTGAACAGGCGCATCACCCAGCGCCTGAACCGTGTCTACCTTGTGCTTTTCAATGTGCTCATGCATTGATGTGCTGTTGGTACTGTTCCCGCAACGCGGGCAACGGTAGTAGAGTTTGCCGATATTGCGGGGGTTCTTCGGCGGCTCGCCGGATTCCATCAGGCGGTGCTCCCCGGTCATGTGCACCGTGCAGACCTCGCCACACTCGGGCACCGTACAGCGGATATAGCCGCGGGTCGGGTTCTTACTCATCCTCGCCCCCTTCCAGCTTTGCCAAGCGGGCTTGTACTTCGGCCCGATAACCGGCGCGGGCTTTCGCGCTGATCCCGTCGAGCATTTCCAGCTTGTCAAAAAAGTCTGCTGGCAGGCCGATGGCCTCCAGACTCAGGGAGCCGCCGCTGAACATCACGGCGGAGACCTTTTTCACCAGCACTTTCATATCCAGTGCTTTGAGCTTTTCAATCTCGGCCTTCACCTCCACGGATAAGGCTTCTGCCGTATCAATAGCTTTCTCGGCATGGCGTAGCTGCTGGGCAGTCATGGTTTCAATCATCAAATTATCCTCGGGTCACAATTAAGCGGTTATTTGCCAGTTTGAGCTGGCAATCTTTGTCTATTGGCACTTTGGCCCCGGCCAATATGGGTTTAATCAGGCACTGCACCCCGGCAAGGCTCCATCCGGTCACCTGTTTTAAGTGCTCTCCGAGCAGGGGGTTACAGTTATTTTCAGTGCTCCAAGGGGAGCCGCTCCGCGACTCTAACAGCGCCCCTAACTCAGACTTTTTCACTAATCGGTAGGTCTCGTTACATGTCGAAATGAAGGTGCTCACCCCTTCAGAAACCCAGTGAAAGCCAATGGCTTTTTTCACGCTCTCACCGTACTGGTTCTGTTTTTCTTCATAGGCCAACTGCGCATCAGCGGCGAGCTGGCAAAACAGCGCCCACTTTGAAGAATCCGCCGCCTGTCGCAGCGCTTCCAGTTTCGGGTCAATGCGGGTTTGCTCTTCAGTAGCCCGGCGCAGATGACGCCACAGGGAAACAGGCTCACCGCCGAACTGCTGAAATTGGCGGATACGGTGAACAGAGGCCCAGGCACGGACGCGAAAGGCGCTTTCTTCGGCTTCGGTGTCCGGCATGTGCTTGCCGTTGATGTTTTTCGAAACGTACTTAGCGATATAGGCCGTAGCGCCGCCCTTGGCCGGGTCGGCTTCCTTGACGTCAAAGCGCGGGGAAATGTCATCGCCCAGCTCGGCTCTGTCTTCACTGGTCGCCACGCCTGAAATGATGTTAATCAGGGTGTCTTTGTCTTTTGGATCGCAGAACAGAAAATAGTGGCCATGGCTGGTGCCGTCTTTGTGCGGCTCCGCCACGCGAAAACCGAAGTAGTGAATATCTTCTTTGGCAATCAACGCACGGGCCTGCGCCCATTGCTGCATCAGATTGCTATGGCCTTCTTTGACCGTGGCCCCGTTCCACTTGTTAGAGTTACGGTGGTACTTACTCGGCAATGTCCACGTCAGGAATAACGCGGTATAACCCAAGTCCTGCGCCAGCTCTTCAAAGCCACGGGAACGTACCATCATTTCAATGCGGCGGTTTTCCGGGTTGGCCGTGGTGCGTTTGATCACTTCGGCAAGGTCGAAATGCTCCCCGGTGGCCTCGTTGTAAACGACAGTGTTCTGGATGAACCGCTCCGCCTCACGCTGCTTGTTCTTCCAGTTCTGAAAAGACGGGTAAGAAAGGTATTTCGACTGGTGCCCTTTGTCGCCAACGCGCTCAAGGGCAATCTGTGCGTACTCGATGTACTGGGAACGCAGATGCATCAGACGGCGCTCAATCCATTCTTCGGACTGCATTTTCAGCACTGAAGCCGTGAGTTCTTGCTCAGCCCGTTCTTCTTCCATCTTGTCGCCCGGCATGACTGGCGGGTTAATGGAAATGGCGCGGATATTCTCAGCCAGCACCGAATAAATGTGCTTCATGGCCTCCAGAAAGCTGTCAAAAACCTGCGGGTCAATGTCTTTCATTGCCTGCATATTCTCATCAGCAACCAGACGGGCCAGCTTACGCACGGCCTCGTCTCGCATCAGAATGTTGTGGTTCAAACGCTCGGCGTTGACCTTGTTGCGGCTGTCGACAAAAGAAAACTTGTCTTCAATGAAGGGGGCGACTTTCAAACCGAACTTCACCGCCTCATCACTGAAGCGGTCAAGGTTGTCACGGGTAGCCCCGCCGCGCTGTTGGCGGCTGGCTATCTTGGTGCGGATATCCTGACGGACGACTTGCGGGAGACGTTTTAAGAAATGACGAGTAAAAACCGTACCGTGTTGCATTACTCATTGACCTCATAGCAGCCTGTTGGCGTGCATGTGTAGTTCATCGGGCGGGGTGTGTAGGTGCGCTTTCTTATCCCGTGTTTTTCCCGTAACTTCCCCAGCAGGAACACAGCGCGCTGGCGTTTCTCGGGATCAGGGCTGACCATGCCAGCCATGTCCGGGCAAGGGGCGTGTATCGGGTCCATGAATCCCCCTTAAATTGCTGATTTCCAATCCTGATATTGTTCTGCCTGTTCTACAGCCAATTGCTCAAGTGCCCTCATATTGATGAAATTCAGGCCTCGCTCGTTCCGCTCACGTTTCAGTACAGGCAACATGCCCCGTTTTATCTGGCCTCGAACAGCATCAAGAGTCTGTCCTGTTATCTCTGCATACATCTGAGGGGTTACAAATGGCGCGTTATGTTGACGGATGTTGTTTTCTGATTTCATTTTTTCACCTATCATTGACCTTTATTGCTAGCAAAACCATATTGTTTTCCTTAGTTGCCGTCAATGATAGTTCTTAAGGAAAACAGAAGTCAACAAAAAAGGATTGTGAATTATGCGTGAGTGGTTTTTGTCAACAGAACTAGTTGAGATAGAAGGCATGCCTAGTAGCCGACAAGGAGTGAGCGTAAAAGCAAATAGAAACAACTGGTTAAAAAGAAAGGCGCAGGGTAAAGGAAGTGCGGTTGAGTACCATATCTCTAACTTTCATGAGAATGCGCAAAAAGCTTTAATTGAACTATATGGTTCAGAATATGAAAAAAATCACTATCAGGAAACAATAATCGACCTAAGGAAAACAGGTGGCAATTACAGATCACTTGAGTACAAGAAGCCTTCGTTGTTTGATTCAAAAGAACCCAACGCTTCAGCTATTTTCGAAGCCTTACCTGTTCATGAAGCAGACACCATAGACATTCCAGAATTTAATGTACAAGCAGCCGCTGGTGCTGGCTGTCTTAGCAATACAGAGTATCAAACTAGCGTGTTTACTGTATCTACAGCCCTTGTCCGTAGCCTTGGCCTTCTCCCTGAATATTCCGCAATCGTATTTTGCTCGGGTGAAAGCATGTTGCCGACAATGAACGATGGTGATCGCATTCTTGTTGACACCAGAGAACTAACTGAACCTGTCAAAGACGGGATCTATGTCATTCGTATTGATGAAATGGTTTATGTTAAGCGATTGAAATGGAATATTTTAAATCAATCCTACAGAGTAGTTTCAGATAATCCGAGCTATGAAGATTTTGAAATGGCAGGAGAAGATCTCAAGCGTCTAAAAGTAATCGGTCGTGCTGCAATGGTGATGAGGTCACTATGAGCATTAAAAAGGATGGTGATAAATGGCTGGTCGATATCAGGCCAGCCGGGAGGGATGGCAAACGCTTCAGGCGGAAATTTGACAAGAAAGCTGAAGCATTGGCTTACGAAAAATACATTCTTGCAAGGGCGCATAACAAAGAGTGGTTAGGCCCTCCAGTAGATAACAGGAAACTATCTGAACTGATTGAAATATGGTGGAAAAAGTCAGGGCAATTTAAAAGAACGGCGAGTAACTACCTGAAAAAACTTGAGTTGATCTGTAGTGAGCTAGGTGATCCGCCTGTCAATAAGATTGATAACAAATTGCTTTCTGATTGGGTGCACTACAGACAAGAGAAGGGGCAGAAGCCAGCTACAATTAGCCGCTTGATAAGCACTGTAAGTAATGTTTTTACAGTGCTTACCTCTACAGGGGATTTCACAGGTACTCATCCAATAAAAGGATTTAAGCTTCCCAAAATTACCCGAAGAGAAATGACATTTTTAACCGAAAGCCAAATCAGTCAGTTATTAGATGCAGTGAAGCATGATAAAGAACTGATGATGGCCGTTGAAATATGCTTAGCAACAGGCTCAAGATGGAGAGAAACAATCACATTAAAAGCAAGCAACCTTTCACCATACCGTATCCGGTTTACCAACACGAAAACAGGCAAACCAAGAACAGTTCCTATTAGTGAGGAGCTGTATAACCGCATATATCCAAAATCAGGAAGCGATGTTTTTTCATTTGACCCTCAGGCGGAGTTGTATGAAATCTTGGAAAAACTGGATTTTGGATTACCTAAAGGGCAAAAGGTACATGTCTTGAGGCATACCTTTGCCAGTCACTTTATCATGGCAGGGGGAAACATCCTCACACTACGAGACATACTTGGTCATTCAAGCATTGCTCAAACGATGGCATACGCCCATCTCGCACCTGATCACCTGGTAGATGCAGTAAGGTTCAATCCGCTGAGTAAAATGGCAGATAGTGCGTCCACATTATGCCCACATTAACTACCTTTCTTAGACTAACATGACCTACAAACCACATAAAATCCGTATAAAATCAACCACATGTGATTTCATCACCTTTCGTAAACCATAAAAAAAGGCCCTCATTAAGCGCCTTTTTGTCTTCAGTGAACAGCTATCACAGATTAGGCCCCAGCCATTTCTCCGCTTCGATCTCATCCCAGCCTTTGCGCTCGGCGTAGCTTTCCATCTGGTCACGCTGGATCTGTGCAACGGCAAAATAGCGCGATTCCGGATGTGAGAAGTACCAGCCTGATACGGCCGCCCCCGGCCACATGGCGTAGCTTTCTGTCAGAATCATGCCGGTATTGGCCTCCGCATCCAACAATGTCCAGATCTCGCCTTTCTCTGTGTGTTCCGGACAAGCCGGATAGCCTGGCGCTGGCCGGATACCCTGGTATTTCTCACGGATCAGATCTTCGTTACTCAGGTTCTCGTCCGGTGCATAGCCCCAGATCTCCTTACGGACAGTCTCATGCATGAATTCCGCAAAGGCTTCAGCAAGACGATCTGCCACCGCTTGAATCATAATCGCGTTGTAATCATCGCCTTTGGCTTTGAACTGATCGGCAATCTCATATTCACCGATTCCGCCGGTTACCGCAAAGGCACCAATCCAGTCAGCTTTACCGCTTTCTTTCGGGGCAATGTAATCCGACAGACAGTAATTCGGCCCTTTGGGTTTCTCTGTCTGCTGGCGCAGTCCGCGTAAGGTTGTCAGTACCTGGGCTCGGGTCTCATCGGTGTAGACTTCGATATCATCACCAATATTATTGGCCGGGAATAAGCCACAGACACCATTGGCCTTTATCATGCCGCTGGCTTCGATCTCATCCAGCAGCTGATTGGCATCATCAAATAGGCGCAGGGCTTCCTGACCCACTACTTCGTGGCGCAAAATGGTGGGATATTTACCACTCAGCGACCAGGTCATAAAGAAGGGCGTCCAGTCGATATAACGCCGCAATGTCGCGATTTCAAAATCCTTGAACACGTGGATCCCCGGCTTTTTCGGCGCGGGAGGAGTGTAGCTATTCCAGTCAATCGCCACTTTATTGGCGCGGGCAGTTTCCAGGCTGACAGGAGCACTTCGTGGACGCTTGCGGGCGTGTTGCTCCCGCACTACCTCGTATTCCTTGTCAAGGCGCTCAACAAACGCTGGCCGCTGGGCATCCGACAAGAGTGCCGAACATACCCCTACAGCACGCGAGGCGTTTGAGACATAAACGACAGGGGCATGGTAGTTCTGCTCAATTTTGACTGCCGTGTGGGCCTTGGACGTTGTTGCCCCGCCAATCAGCAAAGGAAGATCAAAGCCCTGGCGCTCCATTTCTTTGGCAACATGCACCATTTCATCAAGTGAAGGAGTGATCAGCCCGGAGAGGCCGATAATATCGACCTTCTCTTCTTTGGCCACTTTCAGGATCTTGTCGCAAGACACCATGACGCCCAGATCGATGATCTCGTAGTTATTACACTGCAGCACCACTCCGACAATATTTTTACCGATATCGTGCACATCGCCTTTCACCGTGGCGAGCAGTATTTTGCCGTTAGTGCGTCCGACTTGCTTCTCGGCATTGATGTAAGGTTCGAGATAAGCGACGGCCTGTTTCATCACCCGAGCTGATTTCACCACCTGAGGCAAGAACATTTTACCTTCACCGAACAGATCACCGACTATGTTCATACCTGCCATCAAAGGCCCTTCAATCACCTCTAACGGTTTTTCCGCGTTCTGACGGGCTTCTTCGGTATCTTCAACAATAAACTCAGTGATCCCTTTGACCAGCGCATGGGACAGGCGTTTATCGACCGGCCAGCCGCGCCATTCAGCGGCTGTTTTATCTTCTACCGCTTCGCCGCTGCCCCGGTACTTATCCGCAAGATCCAGCAAGCGCTCGGTAGAGTCATCCCGGCGATTCAATACAACGTCTTCAACGGCTTCGCGTAACTCGTCTGCCAGGTCATCGTAAATGGCCAGCTGACCGGCATTCACAATGCCCATATCCATGCCATTTTTAAAACAGTGATACAGGAATACGGCATGAATCGCTTCCCGCACAGGATCATTACCACGGAACGAGAAAGACACATTCGAAACACCACCCGACACCATCGCATGTGGCAGAGTGCGCTTGATGTCTCCTACAGCTTCAATGAAATCAACCGCGTAGTTATTGTGCTCATCAATCCCGGTAGCTACTGCGAAAATGTTCGGGTCAAAAATGATATCTTCCGGCGGGTAGCCCACCTCATCAACCAGAATGCGATAGGCATTGGTACAGATCTCTATCTTACGCTCACGGGTATCGGCCTGACCCACTTCATCAAACGCCATCACAATCACGGCTGCGCCATAGCGGCGAATCAGTTTCGCCTGTTCAACAAACCTCTCTTTACCTTCTTTGAGAGATATTGAGTTAACAATTGGCTTACCCTGCACACACTTAAGGCCAGCTTCCAGTATTTCCCACTTGGATGAGTCAATCATAATGGGGACACGGGAGATTTCAGGCTCAGAGGCACACAGGTTCAGAAAGCGCACCATGGCAGCTTCGGCATCCAGCATGCCTTCATCCATATTGATATCGATGATCTGAGCACCGGCTTCCACCTGCTGACGTGCCACTTCCAGCGCTTCGTCATAAAGCTCTTCTTTGATTAACCTACGGAAACGGGCTGAACCTGTCACATTGGTCCGCTCACCGACATTGACAAATAAAGTGTCTTTTTCAATGGTTAGCGGCTCAAGCCCTGATAAACGGCAGGCCACAGGAATCTCAGGCAATGGACGTGGCGCTACATTCTCCGTCACCCGGGCCATTTCACGAATATGCTCTGGCGTGGTGCCACAACAACCGCCCACCAGGTTCAGAAAGCCGGACTCCGCCCATTCTTTGATATGCTCAGCCATTTCTGTCGCTTCAAGGTCATACTCGCCGAATGCGTTTGGCAGACCGGCATTCGGGTGCGCTGATACCGCACACTCAGAAATACGTGATAATTCTTCCACATACTGACGCAGCTCATCCGGACCCAATGCACAGTTAAGGCCAAATGAAATAGGTTTGACGTGTCGCAGAGAATTGTAAAAAGCTTCAGTGGTTTGTCCTGATAAGGTGCGGCCGGAGGCATCGGTGATTGTGCCTGAAATCATAACAGGCAAAGTCACGCCCAGCTCTTCAAAGACCTTATCCACGGCAAACGCACAGGCTTTGGCATTCAGGGTATCAAAAATAGTTTCAATCAGGATGATATCGGACCCGCCAGCTATCAGGGCGCGGGTTGATTCGGAATACGCTGCTACCAGCAGATCAAACGACACGTTCCTGAAACCGGGATCGTTCACATCCGGTGATATCGAACAGGTACGGTTAGTCGGACCGAGAACACCAGCTACAAATCGTGGTTTGTCCGGTGTTTTCGCCGTCCACTCATCAGCCGCCTGACGAGCCAGCTTTGCCGCTTCGAAATTAATCTCGGCACTCAGACTCTCCATGTCATAGTCAGCCATGGCAATAGTCGTTGAGTTGAAAGTGTTGGTCTCAAGAATATCAGCGCCGGCTTCAAGATAAGCGGAGTGAATATCCTTAATCAGTTGCGGCTGGGAGAGTACCAGCAGATCGTTATTGCCTTTAAGATCCGAATGCCAATCAGAAAAACGTTCACCACGGTAATCCTCTTCATCCAGCTTGTAGCTCTGGATCATGGTGCCCATGCCCCCATCTATGATGAGGATCTGTTCCTTAAGTCGCTTTTGTAATAAATCCGTACCCTTCGACACTGCTTACTTCCTTACACTTAAACCTATCAGCTGCTAACATCCTATCACAGCCTGATTGGAAATCTAGACGTCCATATATCGTTTGCGGAAACTTATTATCCAAGCGTAAGCCTAAAGTTTTTATGGCTATCAGAGGCCCGAGCATTTATATTTTGTCACAATTTTTGCTTAACACTTTAACAACAGATGAGGATCAAGGATGTCGGTATACAGTACCCTCTGTTTTCTCGCCGCCGCTGCGATGGTTATTGCCTTTATTAACCACAAAATAGGTAAGATGCAAACCACTATCGCCATCACAGCCGGTGCTATTATTTTATCGCTCGGAATTGTGATCGCAGGCCACAACGGCTGGTTTCACCTCGAAGAAATTGCTGCGGAACAGCTGGGTCAGATCGATTTCGAAAGCTTTCTGCTAAAAGGCATTTTAGGCTTCTTACTTTTTGCTGGCGGTTTAGGGATCAAGCTGCCACATCTCGAAGATCAAAAATGGGAAATCACCATTCTGGCTCTGGGGGCCACACTGTTTTCCACATTCTTCATCGGTGGCAGCCTTTGGTGGATATGCCAGATGCTGGGAATCCAGTTAGACCTGATTTACTGCCTGCTGTTCGGCGCATTAATTTCACCGACGGACCCGATAGCCGTGCTGGCGATAGTAAAAAAACTGCACGCGCCGCGCCGCATCTCCACACAAATTGAAGGTGAGTCGCTGTTTAACGATGGATTTGGCCTGGTCATCTTCGTCACTTTGTTTACCATCGCCTTTGGTGATGAAGCACCTACTGTGCTGGGTGTTGGCCATCTTTTCCTGCAGGAAGCCATTGGTGGCATAACCTATGGTTTTGTTCTCGGCCTGCTGTTCCATTATCTGATCAGTTCGACAGACGATCACTCCATGGAACTTCTGCTGACTCTGGGAATCCCAACGGCTGGTTATGCTTTTGCCGATGTTATTCATGTGTCCGGGCCGCTAGCTATGGTGGTCTCCGGTATCATGATAGGCAACTGGACCCGTTATATCGGCTTTTCTAAAGAGAGTGAAGACCATCTGGATCACTTCTGGGAGTTGGTTGATGAATTCCTGAACGGTGTACTCTTCCTGCTGATTGGTATGAGCATGCTGTCTTTCAGCTTCCATGAGGAAGACTGGACACTGATGGTGATAGCTGTGCCGCTGGTGCTACTGGCGCGCTACCTGAGTGTGAAGCTGTCGTATCTTGGCTTTAAACGTTTTCGCCAATACAATCCCGAGTCGGTGAAGATCCTCACTTGGGGTGGCTTGCGCGGTGGTCTTGCTCTGGCGATGGCGATGGCGATCCCTGCCGGTGTTATCGTTATTCCGGAGAAAAATATTGATGTGAAAGAGATAATTCTGGTGATGACCTATTCAGTCGTGGTGTTCTCTATCCTGATCCAGGGCTCTACCATTACACCTATGATCGAAAAAGCTAAAGCCTGGGAAGCGAAGAAAGCGAAAGAGAACAAACAAACCGCTCATGCTCACCAACAACCGGAAACCGATCCCAAATCCTGAATACTGACGATGAAAAAGACCTGCTTTGGCAGGTCTTTTTATTTGTGAGGGCAACGTCAATCAGTCGTCCTTGGTGAATTTATCTTCCGAGAAGTGATCCAAATCATAAGGCGTTTGCTGATAGACGCAATAGTTCAGCCAGTTGGCAAATAACAAATGGCCATGACTGCGCCAACTCGCAACAGGCGGTTTATCCGGATCATTATCCTGATAGTAATTTACTGGGATTTTGGGCTCCATCCCCTCTCCCAGATCACGCATATATTCATTATGTAATGTATGGGCATCGTATTCAGGATGTCCTGTCACGAAGACATTACGCTTATCTTTGGTGGCGGCTAAATACACTCCTGCCTGATCTGAGGTGGCCAGAATGTCCAGATCAGTGTGCTCCGATAAAAACTCAGGCGAGAAGTCGGCATAGCGCGAGTGGGGAGCCCAAAAGGTATCGTCAAAACCTCTCAGAAGAGGATGATGGGGATTGTGGACCCTATGGGTGTAGATACCTGATAATTTCTCTTTGCGGGTACGCTTAGGTAAATCGTACATCAGCTTAAGCCCAGCCTGAGCGGCCCAGCACACATACATGGTCGAAGTCACGTGCCCTTTCGCCCAGGTCAGAATGGCCTGGATTTCTTCCCAGTACAGCACATCTTCAAACTGCACTAAGCCCAGCGGAGCACCTGTCACAATCAAACCATCGAAATTTCTGTGCTTCACCATTTCGAATTGCCGGTAGAACGTATCCAAATGCTCCGTTGGCGTATTTTTCGTCGGGCGGTTATCAATCCGCAGTAACTCAACATCAACCTGCAGAGGGCTGTTTGATAACAGACGGAGAAACTGAGTTTCAGTTTCAATTTTTTTCGGCATCAGATTAAGCAACAATACCTTCAGCGGGCGAATTTCCTGACTGGCAGCGCGTTTTGCAGACATGACGAAGATATTCTCACTACGAAGAATATCAGTTGCCGGTAACTGATCAGGAATTTTAATGGGCATGTGTTGCTCTCCCTAAGATGTACAGACGTCCAGATACCCAAAAATTATAGAATTTCTACTCACACTGCAAGCTTTACCGCATTAAAAGAATTATAGATAGTTAAGAACATAATGAATAATTCTAATGAGAGCAGCAGGCTAGCGAAAGAGACGCTGAAAATAGCAGATAACAGAAATGAAAAAACCCAGCCGAAGGCTGGGTTTTGAAGGAGGTGCTTAGTAATGTCCTACTCTCACATGGGGAGGCCCCACACTACCATCGGCGCTGCTGCGTTTCACGTCTGAGTTCGGCATGGGATCAGGTGGTTCCACAGCGCTATTGTCACTAAGCAAATTCTGGTGCTAGTACCCAGATTTGAACTGGGGGCCTCACCCTTACCAAGGGTGCGCTCTACCAACTGAGCTATACCAGCAAATTCTTATCTAAACAAAGTCTTACGCTTCACTGCTTTGTTTGGTTAATTTGTCGCTGTGCGATGACGATTTTGATGCGAGAAGCGCAGTGTACATTCAGTACATGAGCATCGCAGCACTCAAAAGCGGCAAGCTACC
>NZ_JAKLTE010000049.1:0-1258 GCF_022014395.1 Photobacterium sp. WH77 | reverse complement strand
TGTAGTGGCATAGTTAATTTGGCCACCTGATTAGAGGTGATATCATCACCTCAGAAGTTAACAGGTGACACAATGACAAAACCTAGCAGAAGAACATTTAGCCCCGAGTTTAAACTTGAAGCCGCGCAGTTGATTCTTGACCAGGGCTACTCGGTAGCTGAAGCAGCCAAGGCAATGAATGTCGGTAAATCCACCATGGATAAGTGGGTTCGCCAACTCAAAGAAGAGCGGCAAGGCGTTTCACCTAAAGCTTCTCCGATGACGCCAGAACAAATCGAGATCCGTGAGTTAAAGAAGAAATTGGCTCGCCTCGAAGAACATAATGAAATATTAAAAAAGGCTACAGCTCTCTTGATGTCCGACTCGCTGAACAATTCTCGCTAGTCGAGAAACTCAAGCAGAGCCACAGTGTTTCTACACTTTGTGATGTATTCAGCATCCATCGAAGCAGTTACAAATATTGGTCTGGCCGCCCCAAGGCGATTAATTCTGATTTCGTCGAGTTATGTAGCGAAGTTAAAGCCGCGTACCGCATCAGTAATGGCTCTGCGGGAGCTCGAACTATCGCAGAGATAGTGACGACAAAAGGAATACCACTGAGCCGTTATCGTGCTAGTAAGTTGATGAAAAAGCTTGGCTTAGTGAGCTGTCAGCTGCCTAAGCATGCTTACAAGAAAGCGACTCAAGAACATGTTGAAGTCGCTAATAAATTAGACCGCCAGTTCGTCGTGACGGAGCCGAACCAAGTCTGGTGCGGTGATGTCACGTATATTTGGGTTGGAACGCGCTGGGCTTATTTAGCCGTGGTTATCGATCTCTTTGCAAGAAAACCCGTCGGTTGGGCAATGTCTTTATCGCCGGATACCAACTTAACGGGTAAAGCGCTATCAATAGCTTTTGAGGCAAGAGGGAAGCCGAAAAATGTGATGTTCCATAGTGATCAAGGCTCGCATTACACCAGTCTGAAATTTCGGCAACTTCTCTGGCGATATCAGATTGAGCAAAGCATGAGCCGCCGAGGAAATTGTTGGGATAACAGCCCGATGGAGCGATTCTTCCGAAGTTTAAAAACAGAATGGGTGCCATCAATAGGATATGAGAATTTTGCCCAGGCGCAGCGTTCAATCACACAGTACATCACGGAATATTACAGCGAGATCAGGCCACATCAATATAACGGTGGTCTGACGCCAAATGAGTCAGAACGGTTATTCTGGAATGACTCTAAAACTGTGGCCAGTTTTACTTGACCACTACA
>NZ_JAKLTE010000048.1:0-1343 GCF_022014395.1 Photobacterium sp. WH77 | reverse complement strand
GACCTTAAGCATTAAGCTTTTCATAAATTCCATCTAAGGTTCTGTCTTTCTTGGATTTTCTCTGAGCTGCTTTGCGAGCATTCATTGATATATATACCATAGCCCATTCCAGTCGCCCTGATATTTCAGACCTTGCTTGGTGCATCAAGCTTTCCAATATTGGCAGTAGCCAAACATCAACATTTTTTGCCGCTTTAAATACAGATACTGACGGCAGGCTGGTTATGGCGATACTTCGCCGAACAATCAGCGCTAGCAAACTGGCCCATATCAGCCCCTCAGCAATGGCTTTTTGTGCCGTTACAAAACGACGCCAATTCGTATGCGACTTTAACTCCTTGAATAGCAACTCAATTTGCCACCGGCACCGATAGAGCGCCATGATATCGTCTGCTGAAAATTGTGATGTCGGCAAGTTTGTCAACCACAGACAAAAACGCTTTTCTTCAGCGAACCATCGACGCACCACCCGGAACTCATACTTTCCTCGCTTGCATCTCAGGTCAAGAACTTCGGAGCGGTTAGTTTTTCGGCTAATATCCTTGAGTTTCATATCTATTAATCTTGGTAATCGCCGACCATTGCCATTGTGGGCATTAACAATCGTTGGGTTAAGTGATTTACCGCCACGGACGATAAAATGGCCGTTATGACGAGAAAGTTGCTCGAAATAGCTAAAATCCACATAGCCAGCATCGGCTAAAAGCAATTTTTTCTCTATGTTGCCAGGTGTGGGCAAGTACGTCCGCTCAGATGCTGTATCTGCCGTTACTGTCATCGTTTTTGGTGACTGGTCAAACAGCGACATGGTCATATGACATTCAATCGCAGCCGGATAGTTTTTGAAACGGCTTGGAAAAACCTCACGAAGTCCGTCGTGAACTCGAAAAGAACTGCCATCCTGCAGAATAACATCGTCGAAATGAGATAACTTTGCTGGCATTGAACGGGAACTCTTCTGGAGTAGCTGAACTGTTGCAAATTTGACCAGCTCTTTCATAAAGTCGGCAAAACTATCTTTTCGCAACTGGTTATGAAAAGGCTTATAAGCCACATTTTGCTTTTCACTCAGACACATCCCGTTGAACTGGCGATGAAGATCGGCAATGGCGTGGCAGTTGCCCTTGCTCAAAGCCGCGAGAAGGCTGAGTACCAATTGTTGAGGCTGAATTGCTCTGGCCCGCTGAGTAAAACCACACTTTCTTGCAGTTTTTTCGAGGAAACTGGCATCGAAGAATTGCATCAGTTGCTTCTTTAAAGAGATAATCGTCATCGGCTTCACGGTTGATTCTGGTTGTTTGTTTGGCGACGATTATCAGATCATAAGTGAAGCCTTTTTTCTA
>NZ_JAKLTE010000047.1:0-1345 GCF_022014395.1 Photobacterium sp. WH77 | reverse complement strand
AATGTATGGTCCGCCCCGTTTTTGCAACTACAATTTTAACGGGAGTGGTTTGCGCTAATGTATTCGGAGTCTCTCTTGGAAGCTCTCTCGCATTCCAGCTCCACGATGATATCTGCGCCAGATAATCCTTAAAACAGTACAAGCATCTCAGTGCTATTTGTGCCATCAGGTTACATATCTGGCCGATTGACCGTTATCGTCATCATTGTCATTGCAAAATGGGTGAATGAGTTTATTGGCAAGCAAGGTTGTTGGCGTTGAACGCACGGTGTGAGTTCATCACAGCCCAGGCGATCCGCACTAACTTGTTAGCCAGTGCGACAACAACAACATTAAAAGGTTTGCTTGCCCTCAGATTAGTGAGCCAGGGTTCGAAGCATTTTCCCGTTGTTTCTGGCTTAGATAAGACAGCGCGGGCGCAATGAATAAATAACGTTCTGAGCCTTTTATTCCCTCGCTTGCTTATCCCTAATAATGTGGTTTTCCCGCCAGTTGAGTACTGTCTCGGAACCAGTCCTATCCATGCCGCCATATCACGGCCACACTTGAAATT
Source organism: Photobacterium sp. WH77 (assembly GCF_022014395.1). Classification (NCBI taxonomy): domain Bacteria; kingdom Pseudomonadati; phylum Pseudomonadota; class Gammaproteobacteria; order Vibrionales; family Vibrionaceae; genus Photobacterium; species Photobacterium sp. WH77. The sequence goes on along the minus strand of NZ_JAKLTE010000047.1, from coordinate 792 downwards.
GCCCGGAGAGGCAATCTCAGCCAAGCAAGAGCTCGCTGTGATATGAGCAACACCAGGGATCGTCATAAGCAATTCACCGATTTCATTATCAGATGTCATTTTGATTAATTTTTGTTCTTGCTTCTGAACATGCTCAGTGAGGTACAGGTAATGCTCGTGAAGTTCTTTTAATTCCAAAACTAAAGCCTGGGGCAGTGACTGGTTTTGCTCTGCAATCCATTGAAATAACTTTTTCATTGTTGAATGGCCTTTGGGAAGACTGAGTCCAAATTCAACGAGAATCCCCCCAATCCTGAGCATAGTCGCTGTGCGCTCTTTGATATACGCCTCTCTTGCTCGATTGATGGTACTGATGACCTGGGCGTTTTCTGACTTCACGGCAGCAAAGCGCATTGATGGACGGGATGCAGCTTCAGCAATCGCCGCTGCATCAATAAAATCGTTTTTATTCGACTTCACATAGGGCTTCACATATTGGGGTGGGATGAGTTTTGCTTCGTGCCCATAACTTTCACATTTTCGGGCTAACCAATGCGCGCCGCCGCAAGACTCAAATGCCACCGTTGTATGGGGTAAATTAGAGAGCCATAAAAGCAGTTGAGCCCGATTAAATTTCTTACGAAACACCTCATGCCCATGCTGGTCATGTCCGATACAGTGAAATGTACGTCTACCTAGATCGATGCCAAGAATATGTAAATTGTCCATGATGGAACACCTCAGTGGTTTCGGTTTCCTCAAGCTTAGCCACTGACGTCGCTAGGGGTGAGGTTGGGGCGGACCATATCATTA
>NZ_JAKLTE010000045.1:0-1508 GCF_022014395.1 Photobacterium sp. WH77 | reverse complement strand
CAGACCGAGTGACCACCTAGACGCTGATTCGGATTGACGCCCGTGCCTCCAACACCGATGCCGCAGTTGTCTTCTCCTGTTGCGGCAATAGCGATGGTATTGCCATCACCACTGATGTGGACCACACCGCCAAAGTTATCCCAAAGGCTGGGGTTAGGCGCTTTGATGTAAGTGGTAAAATCAAGCAACTTATGACCTGCACTTGTTTCAAACTGACTGTTGTTTGCAAACTCCCCCTGCCCTTCGAATATATAGGCCGCGCCAATGGAGACGGAATCTAATGGCTGACCAGAATCTGCATTACTTTCCATCCCATACGAGAAACAAGTAACTCTGCTGTTGGTGCCAATGAGGTTGGCGTGTTCGGTCGCCCCAACATTGGCCCCACAGCCCGATTCGCCTGGCGCACCGACCACCAAAACTTGATTGTTCCCGGATAGAATGGCCGCTTCGCCGAACTTATCTGAACTTTCTGCATTGGGAGCTTTAATGAGCGCAGTACCGAGTTGTCCTTGTAGCGTTTTCCATTTGAGGTAAACCGCGCCAGAATTGGGCGCAGAATCTGACCCTGGCTGCGAAGCTAAGCTATCTTCATATGGCGCCCCAACCACTATAGGGGCAAAGCTCGCCTCAGCAGCAAACGGAGCCGACATATAGCCGGCAAGCGATAAGTAAATGATAGATCGTAAGACATTCATAATGTCACTCCAGACTTATTTTCTATGTTAGGTGTTGTTATTTCTTCTTAAAACATGAATAACGAAGTTCACACTATTATTAATAACCCAACCAGCTTATTGATAATAATGATTGTTATTTAAACTTATTTGAAGCAATACACTTTAAATACCACAAAGAAGGTCATGGTTATCATTCGTGCATTCAAGATGCTACTTATTGTATATTAACTATTCAATATTAAATGAGCGAGATGTCGGGTATCGGATGGGTATTGTGCGGAATAACAGTGTATTTTACTGATGCAATCAATATTTCATTGGGCAATAAATACGTAACCATTCACCAGTGGGGCATTGACTAGCCAGTAGCCAGCCCGAACACATCCGGATACGGTTGCTTTCGGTTAACAGCCGTCACTATATCGCTGATGGTATCTAGCGCTGACATCCCGCGTTTCTTGCAGGTTTCGACCACCGACAGAACCCGCGAGCGGAACTGCTCTCCCCGGTGGGAGCTGGTGCGTTGCAACATCAAAACTGACCCCGTACTGAATTTTTTTAGGAAGCGATTTTTGCAGCCATTCCAAAATGTTTGTTTAGCCCATGATTTAGGCATTGTCGCAGTCACGGTATTAGGTAACGAGTTTAGATGTTGTAAAGCTGCATTAATATCTGAATCACTAGTTGCTTACTTCGCAGAGCCATGTAATTCCCCCTTAATGGTTGTTTTTTTTGATTAGGGCGAAAGAATATTTTTACTAACCGCCACGCGTCCTGCACTTTACTCTTGGAATAAACGCCAAGCCTTACAGCTATTAGTGATGGAAG
>NZ_JAKLTE010000044.1:0-2232 GCF_022014395.1 Photobacterium sp. WH77 | reverse complement strand
GGTTGTGTCATCAATGGACATTCTCAAGCCGTCATTTCTGCGACAGGCGGAAGTCCACAAAACGAATACGATTTTTAAGGCTGCGTAAGTATGTCGCGCTTGAGTCTGATAATTCTCTTGGCTGTATCTGACGCGCGCCAGTGACTCTTTGCTGGCAAAAATAGTCACCAGAAATGCCTTTGTTTCTCTGGTGTTGTCCGGGCCGGTTGTAGGCGCTCCCAGCGCCGACAACCTAAAAATTCGTCCTGAATTTTTACCCTATAACTGTTGGTGGCAAGTAAATAGTAAATTCATTTATAGGCTCAATTAAGACACTGTACGGAGCATGTTGCTCCGATTCATGGACGATACCGAGCTCAGATAAAAGCTTAAATTTTGCTGACAGTAATTTAGCTGGTTTTACATTTAGCTCTTTATGCCACACCCGATAAGTGCCTAGTTTTTTGTCTCTTCGGTAATAAAACCCAGCCAAAGGATGCGTGAGATAAACTAATGCAGTCTCAGTATCTGGGAATCCCGTAAAGTCAAATGAATCAGATTCTGATTGGACTAAATCAACAGATGCTTCGGCCCAACTTGACTCCGTTTCCATATGGTATTTATCGTACAAACCAGTAACTTCATTTAAGGTACAATCGAAGCTAACTTTTCCCGCATGCCAGGGAAGATTCCATAAATATTTTGGTACAGTGAGTGTCCAAGAATCTAAAATTGTCCCCAGAAACCAAACGCAGCGTTCCCCCGTTTTGGTATCAATGATATATATTCGATAGTTTGTTTGCCCCATGGTAAATTTGGGGAACGGGAAAACGGCCGAAGTAAAATCAACATCAATAAATGGCGAGCTATAGTAATTTCTGGTGTATGAGCAAAAAAGAATGCGGTGTAACCTGTTGATTGATCTCGCCAGATCAACAACCAACAAGGATTACACCGCATGGACAACAATCATAACGTTACTGAGCTGCATAAACCAGACAACCCGCTCAATGAACTGCTGAAACAAGGTGCGCAGCAGTTGTTGGCTCAAGCCATAGAAGCGGAAGTTCAAGCCTTGCTAGAGCAGTTCGCATCGCTCCAAATTGACGGAAAGCAAGCCGTGGTACGGAATGGTCATTTGCCTGAGCGCACACTTCAGACAGGCCTTGGTGATATCACCGTTAAAGTGCCCAAAGTTCGTGATAGAACAGGGAGCAAGATTAAGTTCAACAGCAAACTGGTACCGCCCTATCTCAAGCGAACCAAGAACATTGAAGAACTCATTCCCTGGCTCTATTTACGGGGGATTTCAACAGGCGATATGCAGCCTGCCCTGGAATCTCTTCTGGGCAAGCAAGCCACGGGGTTGTCAGCAAATAGTGTTTCCCGCCTCAAGCAACAATGGGAAGCGGAATACGACCAGTGGCGTAAAAGAGACCTGAGTAAACGACGGTATGTCTATATCTGGGCCGATGGCGTTTACAGCAAAGTACGTATGGATGACAAGCTTTGCCTGCTGGTTGTTATTGGTGTCGACGACACAGGCCGCAAGGAAGTGCTGGCGGTCGTTGACGGGTACCGAGAATCAGAGGCCAGTTGGCTTGAAGTTCTGTCGCAACTGACTTCACAGGGCATGACCATCGCTCCTGAACTCGCGATTGGTGACGGTGCACTGGGCTTTTGGAATGCGGCCGCCAAACACTGGCCGACCACACGTCATCAGCGCTGCTGGGTGCACAAAACCGCGAATGTGTTGAACAAAGTTCCTAAGTCTGTTCAGCCAAGAATGAAAGAGTCGCTTCACGATATCTGGATGGCAGAAACACGCAAGGACGCTTATGAAGCCTTTGAGCTGTTTGAGAAGCGGTATGGTGCCAAATATCCTAAGGCAGTTGAGTGTCTGAGCAAAGACAAGGCAAAAATGCTGGCGTTTTACGACTTCCCGGCAGAGCATTGGACTCACATCCGAACGACGAACCCGATCGAGTCAATGTTCGCGACGGTGAGGTTGAGAACCAACAAGACGAAGAGTTGCGGGAGCCGGAAAACCACGCTTTCAATGGCCTGCAAACTGATGAGAACTGCCGAGGCAAATTGGCGGAAACTGAGAGGATTTAAGCTGCTCGCGGACGTTATCAAAGGGGTAAAATTCCGAGATGGTGTTCGCGAGCCTGAGGGAGATCAGCAGGGCACAGCTTTGGATGCCGTACACCAGATTTGACCATAGCTCTAAATGGCACTACTGATATTAGC
>NZ_JAKLTE010000043.1:0-2362 GCF_022014395.1 Photobacterium sp. WH77 | reverse complement strand
ATCCTACGATGCTGAGACAAACACCGAACTCAAGCGCGACATACGTCCGCAATAATTGGAGTCTTTTAAAGCGGTTCTGTGAAACAACACCTTGCCTCGGTGATCTTCACCGTGGATACTGAAACGGTGTTTGGTTTAATCAATGCCATAGACAGATGGTGGCATGGTGGCCTCCGGTAATTTCGTAGTCAGACTTACCAAGTGTGGCAGAGCCTGATGAGGGGGAGTTCATGTCATTCGTTAGCTTTTGGGAGTAATATGTCAGTATTTCATACATACAATAAAGACAAGCATCTACAGAGAGCATTGAACCTGCTTGAATCTGAGAACTCAGTTGAACATGTATATGCTTGCCTAGAGTTACGGTTTTGTATTGAGGCTATTGTTTATCAGAAACTGCTTCATGGCGTCGGGTGCTTACCAAACACCATCGTCAATACGTGGCAACCTACAAAAGCACTAAAAATGTTGGTTGAATTCGATAAGCTTTCCGCCTCCGACTGTGTAGTCGAAGTAAATTTATCGCATTCCACTAAACCACCTGAGTCTGGCTGGCTATCTTTGGGACAACAGAAACTCCCTCCAGTGCGGTGGTTGACCACAACTTACAATAAACTCGGTAATTTTTTGCATTTGGTTGAACCTCAGAAAGCTGTTGAAACAACGTATCGAGACATACAGAAAGACTTACGTGATATTGCTGAACAACTCAAGCAATATGTAAGCAGTAACATATTGATAAGTTATAAAAATATAGACATTAAACAATGTCCAGCATGTCAACAAGATATGGCGTTTTCTTTAAAAAACGTACGAGACGGAGAAACTCGAAAATGTAGTAATTTTCGATGTGGTGCATTGTTTACTGTGAAGGCGGATATCGAAAAACAAGAAATTAAGCTGAGCTGCAATACTTATGACGTTAAATGCCAGCTATGCGACAAAGATATTGTTATACCAGAAGAAGTAATTAGAAATTTAGATATCTTTAGTTGTCATCATTGTTGCGCAGAATATATCCCGAGGGGAAAATATGAATTTGCGTTACTTCGGAAGCAAAGCTAACAAGGCTACAATGACTCCCCCGGTTGTCAACAATAGCGTCAGGTAATGCAAGGTTTGGGACTGCCGCTCTACATTCGGTCTGTTAACTGGCTTTGATGCCATGACCCTGATGACACTACGCGGTTGCGGTTCCTCATTCGTTATAACCCAAGGATTGAAATGAAAAATATCGCAATAACATTAGCATTTGTCTCGCTGGCTGGATGTTCAGTTGTGCCAAAAGACGAAAGCAATTTGGTAACGGAGGCAAAGCCCGATTTACCTAAAACTAAAGTAGAGCAGCGTGTAATGATGCTCGGTAAATGGTATGGGGATCTACCGACCAAAGAAGGCGGGCGTAAACAATGGACTATCGAACGCTCGACAGACGGAACATACAGAATTGACTTTCTGATCACGAAGAACGATGGCACGACACAACAATCTTCTGAAGCCGGTCATTGGGGTGTTGCAGGAGATATCTACTTTTCTATGTATCGTGGGGCAATCGACAACGGTCAGTTTTACCCGTCTAATCCAAGCGACCCGTATAATTATGACGCGTACAATATCATAGGGTTAACAAAGGAAAGCTTTGAATATCAGAATATTGACTCTAGAAACAAGTACATAGTCCAGAAAGTTTCAACTAACTTTACTCTGGAAGATAGTGAGTGATAACAAATAAGGATATGTGTCTCACAGCCGACACTTTATCTGGATATTCACTGAGCAGGGTAAAAACTCAGGACGAATTTTTAGGTTGTCGGCGCCGGGAGCGCCTACAACCGGCCCGGACAACAGCAAAGAACCCAAAGGCATTTCTGGTTATTGTTTGTGCCAGAAATGAGTAACTAGCGCGCATCGCACGATGCCGAGAGATACATCGAACTCATGCACGACATACAATCCGCCTGAATTTATGCCCTTTTAAAGTGATTATGTGGATCTCCATCTTGTCTTGGTGATCCTCACCGTGGATACTGAGGCTATGCTTGGCTAAATTAACGCCATTGATAAATTGTGACATGGTGATCTCCGGTAATTTAGCACTGTTGCTGACATCAAGTGCGGCAAAGCTTGAAGCGGGGGAGTCGTTTTAGTCTTTAAATTACAAGGAAGTACCATGCAAGAAAAGCGAAGTCTAAAAGACTACCTAACAGATAGACCTAAGCCCAAGGGTATAGATATACTTTGTGGCTTAAAGCATTTTGCGATTATTACCTATGCTGTTCCGACTGAGCGGTTTCAAGGACTTTTTCCTGAAAGGTTTAAGTTGGATACTGTCGAAATTAACGATAAAAAAGTGGGGCTAATA
>NZ_JAKLTE010000042.1:0-2368 GCF_022014395.1 Photobacterium sp. WH77 | reverse complement strand
GTGACTGCGTACCTTTTGTATAATGGGTCAGCGACTTAATTTCAGTAGCAAGGTTAACCGTATAGGGGAGCCGTAGGGAAACCGAGTCTTAACTGGGCGTACAGTTGCTGGGATTAGACCCGAAACCAGGTGATCTAGCCATGGGCAGGTTGAAGGTGAGGTAACACTTACTGGAGGACCGAACCGACTAATGTTGAAAAATTAGCGGATGACTTGTGGCTAGGGGTGAAAGGCCAATCAAACCTGGAGATAGCTGGTTCTCCCCGAAAGCTATTTAGGTAGCGCCTCGGACGAATACTACTGGGGGTAGAGCACTGTTAAGGCTAGGGGGTCATCCCGACTTACCAACCCTTTGCAAACTCCGAATACCAGTAAGTACTATCCGGGAGACACACGGCGGGTGCTAACGTCCGTCGTGGAGAGGGAAACAACCCAGACCGCCAGCTAAGGTCCCAAAGTATCACTAAGTGGGAAACGATGTGGGAAGGCTCAGACAGCCAGGATGTTGGCTTAGAAGCAGCCATCATTTAAAGAAAGCGTAATAGCTCACTGGTCGAGTCGGCCTGCGCGGAAGATTTAACGGGGCTAAGTGATACACCGAAGCTGCGGCAATGCGATTTATCGTATTGGGTAGGGGAGCGTTCTGTAAGCGGTTGAAGGTGTGCTGTAAGGCATGCTGGACGTATCAGAAGTGCGAATGCTGACATGAGTAACGACAAAGGGGGTGAAAAACCCCCTCGCCGGAAGACCAAGGGTTCCTGTCCAACGTTAATCGGGGCAGGGTAAGTCGACCCCTAAGGCGAGGCCGAAAGGCGTAGTCGATGGGAAACGGGTTAATATTCCCGTACTGCTTATTATTGCGATGGGGGGACGGAGAAGGCTAGGTGGGCCAGGCGACGGTTGTCCTGGTTCAAGGGTGTAGGCTGCAGAATTAGGCAAATCCGGTTCTGCACTAAGGCTGAGACCCGATGTCGAGTCACCACGGTGATGAAGTCATTGATGCCATGCTTCCGGGAAAAGCCTCTAAGCTTCAGATAATAAGCAATCGTACCCCAAACCGACACAGGTGGTCAGGTAGAGAATACCAAGGCGCTTGAGAGAACTCGGGTGAAGGAACTAGGCAAAATGGTACCGTAACTTCGGGAGAAGGTACGCTCCTGGCGGTGAAGTCCCTTGCGGATGGAGCTGCCGGGAGTCGCAGATACCAGGTGGCTGCAACTGTTTATTAAAAACACAGCACTGTGCAAAATCGAAAGATGACGTATACGGTGTGACGCCTGCCCGGTGCCGGAAGGTTAATTGATGGGGTTATCTTCGGAGAAGCTCTTGATCGAAGCCCCGGTAAACGGCGGCCGTAACTATAACGGTCCTAAGGTAGCGAAATTCCTTGTCGGGTAAGTTCCGACCTGCACGAATGGCGTAATGATGGCCACGCTGTCTCCACCCGAGACTCAGTGAAATTGAAATCGCAGTGAAGATGCTGCGTACCCGCGGCTAGACGGAAAGACCCCGTGAACCTTTACTACAGCTTGGCACTGAACATTGACCCTACATGTGTAGGATAGGTGGGAGGCTTCGAAGCAGGTACGCCAGTATCTGTGGAGCCGTCCTTGAAATACCACCCTTGTCGTGTTGATGTTCTAACGTCGCCCCGTCATCCGGGGTGCGGACAGTGCCTGGTGGGTAGTTTGACTGGGGCGGTCTCCTCCCAAAGCGTAACGGAGGAGCACGAAGGTGGGCTAATCACGGTCGGACATCGTGAGGTTAGTGCAATGGCATAAGCCCGCTTAACTGCGAGAATGACGGTTCGAGCAGGTGCGAAAGCAGGTCATAGTGATCCGGTGGTTCTGAATGGAAGGGCCATCGCTCAACGGATAAAAGGTACTCCGGGGATAACAGGCTGATACCGCCCAAGAGTTCATATCGACGGCGGTGTTTGGCACCTCGATGTCGGCTCATCACATCCTGGGGCTGAAGTCGGTCCCAAGGGTATGGCTGTTCGCCATTTAAAGTGGTACGCGAGCTGGGTTTAGAACGTCGTGAGACAGTTCGGTCCCTATCTGCCGTGGGCGCTGGATGATTGAAGGGAGTTGCTCCTAGTACGAGAGGACCGGAGTGAACGAACCGCTGGTGTTCGGGTTGTGTCGCCAGACGCATTGCCCGGTAGCTAAGTTCGGCACAGATAACCGCTGAAAGCATCTAAGCGGGAAGCTGGCCCTGAGATGAGTCATCCCTGAGGCTTTGAGCCTCCTGAAGGGCTGTTCGAGACTAGAACGTTGATAGGCAGGGTGTGTAAGCGTTGTGAGGCGCTCAGCTAACCTGTACTAATTGCCCGTGAGGCTTAACCATACAACACCCAAGGGGTTTT
>NZ_JAKLTE010000041.1:0-3659 GCF_022014395.1 Photobacterium sp. WH77 | reverse complement strand
TGCATGTAATAGTGTTCTGACCAAATTTTATCGCCATTGACGATATTGGTTTGATAAAAGTCCACGCCAGGTAAGTTAAACGGTGCCAGAACTTGCCTGAATTTTTCAGAGACCAACTGCTCTGCGGTTTCATGATAGTCACACGGTTGAAACTTAGCGCGATTACCTTCAGATATACCTACCCGACCCGGCCCCAGCACTTTTCGGTGAATAGGAAAAAGAGACATTAATCTCTCTAACCCATCATCTGAACCTTCAACTTGATCTAACATATAACTCGTTGCACGATCACTTTCGTTTAACATGTAGTATTGGCTATCATATTTCATTTTCTTGCCATCACACGATTCGCCTTCTCATTGACCATCTCTCAAAACGTTAATAATCCAGAATATTGAAAAAATATATGGCCGCCAGAAGCACTTTAGGCAGCCATTGTAGTAATAGTCTGTTATTCAAAGGCCGAACCAATTGACCATTCATCTACCCGCTGAAAACTCAAACCTGTGAGATTTACCTCACGAAGTGCTTGCACAACTGTTTCATGGAACAGAAATTTAGGCTTCTCTTCCAATGTGAATACTAATCGTTTTTCTAGGGGGATTTTATCTAGTACATTTTCATCCAATGACAACACCTCTAACGTAAAATCATCATCTACATAAGTGCCATCTATTTTTGACCGTCCATGATGGATTGCTTTGTGATGATTCCAGATATGCATATAATAGTGTTCTGACCAAATTTTATCGCCATTGACGATATTGGTTTGATAAAAATCTACACCGGGTAAGTGAAACGGCGCCAGAACTTACCTGAATTTTTCAGAAACCAATTGTTCTGCCGTTTCATGATAATCACAAGGGAAAAACTTTGATGTATTACCATCATATACTTTCACTTTTCCTGGCCCTAATACTCGACGACTAATTGAACGCAATGACATCAGGCTGAACAATCCTTCATCAGTACCCTCTGTATGCCCAAGCATATATGCGCCTGACTCATGATTCTCTCTCAAAATATAGTACTGACTGTCATATTTCATGGTGTCACATATCCTATAGCTTCAAATATATCGATTTAATTTTTTTCAAATTTTTACTACTAAAGACTGTCATAAAGTTCATCATCATCGAATGTTGATCCAATAGACCACTCATTAACACGAATAAAACTCACACCAGTTACATTAGCATCACGGAGTGCTTTTACAACAGTTTCATGGAACAGAAACTTAGGCTTTTCTTCCAATGTGAATACTAATCGTTTTTCAAGGAGTATTTTATCTAGCACATTTTCATCTAATGATAACTCCTCTAATATGAAATCATCATTTCTATAAGTACCATCTATTTTTGAGCGGCCTTTATGGATCACACTATAATGGTTCCATATGTGCATAAAATAATGATCATGCCAGATACTATTATTATGAATGATATCTGCTTGATAGAAATCAATACCAGGTAAGTTAAACGGCAACAAAACTTGCCTGAACTTTTCAGATACCAGCTGCTCTGCTGTTTCATGGTAATCAAAAGGCTTAAAATTACTCATATCACCATGTGAAACTTTAACTTTACCAGGCCCTAGCACACGACGACGAATTGAATGAATTGACATTAGGTGTTCTAATCCCTCGTCTGAATCCATACGCTGACCTAGCATGTAAGCACCAGATTCTGAATTTTCTCTCAAGATATAGTATTCGTTGTCGTACTTTATGTTATTTTCATACATATCATTTCCCGATGAACTTACCTAGCCACAAGTCTCTGAGTCAAAGGCTATTACAGCCAGCGTATCTATCATTAAAGCCCCTTTTAAGGGGCCAATATCAATCACATTATTAATATCAGTTACAAGTTATTATAAAAATCGTCTTCCTCTTCTTCTGTAGCAAAAGCAGAGCCTGGCCCCCAGTTCTGAATGTTCAGAAAATTAACACCAGTCAACCCAGCTGCTTTTAACGCAACAACAACTGACTCATGGTAGAGATATTGGGGATCTTCATTCAATCTAAAGACTAATCTCTCATGTAAAGGAACCTTATTTAAGACTTCTTCATTTAACGACATTTTCTCCAAAATAAACCGATCATCTTCATACGTACCATCATAGACAGATCGCTTCGGATGTAAGGCTCGATGATTTTGCCAAATATGAATCAGATAATGCTCTTTCCAGATATTCCCTCGATTTTCTATATAAGCAGGGTAAAAATCGACTCCGGGGAGCTGAAATGAATCCAAAATATTTTTAAATTTCTCAGACACTAGACCTGCTGGCAAGACCTCATGATAATCACAAGGTTTAAAGTTGCCATTATCTCCAAGAGCCCGAATTCAACTTCGAAGTGCGACACTCTCCAATATCAAGTAGCCAAAGTCATTTCTTCAAATACAATGGCTGGCTGCTTGAAGCCTAAACACTTTCTTGGACGATAATTTATCCGCGATAAAGCGAATTCAATATCGCTGTCTGTTACCGTTGTTAGGTCGGTTCCTTTCTTCACATATTGCCTTAAAAGACCATTAGCATTCTCATTAGCTCCACGTTCCCAAGAGCTGTAAGGGTGAGCAAAGTACACATCAGCCTCCAACTCCTTTGCGATCGTTTCATGACCGGCAAATTCTCTCCCGTTATCTGCCGTGATGGTATGGACATGTTTCTTATAAGGCATCAGTAGTTCTATTGTGGCTTTGGTAACATCATCTGCTGACTTAGAGGGCACTTTCTTTACCACGTAAAATCGTGTTTTACGCTCTAAAATAGTCACCATAGCTCCAGAGCCGTGCTTGCCTAATACGGTGCCGATTTCCCAATCACCAAATCGCTCCTTACTGTCAACGATGCTTGGCCTATCATCGATCGAAACAGCATTCTTGATCGCTGGCGCTTTCTCTTTTTTACCGCGACGATACCGCTTGTGTCCTTGCCTCAAGTGGCGATATAACTTGCCACCCAAGCGCTTATCCTGCGCAACAAATCGGTAGATCCACTCATGGCTGACAGCGGCACCGATTTTCGTTAATACACTGGAAATCTGCTCTGGACTCCAATCCGCTTCTAAAAGGAGGCGGATAAAATCAACACGCTCCTGAGGTATTCGGTATTTACGCGCTGATGTGCGTTTTTTGATTGCTAACGCCTGGGCTTTGTTTGGGCAATACTGACTGCCTTTGCGGCCGCGTTTAAGCTCCCGGTATACCGTAGAGCGATGGCACTGAACTGTTTTAGCTATTTCAGAAACCGAAATTCCCCGTTCCAAAAGAGCAGAAATCTGGTATCTTCTGCCCTCGGTCAACTGCTGATAATTCATGGTAGTACTGCTTGTTTCTTTGGCGAGAAGAGCGTACCACTTTTAGCAGTTGGCTTCCTCTTCTACACCTTCCCATGAATGTCGCACTTATTATCTGAAATCGGGAGTAATATTTATATACCCCGGACCAAGAACTTGACGCTTTATTGAACGCATAGCTAACAATCTTGACAAACCTTCATCAGATTTTTTATTTTTAACCAGCATATAGGGTCCAGATTGGCTATCCTCGGTCAATAAATAATACTGTCTATCATAATTCATATTATTTTCATGTGTGTAATTTCCCGATAAAGCCCCACTGAAGGGGCCAATATCAATCACATTATTTATA
>NZ_JAKLTE010000040.1:0-5172 GCF_022014395.1 Photobacterium sp. WH77 | reverse complement strand
GGAAGGAAAACATCACCATATCCACTCAACCCAGCATCCCATCCTTGAACGGCTCGGTTTTAACACAGCTTCGTGGTTGAATATCTGCACCAAGATAGCAACAGGCCCCCTCATTGGCACCACCTCGTCAATTCAAGCTGTTTTGCCGAAATTGAACCGGCAGCGCCGAACCGGTGCACAGCTCCCTTAACCCATCCACAGCAAACAGATCCTCAACAGCGATACATTCGTATGCTGCTGCTCGCCTGGAAATCATGTAAAAGACATAAAATCTGACTTTGTATTCCAGCATGCTGTAAATCAGTCTTTATAAAAAGAATATGAAAGCGAATTTTTGAATCTGGTACAGGTCTGTCTGGCTCTGACTTATGCGTGACTGTCCTTGTAACTATCATTATGCGTGACTGTCCTTGTAGCTATCATGACTGTCCTTGTTATCTCTCGTGCTGTACCTGCGCTAAAACGTGCTCAATAAACGTCGACTTCTTTTCACGGTACTCGTCGTGTGACAAACCCTCGCACGATTTCTTTAACACATTGTACTGAACCACTAAATCTGGAGATGCGCGTAACCTGTCACGAAAATCCACAAAGCACTCGAACTCTGAGCCTATCGCTACCACCTGAAAAGCCACATCTTCGCTTGTTGACTCAAGCATGCATAGTTCAGCTGTTCTCAGTGTGTTTTTCTTTTCTTGGAACCCCAAGGTGAGCAAAATACGCGCAGAAGCTTCCAGCTCGTGCGCATCAACGCCGATCAAGATATCAAGATCACCTTTTGAAATAACACCTGGAACAGATGACGCTCCCACATGCTCGACTCTTGCTGCTGGCAACAGCCTCCGTATTTGATTCAGATAATAATCAAACCGCTCATGACAGGCTTTTTGATACTGATCCGGACTAAGAAATTTCATATTTCCTCTTAATCATCAATTATCCCCGAATTCAACTACGAATAGTGTGCCTGTCCTGGTAATGGCTATTGTCCTAACCAAGCATAATGTGTCTGTCCTGGTAATAGCTGTTGACATCTGAATCATTGGTTATTTCCCGGCTAACCACTGGCTTTCCAGCTGAAAAATCTGATTATCAAAGTCAATGCTGGCTTGCACACCTAAAGGTGTCACCAACATGGGATGAGTATGACAACTGTCAAAGCCATATAATATTGGCATGTTCTGACCATTAAGAACTTCAAGCAAGACGTCTAATGGCGAACGACTTGTTCCTTTGTCATCAAAAAGCTCATGCTTACCAAGCACAATCGCTCCAACCTTGTCAAAGACGCCACAAACCTTTAAGTGAGCAAACGAACGTTCAACAGTTTCAATTCCTTTTAATGAGTCTTCAATGAACAGTATGTCACCTGAGTGTATTTCAGGCATATAATGGCTTCCCCAAATACCTGCCATGGTATTCAGGTTACCGCCAATAATACGCCCGGTGATTTTCTCGCCCCCAAGAAATATCCATTCGTTGCTAAAAACAGGCTTTGCCGTATTTTGTGTTTCCCAATCCAGTTTAACGTCTGTCCAGCGTTCAGGCATGACATATTGATATTCACTTTTCTCTGAGCTCAATATATCCAGAAATGACTGAAAAGTGTCATCAACTAAAGGCGGAAACTCACCAAACGATGCCACTAAAGCGGGTCCATAAAAAGTGACAAGACCCGTTTGTGCATAAATACCAAGTAAAAGTGCAGTCACATCGGAATAACCAACAATGATTCTTGGATCTTTTCTCAGAGCCTTGTAATCAATATATGGCAATAATGAATTACTGTTATTACCGCCAATGGTCGACATAATGCATCGAATGCTTGGATCTCGGATAAGCTGATTGAACTCTTCAGCCCTGGCCTGAATTGATCCAGAGCGATATGAGTCTGAACATCCTGTCAAGGCTCCTTCAACCAGCTCAAACCCTTGACCTTCCAGGTAGGCTTTCGCTCTTGAAAATCGATTGGGTGCGAATACGGTTGCCGGTGATGACGGTGAAAAGAAACCTATTTTGTCACCAATAGTTAACGCTTTTGGGAATATCACGAATCACTAGTCTCCAAGAGGCTAAAAATAAAAAATATACATGCAGAATTAATGAGTTCTTTTTGAAGTGGTAATTGTTCGCCCTTAAAACCTTCCTGGTTCAAAATCACCTCCTTTTATATAGCGCCACAATCTGGGATGAATAAGCACATTTTGTAACTCACCAATGACGTAAACGCTTAAATTGCATTAAACGCCAAACGTTTAGTAACAAGTATAAATAACGAGCATGGGGATATGAAAGCTGCCGAGAGGTTTATACAGACAGTTGATCCAACACATAGAGCTGGCAGTTTTCTCACTCTATGTGTTGGATTATAAGCAGTAAAAAACTACTTATTTATAGAAAGCTTCTACTTGGCCTTTCAGTTTGATCAACATTGGCTGACCAAAACGATCTTTTGCTTTCGGTGAAGGGATTTTGACCCAACCCTCACTGATGCAATATTCTTCAACATCAGTACGCTCTTTGCCATTCAGACGAATGCCGATATGGTGTTCAAAACACTCTGCAACATAGTGTGGGCTGCGAGGGTTACCGGCAAGATGATCGGGTAAAGCTGGTTTATCGTTAGTGTCGCTCATGTTCATGACCTGATGTATGTACAAAGTGCGCCATTGTAGACAATGCCCGCCCGAGGCTCAACAAGGTAGCGAGACTATTTTGCCTGTGCTTTGACGTGACGGTCCTTGTAAATACACTCAGCTTGCCGACATGGCAGTTGTCTGTGAAAACCGAGCCACTGAAAGCAACACGGGACTGCCCATGCTGCCAGCATGCAATGCACTGCGTCGGCATCACCCGACCGGGATAGCCGGAAGGCAAACACAATAAGGAGAATGGCGTAGCATCATCAACGAGGAGAAAGCCAACACATGACCGAATTCAGGCGGTAACCCATTGAAGTGAAACACACCGTGGTCACTTCCCGGCTGCGCTTGTCCTGAAGAAAACCGCGGACGCAACCCCCACCGAATGCCAATCGACCAATTTGCTTAATAAGGCTGTCCGGGCTTGTTCAACACCCGGATAGAAGTGTCGGCTGCGCGACACGTATCCTTATTTGTTATAAAACTTACACGTTTGAGTATTGAGGGTGATTCTGAACTAATACGCTGAAATGGGAATCAATTTTCCCTAGTATCACGTCCTTTAAGACAGTGGTGATTCTATTAATTGATTTTGGGCTAACCCCTTTTACATTTGCACTTAGTTCACCATGCCCAAATACATGACGGATACTTGATAATAACCTCGTTGGATTATAGTCATGCCCCGCTAAAAAGGCGTTAACAGAATCTCTATGTGGCTGATCTAAGTTTGGGCTATTAGCAATAAAATCATAAAAAATATTCATATCACGCCCAATAGCTGTAAGGGCACTCCGCAAACTCGTCTTCTCTGTAGAAGAATAACTTAAATACGTATACTTACCTCCAGAGCCTATTGGCAACAGTTGATGATAAGTTTCTGATGTACTCCAAATAAATAGCGATCTCATTAAAGCTTCGTAACCTAACATCGTATTTTCTGTTGAGTTACTAATTGAAATGCCATTAAAGTCTTCTGCTAGCGCATATCTAGCAGCGAATCGATTAATATCACCAATTGCAGTCCCAGCTTTTAATGTGTAATGAGAAAAACCGCCATACGTTTTTTCAATATCACAGAATTTCTTCCAATCTGTTGGATATCCTCTAGCCATTATTGTTCCTTTTTCGAACGAAGCCATATTTTACGAGTTTTATAACGCCAAAATCAGCGGCGAGTTTACGAGTCCGCTGCATTTTCTTGTTCAATATATTTCATGCGCTGAGCTAATTCGTGTTCAAGCTGCATTGTTCTATGTTGTAGCTCTTTGTATCTATCTTTTGATTCTTCTAATTTACTCCGAACCATAAGGTAGTTTTCATTTATATTCGAATAGTGGCGCATGATTGGCTCCATATCCATTTCACGATCAGCATCGTTAAAGTTCTCTCGGTATTTTCTAATCTCCAACCTTTCAGCCTCAAGCATATGGCGTTTTTCTTGTAGAGAAGCCATTTCACTTTCATATGCCATTAACTGATGACGAGTATGGTCAAGCTCTTGCATCATGTGGTTAATTTTGACTTTTTTGCGATTAATCGAGTCAAACTCCTGCTTTTTGAGGAAAGCCATTTTGTCTCGGCGCCTTACTTCTCGAATCTCTTCAACAATCTCTGGGCTTACTTGTTCACCAAGGTTCTCCCTTGCTAACTCAAGAAACCGATCGGCCTGATACATATGGAAGGTATTACTCGTACTATCCTTAAATTCTTTCACCAACTCTGGTCGGGGCCCCACCGTCTTGCCTTTAAACCTCTCCCACCAATCCTCCTTCTTGTCGTCAGTAACAAGTACAACCCCCTTTTCTACCTCACTAGAGTGTTCAAGTACCTGTTTCCAGACAATAAGATCACCATATTTCCTACATTTATCAGTAAACACTTCACTTTCAGATGACTTTGATGCGTCTTTGAATCCAGGTGGGATTTTCTGTTTGTAGCGTTCTTCGCCATCAACGATCAGTTGCTCCAACTTTTCCTTATCGAAAGGTAAGCCGACCCTATTTTTAAATATTTGAGAAATCGAATTTTTAATCTCATCATTTGATATTCGTTGGGTATGGACTTTCTTGTTTTTCAATAACTCTTCGCATAACGCATTAAATACAGAATCGACATCACCCATTGTTTGCTTACTAACGAATGGATGTTGTCGTGCGTTATCTAGGTCACTTTTAAGATTATTAATAGATTTAATGGTCGAATCGTAAGATTGCTCTTACTGATCAATCACCGATAATCGATTGCTAAGATATTCCTCGGCAGCTCGGTGTGGCAACCAGACCCTATCCTTGATCTTTTCCAATAGGCGCAGAAATTCATTCCTTGTAGCATCAGAATATCGATATAAATTAAGAAGAATGTTGGCGTCAAATACAAAAATGCATGAATCCCAGACTTCCCTTAAGTTTTCTTCTGATTCTTTAAAGTTTCCCGGAAATAAATCTTTCATCGATACTCCTACATTGAACATTTTATTCAACGACATCAAGTCGTATAAATTTTTCGTATATTTCTTTACATAGATTTA